>CAKUAS010000008.1 GCA_934636655.1 uncultured Oscillospiraceae bacterium
GAGCCGCAGAGGAAAACGCACAGCAGACAGATAACGAACACGAGTGAAAAACTATACTTTTTCAGTTTACTCATATAACGCTCCTGTCATAAAAAATATATTCGGCAAAACACCGAATGTTGCCTTATAACTCTAAGGCATATTAATTATAGCGGAACGTTTGCGATCGAGTAAATAGATATTTTGCACAAACGAGGCCATGTCGAATTGTGCACATTACACATATGTAGTTCAAAAACCGCAAGATTTAGGGGCTTTTGCGGCCTAAAGCACATCATTTTGTGCCTTATGCAGCTTGCACAAAAGCCGAAATTCGACAACAATTTCTTAAAAATTCGTAAAAATTATTACAAATATTAATCATGTGTATAACGTTATGTAAATCAATTGCGTTATGAAATGATATTATGTAAACTAAATCGCCGTTTTTATATGCAATTTTTCAGCGCCTTGGATAACTGATCGGGGCATGATGTGTTCTTATATCCGCACCTGATCCCCTCTAATCTCTCTACGGCATCTTCAACTTTCATCCCCACCAGAAGCCGCGAAATGCCTTGCAAATTGCCATCGCAGCCGCCTTTTACCTCCACTTTTTCAATGCGACCGTCTTCGACATCGATCTCGAAAAGCTGCGAACATACTCCCTTTGGACGGTAAGTAATATGCATAATCCCACCTCATTTTTTGAATATTCATGGTTTACATAACGCAAAATGCCACTGTATATAAATCATACCACAGCCCGCCTTTTAAGTACAGCATATTTTATCCCTCGCGGCAATATAATTGTCTGACGGGAGGGCTCGGTATGCTGAAAAAACTCAAAGTAATCCTTGTGGGCGGACTTGCCCTGTGCTGCCTTTATCTGTTCGCTGTGTATCTGCGCACTGACGGCGGTGAGAGCATCAGAAACACGATCTCTCTTGCATCCGACGCGCAGGAAAGCGCCTACCCCACCGGCACTCCGCTCGATACGCCTGCCCCCACGGAAAGTCCCGCTCCCGTAACGCCTACAATAATACCGACAACGATATCGGGCGGACTATCCATAAAAAACGGCTCGGGCTACGATATAGACATTAACTCTATGCTCAGCGCCGGATGCTCGCTGCGTCTCGAGTCCGGGAAACCTCAGATACTCATTATACACACCCATTCAAGCGAGGCCTACTCCCCTGCCGGGCTGGATAAATACGATGACCTCGGCACAAACCGTACGCTCGACCAAAACCTAAACGTCATTCGCATCGGCACGGAGCTTACACAAATTTTTGAGGACTGCGGCCTCAACGTCATCCACGACACCCAGGTTTTTGATTACCCGAGCTACACCGGCTCATACAACCGCAGCCGGGAAGTAATTGAAAAATACCTTGCAGACTACCCGAGCATAAAGATCGTCATTGACCTGCACCGCGACGCACTGTGCTCGGACACGGTGACGTACAAAACCACCGCCACCGAGCAGGGTGTCTGCGCAAGTCAGGTTATGCTGTTTATAGGCAGCAACGCAAGCGGTCTTGAGCATCCCAACTGGCAGCAGAATCTAAGTCTCGCTCTATATCTGCAAAACGCAGTGTGCAGCTCCTATCCCAGCCTCATGCGGCCGATCACGCTGAGTAAATACCGTTACAACCAGCATCTCACGCCCGGCTCGATGATCCTCGAGGTCGGCAGCAACGGAAACACCCTGCAGGAGGCTCTTGCAGCGATACGGCTGTTCGGCAAAACTGCAGGCCCCGCGATAGCCGAACTTGTCGAGTGAATATATTATATAATGTATAGGACACCCCCTCGTATGGCTATTATTAAGTCAGGAGGGATCATTTATGAAAGTATTCGATATAATGAGCGAGCACATCGTAACTGTCGGCCTCGGCGAGCCCGTATCCGCAGCGGCGCGGCTTTTAAAACAATATAACATCGGTGCGGTGCCCGTGTGCGATGACCGCGGCAACCTGCGCGGAATGATAACCGATCGCGACATCGCCGTCAGGTGTGTGGCAAACGGACTGTCGCCCGCGGAGACAAAAACAGGCGACATCATGACGCGCGGCGTTATCACGATAAATGACAATGCCTATGTAGGCGACGCAGCGCGGCTGATGGCCGACGCGCAGATACGAAGGCTGCCGGTGTGCAAAGACGGGCGGCTTGTCGGCATGCTGTCGCTTGCCGATCTTGCGCGCAGCACCGACTGCGACACCGAGGCCGCCGAAGCTCTTTGCGAAATTTCGAAAAACATTCGCAGGGTGTAGCGTATGCTACACTTACAAATTCACAATCCTATTATAATGAGTACAGAAAGACGGAACACGTCGTTCAAGATTAAAAGCGAAGTATAAAGTGTATTTATTATTTTAGGAGGTAAATTATTATGGCAAAATGGGTATGCCCCGTATGTGGTTACGTTCATGAAGGCGACACTCCCCCTGAGAAGTGCCCTATCTGCAATGTCCCCGGCAGCAAGTTCATCAAGCAGTCCGATGAAAAGTCCTGGGCGGCTGAGCATATAGTCGGCGTCGGCAAGAGCTTCGGCGCAGACGTTCCCGAAAGCGTCCGCGAGGAGATCATCAGCGGCCTGCGCGCAAACTTCGAGGGCGAGTGCTCCGAGGTCGGCATGTACCTGGCAATGGCTCGCGTCGCTCACCGTGAAGGCTATCCCGAGATCGGCCTTTACTGGGAGAAGGCAGCTTACGAGGAAGCAGAGCACGCTGCAAAGTTCGCAGAGCTCCTCGGCGAAGTCATCACCGATTCGACCAAGAAGAATCTTGAGATGCGCGTCGATGCCGAAAACGGCGCGACCGCCGGCAAGTTCGAGCTTGCAAAGCTCGCAAAGCAGTATAACCTCGACGCTATCCATGACACCGTCCACGAGATGGCCCGCGACGAGGCCCGCCACGGCAAGGCTTTCGAAGGCCTGCTGGCAAGATACTTTAAGTAAGAGACAAACATTTAAGGGGAAGCTGATATCAGCTTTCCCTTTTGTTATTTATGCTTTAAATTCCGCGCGTGATAGAATCTTCTATAGCTTTATTGAGAGCCTGCTCTGCTGAGGCTTTTTCCGCCGCAAGCGCCGCGGCCTCCTGAGAGGATTTTTCCGCGCTTGTCGCCGCGCCTATGACAGCTCCCGCTGTTCCGGCTATCGCTTCACCGACCGCCGCATTAATTATCATATGTCCAGTGGCGCTCTTCTGCTGTTTTTCTATAGCTCGATTGACCTGGTATTTCCGACTAGCCGCCGCTACAACATCAAGCCCTAAATCATCTATCATTGATTGACCGGTGTACCTTCTCTGCAGCAATTGAAGATCCAAAAAAGTTATAGCGCCTCGATGATACGCTCCCATTGCATAATCAAGCTTCTTTTTTGCATATGCGGCACGCTCAGCACCTTTCATCTCGCCGCTTTCAAAACGTCTTTCATCTTCCTCGCGCTTACGCTTTTCTTTTTCATTATTTTCTTCTGCTGCCTGAGACATGCTATATATAATTGCCGAAACGATAAAGGTTATTACAGCCCCAATAATGGCTCCTTTTAAACCTGCCCCCATAAAGCCAAAAAGAAGCACTAGACCAGCAAAAACAACTATGCACAACAACGCATATATAGCATAATCCTTAAGTTTTTTTCTTGACAATATAGGTACTATGTATTACAATATAGTCAACTACTATGTAAAACAAAGTAGAGGTGCGCAATGATACCGTCACAAATGCTCAAGGGCACGCTTTCGGGCTGCATTCTTGCAATAATCTCGCGCAGGGAGACATATGGATATGAGATAGCGGAAACCCTGAGCAGCTATGGCTTCGGCAGAATCGCCGAGGGAACGATATATCCGCTTCTGCTCAGGCTCGAAAAAAACGGCCTTGTTGATACCGAATACTGCGTATCAGAGCTCGGACCGAAGAGAAAGTATTACAGGCTCACGCAGCAGGGCAGGGAAGAGCTTGAATCGTTTATAAGCAGCTACAATGAGCTGCGCAATGCAGTTGACAGCACGCTTAAAGGAGGAGAAGAATATGAGCAGGGAAGCTAAAGCACTCAAGAGAGAGAATAACGAGCTTGAAAAGCAGCTGAGTAAAGAAAACGAAGATATACAGACCGACATTGTGGTTTACATAAGAAGTGCAAATATCAGCGATATCGATCAGGAAAGGGTGCGGCGCGATATAACGCAGATGCTAATTGACGGGGAAGCCCGAGGCGAAAGCGCTGCCGATGTCATCGGCGGTGACTATAAGGCATTCTGCGACGAGATAATTGCCGAGATCCCGAAATTGAGCCGCGCAAAGCGCGTTTTGGTCGCGATTCGTGATGTTTTGCCTGCACTTATGGTCCTGTTTGCTATTTGGGCGGTATTCAGCGTGCTAACACAGGTGATAAACGGCGATGTATGGTATATAACGCCGCTAAGCCTTTCGGATATCATAACCGGCGCCGCGCTGCTCATAGCGGCAAGCCTGATAGTGGTTTACATAACTAAAAATTCATTTAGTTCAAAGCCTGCACCGCTTATCTGCCTTGTGCTGCTCGTTATTGCGATCGCCCTTTGCGGCGCTCTGCTCCTGCCAGACAAAGCCGTGTTCAGCCCGCACATTGCAGCCGATGCCGTGCTGCTTGCCGTGCTGTATGCAGCTTATAAAATCATAGACAGCAAGCTATAAAAAACACCGCAGGATAATTCCTGCGGTGTAATTTTTATGTCCTTATATCCTATTGAATGATGCGCTTTGCACCGGTGTAGTGATTTGCGTAGTAGCTGGCGCTCAGCGAGGTTATCACAACGCAGCCCTTTCCGGACGAGGCGTGGATAAACTGGTTATTGCCTATGTACATGCCGACATGGCCGATGGGATCGACGCTGTCGGAGAAGAACACGAGGTCGCCGGGCTGAAGCGCGCTCTTTTCGACCTTAACGCCGTTATTTGCCCACTGGGTGCTTGCCGTGCGCCAGAGCTTATATCCGTACTGACCGTAGAGGTAGTACATGAAGCCAGAACAGTCAAAGCCGCGAGGGGAAGAGCCGCCGTAGACATAAGGCGTGCCGAGGTACTGCTTTGCGGTCGCAACGATCTGATCTGCAACTGCGTTGCCGGTGCTGAGCTTAACGTAATCGGTGCTCATGTAGCCGTTAAGGCCGTTGTAGCTTACGGCGTACCATGAACCGGTTTTGCCAGTGACCTTGACCTGAATACCCTTGTTGTAGTAGCCGATGGTGGAGTAGCTCGTACCTGCGCCGCTGCGCATACGCACACCGTTGCCGGTTACTATGCCGATCTTGTCCATCTTTTCAACGGTGTCGGTCGAGGCCGTGGTCACTATCTTTATGTAGTCCTTGCTCATGTAGCCGTATTTGCCGTTTGCGCTGACCTCATACCATGAACCGGTTTCGCCGGTGATCTTTACGCTTGCGCCCTTGTTGAGCGAGCCGATGGATGCAAAATCGGTGCTCGGACCCATTCTCAGACGAACGCTGTCGCCCGAGACGGTGCCGCTCTTTGCGGAGCTGTAGCTGTCGGTAGGAGTTATGCGGACATACTGCGCGGACATGTAGCCCGTTTTTCCGTTGTAGGAGACCTTGTACCAATCCTTGACCGAGCCGAGCGCCGTCAGGTTCACGCCGTTTGAGTAGTAGCCGAGAGTATCGGAGCCTGTGTTTGGCTGACTTCTGAGCCTTACGCTCGTACCGATGACTGTGGCCTTAAAAACCTTGGTGTTTACTGCCGTCGTGCTTGACGGGGTGGGGGAAGGAGTAGTCGGAGTCGTGGAGGATGCGGAGGATGCATTGCCTACGGACAGCTTCATGTAGTCTGCACTTACATAGCCCGTCTTGCCGCTGTAGCTTACTTCATACCAGTTACCGGCTGCACCTATGACGGACATTTTCGTGCCCTTATCATAAGTACCGACAACGGAGCTGCTTGTGCTGGCGCCGCTTCTCATGCGTACACTGTTGCCGGAGACCGTGCCTGTTCCGAAATTGCCGCTGACCTTGCTGACGGCTTTGAGATAATCTGCCGAGGCATAGCCGACGGTGTTGTTATAAACGACCTTGCACCAGCCGTTCTGTGTCATGCCGACGATGACTTCCGCACCGGCAGGCATGGTCATGATTATGGATTTACTTGTGCTTGCGCCGCTTCTGAGGTTGAGGGCGCTTGTCGTCTTTGCGCCGCTTATGCCCGAGGCATCTGCTGGGATCGCAAGCAGCGATACGCACATTATCACTGCAAGCAGTGAGCTGATAAGTCGTTTTTTCATCTTTGAACTCTCCGTGGAATATTTCAATGTGTAATCAAATTGTAACACACAAGTCGAATTATGTCAACATAGGCTGCCGTAACATGCAGCATTATGCCGTAAACAATCTGTAAATTGAGCATTCGATCGGACTTTGCTATATATTGTGCCTGTTGCCACTTTTAACAAATAGTTATAGTGTTGACACTGCTTCGGAGAGCACAAAATTTCGGTTTTCAATTGCCGGGTTGTATGTTATACTAATAAAATAATAATTAAAATATTAAACTTTGAGGATAAGATATGAAGCGCTTTTTTGCAAAGAGAATGATCGCGGTACTGCTGTGCGTGTGCATGGTGCTGCCGTTGTGTGCATGCTCGAATGACGAGCCTGTACAGAAGCAGATATTTGCTATGGACACGGTCATGAACCTGACCGCTTACGGAAAATACGCAAACGACGGCATCAGTGCGGCCGTCGGCGTTATAAATGCGATGGATGATATGCTCGACCCGGATAACGAGGGAAGCTATACCTCGCTTATAAACAACGCCGAGGGCAAGGACGTTATCGTTACGCCGCAGGTGAACGAGATGCTTTCCACGGCGCTTAGCGTCTATAAACTGTCCGGCGGTGCGCTTGATCTTTCGGTGTATCCGCTGTACGAGGCATGGGGCGAGTTCAAGGACGAGACCGGCCGAATCCCAGACGATGACGAGATAAAGGAGCTGCGCAAAACAATGGGCTTTGGCAGTACCGAGATCACAAATTTTGAGGGTGAGGCAAACTACTCCGTGCGTATGCCCGCGGGAACCCAAATAAGCTTTGGCGCGGTAGCAAAAGGCTGTGCGTCGAAATATGCGATAGACGCGATGAGAAAAAGCGGCGTAACCAGCGGTATCGTTTCCCTCGGCGGAAACGTGCAGACTCTCGGCACAAAGCCCGACGGCAGCAACTGGACCGTTGCGGTCGAGGATCCTAACGACACGAGCTCGTACGTCGGAACGCTCTCCGTCGGCGAGACCGCGATAATAACCAGCGGAAGCTACCAGCGCTATTTTATCGGTTCTGACGGCATGAAGTACCATCACCTTATCGACCCGAACACGGGAAAGCCCGCAGACAACGATCTCGTATCCGTCACGATAGTCTGTCCGGATGGAACTCTGGCCGACTGTCTGTCGACGGCGATATTCATCCTCGGCGAGAACGCCGCACTCAAATACTGGCGTGAAAACGGTGGCTTTGAGATGATAATGATAACCAAAGACAACGAAATCCTGTGTACCACGGGACTGCTCGAGGTATTTACGCTTACAAACCGCACGGATTACACGCTCAGGATGGTGGAGTGATGCTTGACCGCAAATTTTTCCGCGCCGACGCGATTATGCTGGCTCAGGCTCTGGTAGGTAAAATTATTGTGCGCCGCTTTCCCGACGGAAGTGAGAAGCACCTTAGGATAACAGAAACAGAGGCATACTGCGGTACTGAAGACACAGCATGCCATGCCCACAAGGGCAAAACAAAGCGTGCCGAGATACTCTGGCGTGATGGCGGCACGATATACGTTTATCTCTGCTACGGTATGCACGAGATGCTGAATATCGTTTCCGGTACCGACGGCGATCCACAGGCGGTGCTCATTAGATGCTGCGAGGGATTTGAGGGGCCGGGCAAGCTGACTAAAGAGCTTGGCATCGACCGTAGCTTAAACGGCCTCGACATTCTGTCATGCGATGGGCTAAGCATTGAGGACGATGAAACTGAGGTTAACATAATACAACTTCCGCGCGTCGGTATAGCATATGCGGATCCTGCCGACCGCGAAGCTCTATGGAGATTTAAACTTCAAAAATGAACTATCTTGAAACCGATATACGATACTGCAAGGGCATAGGCGAGAAAAAGGCGCTGCTGTTCAATAAGCTCGGCGTCTTTACCGTCCGTGACCTTGTTTCGTATTTTCCGAGGAAATATGAGGACCGCAGCAGCTTTAAGCCGATCGCCCTGACCTGCGACGGCGAAACTGTCTGCATAAATGCTCTTGCTGCCGAGGATGCGCACCTTGTACGTATCCGCCGTGGGCTTGAGCTTGTGAAGTTCCGTGTGGTGGATGAGAGCGGCTCGGTTGACATAACATTTTTCAACCAGCCATATATCAAAAACAATATCCATCGCGGCGACAGCTTAAACATATACGGCAAGATCATTGGCGTCGGCGGCAAGCGAACCATGACAAATCCCGTTATCGAGCGTGAGGGCTCGGTCGGCGGAGTCACGGGGCGAATCGTGCCGATATACGGGCTGACGACCGGGCTGTCGCAAAAACTTATTATGAGTGCTGTGCGTCAGGCACTGGATGCCTGCGCGTCTGACTTGCCCGAGGTCCTGCCGGAGAGTCTGCGCAAGAAGTATAAGCTTGCGCAGACGGACTATGCCTATGAGAACATTCATTTTCCGGCAAGCTTCGAGGATCTCGAGCTTGCGCGTAGAAGGCTCGTTTTCGAGGAGCTGTTTTTGCTGGCCTGCGCCCTCGGCAAAATGAAGGGCAGCCATTCAAAGCAAAGCGGCATACTCATGCGAGCGCAGAATATGGAGGAGTTTTTCTCAAGTCTGCCTTTTGTTCCGACAGGCGCGCAGAGACGCGCGGTTGGTGATGCTGTGCGCGATATGCAGTCGGGCATGGCGATGAACCGTCTCGTTCAGGGCGATGTCGGCAGCGGAAAAACGCTCGTCGCTGCGGCGCTTATCTGGTATGCGTGGAAAAACGGGTATTCCTCGGCGTTTATGGCGCCGACAGAGATACTTGCTCAGCAGCATTTTGAAACGCTCGGTACTTTCCTCGCACCGTTTGGTCTGAACATAGCAAAGCTCACGGGCTCGATGACCGCAAAGCAGAAGCGCGATGTCAAAGCCGAGCTCGCAGCCGGGCAAATTGATCTTATCATCGGCACGCATGCGCTGTTTTCCGAGGATGTTGAGTATTCAAACCTTGCCCTCGTCATAACCGATGAGCAGCACCGTTTCGGTGTCAATCAGCGCTCGAGCCTGATATCCAAGGGTGAAAAGCCGCATGTTCTTGTCATGTCCGCAACGCCGATACCGCGCACTCTGGCGCTCATAATCTACGGTGATCTGGATATATCGGTCATTGACGAGATGCCGCCCGGCCGGCAGAAGGTCGATACCTTTGCCGTTACGGAGAGCTATCGTACGCGCCTAAACGGTTTTATCCGCAAGCTCGTTTCCGAGGGACGGCAGGTGTTTGTGGTCTGCCCGATGATTGAGGAAAACGAGGAGCTCCCGCCGAACCTCAAATCCGCGCAGGAGCACGCTGCCGAGCTGCAAAAGTATTTCCCCGACCTCAGAGTCGCCTGCGTCCACGGCAAGCTCAAGGCCAAGGATAAAAACGATATTATGTCAACCTTTGTGGCCGGAGATATAGACATCCTTGTTTCGACAACGGTCATTGAGGTTGGTGTAGATGTGCCGAATGCGGCGCTGATGATAGTCGAAAACGCAGACCGCTTCGGCCTGAGCCAGCTGCACCAGCTGCGCGGACGCGTCGGACGCGGACAGCATAAGAGCTATTGCGTGCTGGTTTCCGATAACGATAACGAGGCCACACAGGCGCGGCTCAAGATCATGACCAAAACCAATGACGGCTTCAAGATATCCGAAGAGGATCTCAAGCTGCGCGGGCCGGGCGATTTCTTCGGCTCACGCCAGCACGGACTTCCGGCGATGCATGTTGCAGACCTGTGCTCGGATATGAACGTCCTGCAAACCGCGCAGCAGGCGGCGCATGAGCTTTTAGCCTTGGACCCCGAGTTTGCAGCGCCCGAGCACGCGCAATTAAAGATGGCTGTTGACAGGCTGTTTACAATGAATGCGGATACCTTAAATTGAAAAAGACGCCCGAGGGCGTCTTTTTGTTATTTCATTGTATCGTTTATCGTGACATTGTCGCCGAGCTTGTGTACTGTCGGCATATTTGCAAGTCCGGGGCCTGTTATCGAGCCTTTCCAGAGCTGATACTCCGTGCGCTCGTCAAGCCAGGTGTCGGCGATAAGATCGCCGCCGGAGAGTATGATATCCGCCGGAGCGTCGGCCATATCGTCGTTAAAGCCCCAGCCGTTTATAGTTGTCGAGCCGCCTCGGCAGACAAGGCGTTGTGTATCCACAAGAAGCTCGGCCGAAAGCGTGCCGCCGGCGCAGCAGATGTTGCCGCCCATGATGGTGTCTATAGTCACCGTGCCGCTTTTTACGATAAGATCGGCGGTCTTGTCAGGTTCGGAGTTTACGATGAGCGATAGTGACGGTGCGCTGAGAGAAGGTCCGTCGACGATGAATACGGGCCACGGCATCTCGCCCGTACCGCACTCGATACCTTGATTAATGCTGAGAGAGCCGATGCCTGTTATGATAACGGTGTCAAAGCCCGAAAAATACGCGCCCTCGGCCGTTCCGTCGTCGCCGTAGCACTCGCCGCTGATCTCCAGCCACAGTACGCCGCCCGATATGCTGCACAGATTGGGAACAAAGCTGCTGTCTGCCTTGACGTGGATGCAGTGGTACAGCTCACCGTCCCAGCAAAAGCGCCCGTAGTCGCCGGCTGCGGTGGCCTTGTCGCCGGTGAGTTCCTTCATCGTGTAGCCCTCGCCGAACTGCGAGCCGTTTATCTGCGTGTATTCGCCGTTATACCACACGGGGATATAGTCCGGCGCGCCGCGGCTTGCCTTATCTGCCAGCGGAAGCGTACTGTCTGCTGGGGCGATCACCTCAAGCTCAGGCGTGTCATAGTAAAACCGGCACTCGTCAGGTACTTTTTCCGTCTTGTCGCTTTGTCCGTCCTGCGGCGTACTGCACGCGCAAAGACCGAGCAGCATTGCGGCGCAAAGTAATGCTGAAAGCTTTTTCATCTCATCAGTTCTCCTTCGGGAGTTTTCTTACATTATATATTTACCCCTGCTATAACGCAACAAAAGCTAATCTGAGATCGGCGGCTTTATAATGTCCGGCAGACGCAGGGCTATGAGATCATCTACAGGTATTTGAACAGAAATGTCTCTTATAGAGCCAATGTCGAGCGTGATGGGGGAAACGTCCTGAATAAGGCGTTTTCTGACGCGCCCGTCGGCATCTGTTATCGTTTCATTCTCGTCCAGCAGGGCTACCCTCATGCGCATCTCGTTCTGCCACGCATAGCTGTCATGCTTGCAGAACTCGTCAAGCTCGCCGTAGTAATCGGGTGGGTAATAGTGAACCTCATCCAGCTTGAAATTGCAGTTGTCGCCATACTTATTATAGAGTGCATGCAGAACGCGGTTTAAAAACTCATTTGGGTCATAAATGATGACCGCGCTGTCGCCAAATTCGCGCAGACGCTCGTCGGGCTGTTCAAATCTCCGCTCATCGATGAGATATGTCAGACCGTACATACAGTATATTTTGCAGAATTGAAATATGTTTTCTTCAATGTAGAACATATCCTTCATTACGGATCGCAGCTCAGTATCAAAGGAGTTGAAAAACTCATCTCCTACCTTGGGATCGACGCGCCTGACTATACCCTCGCCGATATCACCCTGAACTCCGTCCTTCATCTGTCCGTTGCCGCTGTTATGACGCTTTATTGCGCTCCATGAACCGAAGTCGTGCAGCGAACGCATGTAGACTGAACCGTCCTGCAATTTGTCGGCCCACTTTTTTGCCGTTATTTTTACTGGCAGACAGGGCTGCTTATCCATGCTATACCTCCAATGCTTTAAAATTACAGATCCTGATGTCAGTATAGCACAAACTATCTTGAAATGGAAATAGAAAAGGAGCGGGATATCCGCTCCTTTTGTCATTCTATCTCTATGTTTTTCACGCCGTAGGCCAAAATGATGTTTATAAGCTCATTGCGTGAATAGTTGCTCTCGGCCGCGATGCGGTCGAGCTCGGCAAGGGTGTCCTCTTTAATTCGGACGGTAATTATCTTGTTCCCGTCCTCGCCGCGCTTTTTAATTACCAAAGTATCATTTTTCATAGCATATTACCTCTCGATCCGTAATCATAATACTATTGACTGGTATTCTGTAATATGCTACAATACGATTACTATATGATATATAAATGTAATACATAACGATATCGAAAAGGAGAAAAATGATGAAAGCTGTCAAATTCATTGATGATGACGAAGAACTGGTAGAACGGATCAAAGAATATCAGAAAGCGCACGGGCTCTCGAGCTTTACTGCCGCAGTGCGTAAGCTCTGTAAAGATGCCCTTGCGGTCGCAGAAATCACACATTAAGGTTGAATGGGGTTAAGAAATGAAGAAAGAAAACGGTGAATTAAGAAAAAAACTACAGGATAATTATCCTGTAGTTTTTTGAGCTTATTCACTTATTTGAATCGCTTCAGACGCAAAGCGTTCGACACAACGGAGATGGAGCTTAGAGCCATTGCTGCACCTGCGAACATCGGGCTCAGAAGCGGCCCGCCGAATGCGTAGAACAGACCTGCGGCAAAGGGGATGCCGACGCTGTTGTAGAAAAACGCCCAGAACAGGTTCTGCTTTATGTTGCGTATAACGGCCTTGCTCAGGCGCAGCGCCGTCACGAGCGATCCGAGGTGCGAACCCATGAGCACGACGTCGGCCGATTCTATCGCAACGTCCGTTCCGCTGCCGATAGCTGCGCCGATATCGGCCGAGGCAAGCGCCGGAGCGTCGTTTATGCCGTCGCCGACCATGCAGACTTTTTTGCCGCCGGCTTTGAGCTTTTCGATCTCTCCCGCTTTGCCTTCGGGCAGTACGCCCGCGAGAACACGGTCGATATTCGCCTTATCTGCGATCGAGTGCGCGGCCTTTTCGTTATCTCCGGTTATCATGATCGTATCAATTCCGAGATCATGCAGGGCGCTTATTGCCTCGGGGCTGTCGCTCTTTATGGTATCGACTGCACCGAAAAGTCCCGCAAAGCTGCCGTCGATGGCGGCAAACATGAGCATGCAGCCGCTTTCTTCGAGCTTTGCGCGCTCGTTATCAGCCGTTATTTCAACGCCGTTTTCCTTCATTAGCAGTGCGTTGCCTATAAGCACTTCGCGGCCGGAGACCGCAGCTCTTATGCCGCGTCCGGGCACTGCCGTTATGCTCTCTGCCGCCGGCAGGCTGAGTTCGCGTTCCTCAGCCGCTTGAGTTATAGCCTTGGCAACGGGATGTTCAGAGCCGGATTCGGCAGCAGCGCATATTCCGAGAAGCTCGTTTTCCGGAAGCGAGACGGAGTAAATGCTGCTGAGCTTAGGCTTACCCTCGGTGACTGTACCGGTCTTATCGAGAACGACCGTGTCGGCAAAGGCCATTGCCTGCAGCGCCTCACCGCTTTTATACAAAACACCGAGCTCCGCGCCGCGGCCCGTGCCGACCATTATCGCCGTCGGCGTTGCAAGACCGAGCGAGCATGGGCACGCAACTACGAGGACTGAGACAAAGATATTCAGCACAAATTCGATATCCTTGCCGCACAGCGCCCAGATGATAGCCGAAACTACCGCGATTGCCATGACGACAGGCACGAACACACCGGCGACCTTATCGGCAAGCTTTGCGATGGGAGCCTTTTTGCCCTGCGCATCCTCGACCATGCGAATTATCTGCGCAAGGGCCGTGTCGCCGCCGACCTTAGTCGCGGTAAACACTATAAGTCCCTCGCCGTTTATGCTGCCGCCGGTAACAGAGCTTCCGACATCCAGCGTAACAGGCAGACTTTCGCCGGTTAGCATGCTGAGATCCGCGCTCGATGCGCCGGAGGTGACCGTTCCGTCACAGGGGAAGCGCTCGCCCGGGCGTACGGTTATAACGTCGCCCTCGCGCAGTTCGGACACGGGCACTTCTCCGGTCTCGCCGTGGCGGGTGACAAGAGCCGTCTCGGGCGCAAGCTCGGTCAATGCACGAATCGCATCGGAGGTATGGCGCTTACTGCGCGCTTCAAGGTATTTGCCGAGCATGACAAGCGTTATTACGACCGCCGCGCTCTCGAAAAACA
Source organism: uncultured Oscillospiraceae bacterium (assembly GCA_934636655.1). Classification (GTDB taxonomy): domain Bacteria; phylum Bacillota; class Clostridia; order Oscillospirales; family Oscillospiraceae; genus F23-B02. The sequence goes on from CAKUAS010000008.1 coordinate 14,290, forward strand.
GATTTTCGGAATAGCTCGTATCACCGAGCGAGATTTTGATCACGGCATACAAGCCGTAAGCCAACGCGGAAAATGTGCCGACCGCGACGAGCGTGTCCATATTCGGGTGTCCCTTGACGAGGCTGCCAAAGCCGTTAATATAGAAATTGCGTCCGCCGATGACGATGGGCAGCGTGAGAATAAGCTGTACGAGCGCAAATGTGAGCGGCGCATGATGCGGCATCATAAACATCGGAAGCGGCAGGCCGACCATATGTCCCATCGAAACATACAACAGCGGCACGGCAAAGCATATGCACAGGATAACGCGCTTTTTCATCGCATTTAGCTCCGCCTGCTTCTCCGCATCCTCTTTTTTGCGGTTTTCCGCCGCTAGGGCATCGGCGGAGACATACTCCTGCGCGCCGAAGCTCAGGCGCGAGACAAGCTCGCAAATCTTAGGGACATCGAGCGTATCGTCATATACGATATCCATTTTTTCGGTCGTAAGGTTAACGGATACGCTCTGCACACCCTCCTGGCGCTGCATAAAGCGCTCAAGGCTCGACGAGCACGCCGCGCAGTGCATCCCGCTTATTTTAAAAGTTTTTTCAGTCATTGCATCACCTTCAGTTAGCACACGCTAATTCAATATATACATATATTATACCATGCTCTCCGAAAAATAAAGTGATATTTTCGACAAAAAGTCATTCCCACAGCGCATATTTGCTGTGGGAATTTGTTCACAATATCACATTATCACAGTATAAAATACATTATCGCCGCTACGGCTCCGCTGCCGAGCAGTGTCGACAGAGCGGCTACAAGGCCGGTCGATATTTTCGAGCTTCGCAGCGAACCGGTGTAAGCCCCAGCTGCCTGCTTTGCCTCGCTCAAAAGCTGCGAGCGAGTAACTCCGGCAGTTTTCATGTAGTCCTCGCGGACGATGAATATCGCCTCCTCGAACACCTTAGGATCCGGCGATTTCACTACTATTACTCTTTTTGCAACTCCCTTCACCACATTGAAAGCCTCCCTGTCGTCAGTTTTCTGTGTGTAGTTTAACCGTCTGAGCATGCTTTTATACCTCAAACGCGTTCTTCGACGCGAACAGCAAGAACCGTCATATCGTCGGAGTAACTGCAATTGCGCTCGGCGGCCTTGAGCGTATCGCGCGCAAGCGCTTTCATATCGTCGCCGCAGGAAAGCAGCATATCGCGCAGCCATGCATCATTCGAGTCACCGACAACGCCGTCGGAGGCTATGATCGCGGTGCTGCCCGGCTTTAAGCGCATACGTACGATATCGGGCGCGGCTCCGGCAACTCCGCTGAGCCCCGGCGCAAAGTTTTCGCACTTTATCCTGCGTATGCCGCGGCTGCCGCTGACATAGCTTGGCGCAGCACCGTATTTGTAAAAGCAGGTCTCGCCGGAAAACAGATCGACACACATAAGGTCGACCGTTGCAAAGCCCCAGTTATCGCCGCACTTGAGTAGCATGACGGAGTTGAGCGTTTTCATTGCGACCGCAGGATCGACTCCGGCACGCAGGAAGCCTTCAAGGATCTCTATCACCTCACGACTCTCGCTCGCTGCTGCCTCGCCACAGCCCATTCCGTCGGAGAGTATGACGCACAAAACTCCTGCATCGGTTTTGAAATAAGTGCCCTTATCTCCGCTGACCTTCTCTCCCTTTTTCTTCAGCGCCGCTATGCCGACGGACACCGCCAGAGGCTCCGCTTCCATGAGCACGAGCTTTGCCTCGCTGTCGTTTTGGCTCTTGAGCCTGCACAGGCGCACACCGAGGACACCGGAGAGCTTATCAAGATAATCGTCCTGCTTTGTCAGGCGCGGGAGCGCGCCGCTTTCGATAACGGCGCGAAGCCTGCCGCGCGCATCGCGGTAGACTGCGGCATCAGCATCAATATCCAGCGAAAGCAGATAGCGGATAAGCCTTCTCTCGGCCAGATGATCCGCACCGTTCGTTCCGGCAAGCTCCTTTGATACCGATCCGAGTATCTCGGCCATATCGGAATACTGCCCCCATGCCGTGTTTCGGCTCTCACGCAGTGATTCTGAAAACTGGCGGCGGTAAGCCGCCGCACGCAGTTCGGCGTTAACAGCCGTAACAAAGGCCTCAGGGGTTTTGCACTTCTCTGTGAAGCGGCGCGGTATATCTCCGATTTCAATTGTGCCGCGGCTGAGCATTTTAGGCGTTGCGTCGTTAAGAGCAGAGAGAGTATCGATATAATCTCTGTTCCAGCAGCGGTTTTTCTCCTTACACTTCAGACACACGCTGTCGGCCGCACGGTCAAAGACCTTGGCCGGGTCTGCGTCATTATACTGTTCATCGACGTTGCGACGGACGATCTCATAAAGGCTGCCGTAGGCATTACTCAGTCCCATTACCCGGCGCGCAACATAGCGCCGCAGTCCGGATTCTCCGCTTCCGCCGATCACAGGCTGGACCATCGAACCCGCACGATTCAAAAATCCCGACGGCAGGAGGAGGAATATTACCGATGCCGCAAACACCTCAAACAGCGAATTTACCTCGGTCTGGAACGACCATGCACAGGCTGCCGCGGCCGAGTTTGCGACAATAAACGCAAGCAGAAACAACAGCCTGCCGTGGCGGTTGAACATACCCGACAAGAGACCTGCAAACGCATATGCCATCGTGTAAAACGGCATACCGCCCGCTGTTAAGTCCATCGCGATGCCAAAGGCCGTTCCGATCGTGCAGCCGGTCATGATGCCGCAGCGCAGAGTACATGTCATGACGATAAGCAGCGCCATGAGCCTCCCTATAGATATCGCGCCGAAGATCTCGATCTGCGACATGGCCATCAACAGAACCGCCGCCGTTATCAGCACGCTTCCGGCATATCTAAGTTCCTCGGCCTCAGTCGTGCGTTCGGCATCGCTGAGCGCTTCACGGAAAAACCAGCAGCCGCCGAACGAGAACACCGTTTCGACCAGTACGACTGCAGCCGCCGGTGCCTGCGTGAACACCGATGTGAAGCTTGACAATATGCCCGTTGAGAGCGCGGCAGCTGCCGCGACGCTTGGGGCAAAAAAACTTTTCTTCGCAAGCCTTGTATCCTGAAATGCAAAGTTCAGCGTATAAACCAGAACTATGGCCGCGAGATAACGTATGCTGCCGGCAAGTCCGCTGCTTATTATGTATCCGATCGCTGCGCCGATAAGGCAGCTTACACCGTTGAGCCCTGCACCCGACGCCGCGACCGCTGCCATGCCGAACGGCCCTGCCGAGCCGAGGAGCCTCGCCGATGCCAAAAGTACACCTCCGATAAGATGTACCACGGCGTAGGCCGCACTTATGACCTCCGGCGAGGTGCGCTCCGCCGCGCTTTTCGTTATCGCGCCCTTTATCGCCGCGATCGAGCCTTTCATGTCCATTTTTCTCCTCCATCAGTTTACATAAAGTAATAATAATTATACTTATGTAATTCTCCGAAGCGTGTCGCTCGGCGCTGTTGAGAAATGTTATTTGCGCATGGAAAATACGGAGAAATGAATCTGCGGCGTCTTGTGCGTAAAACTTCATGCATGAGCAATGCACCACGAAAATGCGCAAATGCCGGTGCATGAAGTTTTGTGCATCAATTACGGTTGCTCCGCAGGGGCAAGGAACTGGCACATTTTCAATTTTTCTATGCACAAGCATAAAAAAAACAGGTACGATCAAAAAATCGTACCTGTTGAAATCAAGCTTGGATTACTGCTTTGCTGCGTCGTCCTTGCCGGCCTGAAGTGCCTTCATATTACCGGGCAGGAACTTTGCCTTGCGCTCGCCGAGCTCGATGCGGATCGCTTCGCTCATCTTCTCGTCATCGACGACAGGAGCCTTTGCGAGCAGTGCGCCGAGGATAGCAACGTTTGCGCCCTTGGGGTTGCCGACTTCTTCAGCAATGCGGTTTGCGTCGCAGTAGACGACCTGGATATCGTCGCGCTCTGCCTTGCGGTCGATCAGAGAGCTGTTGATGACCAGAACGCCGCCGGGCTTAACGTGAGACTCGAACTTGTCCAGAGAAGGACGGTTCATGGCGACAACGACGTCTGCCATGTCGACCAGAGGAGAAGCAACGGGATCGTCGGAGACGATGACCGAGCAGTTTGCGGTACCACCGCGCATCTCAGGGCCGTAGGAAGGCAGCCAGGAGACGTGCTTGCCGTCGAGCATGCAAGCCATTGCAAGGAACTTACCGATCAGGAGCATGCCCTGACCGCCGAAACCGGCGAATATAAACTCTTTTTTCATATTATTCGGCCTCCTTGTCTTTCTTAACACCGAGAGGATAGTAAGGAATCATATTCTCTTCGAGCCACTTCATAGCCTCGATCGGGCTGAGACCCCAGTTGGTGGGGCAGGTGGAAAGAACCTCTATCAGGCAGAAGCCCTTGCCCTGCATCTGATAGGTGAATGCCTTCTTGATGGCCTTCTTGGTCTTCATGATGTTTGCGTTGTTGTTGACAGCGCAGCGCTCGATGTAGTAAGAGCCGGGGATGGTAGCGAGCATCTCCGAAACGCGGATAGGTGCGCCGCACCATGCCTCGTCACGACCCTTGGGGGAGGTGGTGGTCTTCTGACCAACGAGGGTGGTAGGAGCCATCTGGCCGCCGGTCATGCCGTAAATGGCATTGTTGACGAAAATGGTGCAGATGTGCTCGCCGCGGTGTGCAGCGTGAACGATCTCAGCGGTACCGATGGAAGCGAGGTCGCCGTCGCCCTGGTAGGTGAATACGAGGGTATCCTTGCCGACAACGCGCTTTGCGCCGGTTGCGACTGCGGGTGCACGACCGTGTGCGGCTTCGTACATATCGCAGTTAAAGTAATCATATGCAAATACGGAGCAGCCGACAGGTGCTACGCCGATGACCTTACCTTCTTCGATAACGCCTTCCTTTTCGAGCTCCTCGATGGACTCTGCTACCAGGCGATGAATGATGCCGTGGTTGCAGCCGGGGCAGTAATGGAAAGTCTTATCGGTAAGGAGTTTAGTTCTCTCAAATACTACGGACATTTATTTACCCTCCTTCATGCTCTTGATCTTTGCAACGATCTCGTCGGTGGTGGGCATCTGGGAGCCGCAGTGGCCGAAGAAATCAATGGGCTTTGCGCCGTTTATTGCGATCTTAACGTCTTCGAGCATCTGGCCTTCGTTCAGCTCAACATCGAGAACTGCCTTTACGCTGTCAGCATTGACTGCCTCAGCAACTGCATCGTACGGGAACGGCCATACGGTGATGGGGCGTACCAGACCGACGTTGATACCCTCAGCCTTGAGCTGATTGATAGCGGACTTTGCGATACGTGCGACAGTGCCGAATGCGGTGATAACGTACTCCGCGCCTTCGAGGTTGTAGTTTTCCCACATCTGCTCGTTCTTGGTGACTTCAGCGTACATTGCCTGCAGCTCTGCGTTATGTACGGACAGAGACTCGGTATCGATGTAAATGGAGTTGATGACGCCGCGCTTTGCAGGATCGTCGCCGGGCTTCCAGCCGGTGCATGCCCAGGGCTTCTTCTCGGGATCGATCTTGAAATCGACCATTTCGGGCATCTCAACAGGCTCCATCATCTGAGCGATGATGCCGTCTGCGATGAACAGTACGGGAATACGGTACTGCTCTGCCTTGTCGTATGCGAACATCATGATATCAACCGCTTCCTGAACGGAGGAGGGTGCGTAGGTCAGCAGGTGGTAGTCACCGTTGCCGCCGCCCTTGACAGCCTGGAAGTAGTCGCCCTGGGAAGCCTGAATGTTGCCGAGGCCGGGGCCGCCGCGCATTACGTTCAGGATAACGCAGGGAAGCATTGCGCCTGCGCAGTAGGAGATGCCTTCCTGCTTCAGGGAGATGCCGGGGCTGGAGGAGGAAGTGATCGCACGGGCACCGGTGCCGGCTGCGCCGTAGATCATGTTGATCGCCGCGACTTCGGACTCTGCCTGCAGGAAGCAGCCGTTTACGTCGGGATCAAACATACGAGCGGACATGTATTCAGGAATCTCAGTCTGCGGGGTGATGGGATAGCCGAAGAAATAACGAGCGCCAGCTCTGATGGCTGCCTCTGCAATAGCTTCGCTACCCTTCATAAGAGTTTTTGCCATTATAATTTCCTCCTTAATCCTTCTCGATGTGGATTACCACGTCGGGGCAAGTGCGTGCGCAGGATGCGCAGCCGATGCACTCTTCAGGTTTTACAACCTCTGCCGGGTGATAGCCTTTTGCGTTGATTTTTGCCTTGGAAAGTTCAATGCAACCCTTGGGGCAAGCTCTTGCACAGAGACCGCAGCCCTTGCACAGGTTCTCATTGATGGTTACCTTTACCATGTTGCTACCTCTTTTCTTTATTTTTGCTTTTTGCCAATTTATTTAATCCGCGTAAAGCGGGGTCGCGCAATTAATGCTTGAAGTTCTTCTGCGGATCGACCGTGTGCAGACCGTATTTAATATACGAATCCCAGTCACGGTGCATGTACACATCTATGGGGATGGGCTTACCAATATATTTCGGATCGTGACCCTCGGCAAGGAACTGTTCAAGCAGATCCTTTTTACCGGTGGTGTATGCAACGGGGATGCCTGTTCTGTCGGAGACCTCTTTGAGCATCTTATATCCGTCGCGCAGCTCTTCGACCGTTGTTTCGGTCGCAAGGTTTGCATTGTTTATCATTCCGGTTATCTGGAGCCTTGAATGCGCCTGCATTCCCTCCTGAAGTCTTATGAGCTTTTCGACCGTACCGGACAGTGGTCTTCGGATATTGACAACGTTGAGCACTTCAAGAGAACCCGGCTCGAGATCCACAAAGTCCTGATGATAGCGGCCCAGAGCCGTTGCGCCAACATCGTCGCCGCCAACGTCAAACACGACCGTGTCCCACTCAAGCACGAAAGCCGACGCGACTTCCGCCGGAAGCGAAAGCGTTTCTATGCCGGAGCAGGCATAGTTCGGAGATACAAGTCTTATCTCCTTTTGTTCGACCATCTTGCCGCGCTCTGTGAGTCGGAAATAGGTATTGACCATATCAAGGTCTATAAGTTCCGTCCTGTCTCCGCGTGCGGCGGCCTGCATAGCGAAGTTCAGGGCCAGTTCACTCTTGCCGCTGCCGTAGTTGCCGATAAGGACCTTAACGTTCTTCATCGAAAGTAACCTCCGTTCATTATATGAACGCATTCAAACACCTATATATTGTAGCATCCTGCAATTTTTCCGTCAACATTTATGCTTGTTAATCTTGAGATAATCACCCGCAATAATCCACAAAAATTCAGCATATTTTTTGTGGATTTAGTCAAACGGAATATTTTTGTGCTTATTTTGAATTCAAAAAAGAGCATTATGTCTGCTTTATTGCTAATTTTGCATCACTATGCGAGAAAATGCAATTTTAACATGCTTTTATTCATTTTGATGCTTAAAATGTGCAGACACAGTTATACCTGTATCTGCACATTTTGCCGAAGGATGCTTAATCCATCATACCGTATTTGATTTTTATACGTCTGAGCTTGGTCAGAACGGGTTTTCTCAGTAATGCCAGAAATACGACCGTGCTCGCGGAGTGAATAAGATTGAATGAAAATCCGGAAGCGTACACAGCGAGAAGAGCTTTCCATGTAACATCCTGTGAGTACATCAAAAGCGAGGCTGTGTCGAGCAAAACGCCGTAAATAATGAGCACGGAGAAGAAGCCGTAGGCAAGCAGCGGCGCAGTTTTGACCTCCCTATTGTAAAACAGAAGTCCGCCGAAAAAGCCGGCAAGTCCAAAACCGAGCATCTGCCACGGCGTCCATGGTCCCTGACCGAAAAACATATTTGATATGAGCGCTGACGCAGCGCCAACTATAAACCCGGCCTCGGCATTGAAAGCCGCAGCTGTAAGAATGACTATGGCACAGACCGGCTTAAACTGCGGCGCCCAATAAAACGCCGCGCGCCCGGCAACGGCAAATGCCGTCATGACCGCCAGCAGCACTATCTCGCGCACCTGCGGTCTTCGCCCCTCAAATCGCACGAAAAAAGGCAGCATCGCAAATAGTATCATGATGACCGAGGTCAGATAATACTTACGATTGTTCCACAAGTACGTTTCGGCAATAATGAGTATAACCGACAGTATGAGCACTGCGGCAGCAATGGTTATACGTCGGTTCTTCCCCGTTTGAGGCACTCGATCACCTCCTCTGCCAACACAGCACCGTCCAATATGGCGCGGCTGAGCTTCGCGGCTGCGGTCGTGTAAAAGAAATTGCCGGAGAAAAACTCGCGCGGTGAGCTCTCTGTGACCGTCTCACCGCGGAACAGAAGGGCGCAGCGATCGGCATATCGCGCGCAGAATTCAATATCGTGGCTGACTAAAAATATGCTCTTGCCCTCTCCGCGCAGCTTTAATAAAAGCTCGCCGAAGCGGCGCTTGAACTTCCCGTCCATCCCCTTCGTGGGCTCGTCGAGCAGAATAACGTCGGGACTCGTGAGCAGCACCTTTCCGAGCGCGAGACGCTGCTGCTCTCCGCCGGAAATGTCGAAGGGGTGACGCTCAAGCAGGCTTTCAATGTCGAGAAATTTAACAATCCGATCAATTTCCGCCATGTCCGAGCCAAGCTCCTCAAGTTCGCCTGACACCGTATCCTTAACAAACAGCTCGCGCGGATCCTGCGGCAGCGCCGCTACACGCGCGCCGAGTTTTTTCACTTTACCACGATAGGGCTTCAGCCTGCCGGAGAGCAGCCCCACGGTCGTGCTCTTGCCAGAGCCGTTGCCGCCGAGCAGAGCACATATCTCGCCCCTATAAAGCGTAAGATCAAGGCCGCACAGTACATCAGGGGCGTTTCTTTCATATCTGAACCAGCATTTTTTTAGCTCAACCGCCGCGTCTCCGTGTGCATCGGAGTTTGCTCGCATTATGTCAACCGAATTGCGGGCATACGAGGCGATGAAAGCTCTGCCCTCGCCCACTGTCAGCGGCGCATCTCCCTCGCCTCCGAGAGCCGCGAATATCTTGACCGACGCCGGCATTGATTCAAAAACGGTGCTGTCTTTTATCTGCATCGCAGCTTTTTCCGGTGCTTCATACGCTATGAGCCTGCCGTTCTCCAAAACAGCAAGCATATCCGCCATCGGAAGCGCCTCCTCGAGCCGATGCTCGGTAAGAATTACGGTCAGTCCCAAATCTTCATTGAGTTTTCGCAGCGTACCGAGAAAATCTGCGGCAGCTATGGGATCGAGCTGGCTCGTCGGCTCATCAAGGATCAGCACATCAGGCCGCATGACGGCGACCGACGCGAGGTTTATCAGCTGCTTCTGCCCGCCGGAGAGCTCCGCGACGTTTTTTTCAAAAAGCTCTGCAAGGCCAAAATAGCTTGCCATCTCGGCTACGGCAAGGCGCATTTTTTGCTGCCCCCAGCCAAGACTTTCGGGACCGAAGGCAAGCTCGTGAAACACCTTATCTGTAACTATCTGATCGTCCGGGTGCTGAAAGACAAAGCCTATGCGCCGTGCCTGCTCTGCCTCGGAGATCTCATGCAGTGCTCTGCCGAAAAACAACACCTCGCCCGCGGATTTGCCGTGGTCCGCAAGGCAGGACTTCATTCTGCGCAGGAGCGTACTTTTTCCGCTGCCGCTCGTACCGCAGATGAGGGTGATCTTCCCTTCCGGAATATCCATGGTGATATTCTCAAGGGCGGGGCTGTTTTCATTTGGATACGTAAAGCTCAGATCGCGGATACTGAATGCCGCCATACGAGCGCCTCCTTTGCATCAAAAAGGTGCGGAGCAAAGCACAGCAGTGCAAACGCCGCAGTTCCGAGCGCCGATGCACCGCCAAAGCCGCTTATTATTATCGACGGATAATAGCGCGCATAGATCCCGCCGCTCACAACACAGGCGACGGTGATTCCCACTGTGAGAGCACACATTGCGAGCGCCGCCGCATCACGCGCATCGAATCTGTAGATTGAAAAGCTCGTGCGGCGCGCTGCGCCATAGCCACGGCTCTTCATTGAATTTGCCGCCGTAACTGAGCTTTCAAGCGCCCATGTTAGAGCGATCGACAGCACGCTCATGCTGTTCTTAACGCGACGGATAAAGCCTCCCTGTGCGCTGCCCTGTCCTATCTGCGCTCTTGCAGCGTCGATGCTGCGTATCTTGCGTCCGAACTTAGGCACAAAACGCAGTGACATTGAGATAAGCAACGAGACGGAAGGGCTCAATCTGCCGAAGAGAAACAGCAACTTGTCCGAGGTCATTATGACATTGAAGCAATCAAACCACAGTATGACAGCACAGAACATAACCGATGCGAGGAAACCGAAGGCGAGCGCTTCCTTAGTTATCGCGTTGCCGTTTTGAAGATAATATACCGGCGTTACGCCCTGATGATTAAACAGAGCGTTTATAAGAGCCATAAGCAGAAGAAAAGGCACGATGTACAAAAGCGTTTTTGCAAAATGCCGCGCGCCTTTTAAAATACAGACATAGCTTGCCGATGCAGCAAGGCTCACAGCCAGCAGCACGGGATGCATATACAGCATAGTGAGCGTAATAACGGCGGCAAAATAGGCAAAGCTCACCGCCGGATGAATATACGAAAATGTATCCTTCATACTCACGCCGCCACACTTCCGCCGACATCCGCGCCGAGGTCGCAGGTATAGCGCCACTGCACAATGTCGCCGTTATGCAGCGCATAGCGGCTGCATCCGTAATTGGGCTGCCAACCGTTTACGCTGTAGGTCCAACCCGACAGCTCTCCGCAGTCTTTTTCATAGAGGTTGCCGATACCCTCGACGTAGGCGCTGTTATAGCCGGGCGTCCACGAAGCTTCGAGCTGAATGCCTTTATCGCGGCACACGCGCTGCAAGACATCAAATACCGATTCGCCCTCGTATATCTCGACCTTCACCGCGCTGAGGATGACTCCGTCCGGCGGCAGAACATCAAGCTTTGACGGCTTGAGGTCAGCAAGATTATTTAGTATAGTCGAGCACTCGATCGAAAATGTGCAGTAGCTTTTTCGCGTTGTATCGTCCGGCTTGTCTTCCGGCTCGATGGGTTCGGGCTTTCCGGCCGGAACCGGATCTGTTTTGTAATCATCCTGCTCGGTACGGCTGCCGTCGGAAAGCTTTGCGCTGTTTGTGGGCGCAGGTATCTCCTCATCAGCTCGGATGATGTAGACAAAAACGCCGTCTGTTATTTTAAAGCTCAGAACAGTGTGCTCGCTGCCCGTTACAGACGCTGCCGAGAGCTTATTACCCTCGACATCATAAACGCTTGCATTCTGCGCATCCCACTTATCGGTGAGCGTTACAGCCAGCGTCGGAAGAAAGCCGAAGCTATCGTCGGTCTTTAGCTTTACCGTAACGCTTCCGTCAGAGTTCTCCGTGATCGTAACTGCCATGCACAGATCGTGCGGCTGCTTTACGACAGCGCCTGACACTGTCCACTTATAGCTGTATTCTCCGCTTTTTCCACATATGGAGGCAATTTCACCGCGCTCAATGAGCTGCTCGAAAACCTCTTTTTTTATAATACCGTCTTCGCCGAGGTCAATGTCCCCGGCGAAGTTTACGGCCTCTGCGTTCTTCATGCAGCCTGCAAGCAGGCTGCACATAAGAAGAACACAAAGAATAAGTGCTAATGATCTTTTTTTCATTTAATTCATCACGCGGCTGCGCGGTAGATAAACGTTACGATCTGGGCACGGGTGCATGGATCATTGGGATGGAAGCCACCGTCGAAGTAGCCGCTGGCCACGCCCTTTTCCGCCGCCCACATGACAGCATTGGTGTAGAACGTGCCGGAAGTAATATCTTTGAAGCTCATATCCGCTCCGGGCACCGGAGAACCGAAATAGCGGTGCAGCATGGTCATCGCCTGAGCGCGTGTGCATACGGCGTTCGGGGAGAATGTGTCCTTGGTCGTACCGTATGTTATCTTATTCTCAACTGCCCAGATAACGGCATCCTTGTAGTAGCTGTCGGGAACGTCCTTGAAGCTGCACTCTCCACTGACCTCGGGGCTGCCTGCCAAACGGTAGAGGAAAGCCACGATCTGAGCGCGGGTGCACTGTCCGTTGGGCTGGAACATACCGTTTCCGACACCGCTGACAATTCCGCTGCCGCTGCCCCACATAACAGCGTTGAAGTAATAGTTATCCTTATTGACATCCGCAAAGCTTGCGGTCTCTTTGACGCTTACTTTGCATACGGCAGGGATAATGGCGTTATTCTCGGCAGTTGCAACAATATTGTAGTCACCCGGCTGATAGAACGTGAGCTTATACTCGCCGTTGCCAATTGCAAGAGCTACATAGCCGCCCTCGGCCTCGACAGAAAAATCACCGGCATAGAGCTTAATCTCGGCATTGTCATATGCCTCGAACTTCGGGCTCCAGTTTTCGTCGTAACCGTTCTGCGCTGTGAGCTTGACGATCATCGTCGCATAAGTCGAGGTCTCGGCGGTTGGAGTCTCAAAGTACGCATATGCGTCATTGTTAGGATAGGAGTTTGCGTTTATGTAAGCATAAACGTGCTGGCCGTCAGTGACCTTATCGCTAAGGCCCATGGACATTTTGTTATCGACAAAGTATCCGAAGTTGCCGCTCTCGTCGCCCCAAAGCTTTGTGATGTACGCACCGTAGTCGCCGGTCGCGGAGGCGTAGCCCTTAGCCGCGCCGCCCTCGTAATACTTATCGTGAGCAGCAATCATGACCTCGTCAATGTCGATAGCTCCGTCGCCGTTGCGGTCGGATGCGGTCACGGGTGCATAGCTCAGCTCGACGCTGCCCTTGTTTGCGATGCTAACGAGGACATCCTCGCTGTACTCATTGCTCAGGCAGAAAACGTTGCCGCTGTCGTTTTTGTAATAGAGGTTGCCATCTGCGTCGCAGATAACGCTGCAAACGCAGTAGTTTTCATAGCCCTCGGCGTCGAAGATCTCGACAAGCTCGGTCTTGCTGACGTCGTCGGCCTTGACCTTTATAAGAGAAACACCGCCGGGCTCGGTATTATAGGTGCTGTAGAAATACAGGTAACCCTCGGATTCGAGATAAGCCGTCGACAGAAGCATCGAGCACTGTGCATAGCCCTTGAGGAGGACGGTGTTCTTGACTTCGAGAGTGTTTTTGTCCGCGATAACGAATCTGCCGGGGTCTGAAAAGCCCATGCCCGCGCCGATGTAGACATAGTCGCCGTACACGACGGGGGTCGAGGTGCTCTGAGCGCCGAGTGCAGCGGTCTTAACGCCGCTTATCTCGCCGGACTTACCATCAACCGCTGCCGAGCAGAGGTAGCCGCCCTTTGCGGTGAAATAGACCTTGCCGCCCTCGTAAGCGAGGCTGCTGCGCACATCGCCGCAGCCGGTGAGGGCTGCGCTCGATACGGGCTTTATCTCTTCGTTTTCGGCGTATGTCTTTTTGAAGGCCAGCAGTGCGCCGTCACCGGCAGAGCCCTTTGCGCCGTCATCTGTGCCGACAAAGATATAGTCGCCGACTGCTACCGCGCCCGCGAAGTAGAAGCCGCCCTTGACGGTGTAGCTCCAGTCGCATGCGCCGGTCTTTACGTCGAGGCAGACGAAGTTTGCGTCCTCGGCCTCATCGTTCCAGAAGCCGACATAGATCTTGCCGTCGGCGTACAGCGCCGGAGACAGGGACTGGCCGCCGAGCTTATCGGTGTAGACCCACTTGCTCTCGAGCGTCGCTGCATCGAAAGCCTCGATCGTGCCCTTGGTAAGGGGCGCGATTATCATTCCGTCAGCGTAGGTCGGCGTAGTCAGGCCATAGCCCGAGGATGCCTGCATTTTCACGGACTTCACGACGCTTCCGTCGACGAGGGAGAGCATATTCAGCGTATCTCCCGCCATAACGACGAGCGTATCGCCCACGATTATCGGAGCGCCGGGCGCATTAGACCAGTCCGTTCCGAGCTTGTTTGCCCATTTGAGCGTGGTGTGCTGCGCGTCGGCCGGAGTTTTGGCCGCGCTTATCGCCATGTTCACATCGCTGCCGCGGAAGCTGGGCCACTGTGCAGCGTCGTCGGCAAATGCCGCCGTGCCGGGCACAATAAGGCTCAGCACCATTAAAAGAGCCAAAAGCAGGCTCAATGATCTCTTTTTCATATTTTACCTCCAAGTAAGTTGTTTATTTTCCTCTATTTTCTCGCTCACTCGTAGGTGATGTTGAGCGTCCATGCGTCCTCGCGCATATATCCCACCTCCTTGAATTGATACATGCGGCAAGTCTTCCGGCTCATGGGTCAATCTCAGGCGCGCCTTCCCGTTAAATAAGCGCCGATTAAATGACTATCAGCGTTTACTCAATAAAACAGTGGCCAATGCGCCCTCGTCGCCATTCACGGCAGCGGGACTGCTTCGGATTTGCACCGAATTCCTTGTTAGGCGGCCTTCGCCGCACCGCATGCTCACATTTGGACAATTTATTATATCAGCTTTCGCACCGGGGCACAACAAAAAACGCTCTTTTCTAATAAGCATCATGTCAAAATTGCCAATTATGCAATCGTTCATTTGTGCACAGTGCAGAATTTGTCACGTTTGGAAAAATAGTTGGCACAAAACAGCGTTTTTCATACATAATATAGTGAAAGGGCGCAGCTAAATAGAAAATCCTGCAAAACTTTGCGGAAAGGCGGCTACCATAGCGATCAGTATTATTTTTGGGCTTGCCCTCATCGGCGGCACGGTCAAGAATATGATTTTCTTCTACAAATGATTGATTCGCGCTGAGCCTATCAAAGTTTTCAAAATCTTTCCCGATTTGTTGCCAACAGGCTGTTTAATGTGCAATGAAGAAGACTGTCGGCGACATGAAAGGAGTTTGGAAAACTATGAAACGAAATCATATAATTGCCATAGCGTGCTCGGTATTGGCCGCCATAATATGCGTAGGTGCGTCCGCATCCGCCTATGCTCCGAAAAGCGGCGCTGATGCAGAAAAAGTGACCTCCAATTACAACCTTGATAGCATTAAAAGCATCGCAAACGTTAAGGAGAACATCTATAACGGCATGATAAACAGCGTCGATTTTTACGATACTGTCGAGGGAAGCTTTACGACGACATTCATTCGCGCAGGTGAGGATGTGACGATCGACTTCAAGGTCGACATCCCACAGCAGGTCATGATCGAAAGCGTCAAAGGAAGTATTGATGATCTGCAAAGCGTCTGCATGGACGAGATACTCTATACCCGCAACGCCGCCGCTTACAGCTGCACTCAGGATTATTACGCCTCGCAGTTCGATGCCTCAGAGCGCAGCGGCAAGCTCGACAGCAACATATGTCTGCCCCACGCGCAGAAAATGGTGTTTTTCGACGGGCAAAAAGCGGTTTATGACCGCGTTGTCACTCAATCCGACGGAGAGCGAGGATATTATTACAGGCCGGACATAACAAACACCGCCTATGCCTCTCAGTGCATTTTCCCGCAGTCGCTCGGCATGGCGCTTCTGCCAGACATGGATAACTGGGAGATAAGCGGCGTGCGTCAGCACCTCGGCAGACAGGCCGTGGTTATAAGCGGCACGGTCACCGACCCGGGCTATGCAAAGAAGATATCCTCCGACAGCTTTGAGATGACGGTCGATATGGAGACCGGCATACTGCTTGAGTTCAAGGGCTTTTCGGACGGTGAGCTTACGCAGCACATTGAGATGAAAAATATACGCTTCCTCTCTTCCGGCGCAAATAACGGCATACGCAGTGCCGCGGAGGAAGTCGTAAAAAATATGAAGATATATTAAGGAGGTCACAACATGGACAAAACATGCCCGTACTGCGGCGGCGAGATGCTGCTCGGGTACATGCAAAATCGCGACGGCATATGCTGGAGCATGAAGAGAAAGCGCATCGCAGTTCTCCCCGGACTCGCGAAGGATGAGCTCTACCTCCCCGACGGGCATGATTCATCTGCCGACGGCGGCTGGGCGGCATCCACAGGCGGAAAAACCATCGAAGCGTATAATTGCCCGAAATGCCGCGTGATACTTATGAGCTACAGCGACTATCCATACGACCATCCGATATTTCATTTGGAGGGAAACGGAGATGAAAAAACGTAGAATCATATTCGTACTTCTCAGCCTGTGCATGCTTTTTACACTTTGCGCCTGCGGCAACAGCAGGAAATTCAGCACCGACTGCGGCTTTGTGCCCGTCGAGGGCTACATTGCAATGGCTATGGACGAGGGCAAGTGGCCTGTTTTGAGCCTTGAGTTTTACGGAAACGCAAACGATGTGAAGCTGCTCGAAAACGCGGCGGATATATCTTTCCACAATATCGACGGCCTTGTCATCATAAACGGTGACTCCGTCACGCCGCTTGAGCCAAAGGACGGGTACGAACGGTGCAGACTCGATCTCCATATGTCTCCGGACAGGGTCGGCAAGGCTGTCTGCACGCAGCTGAGCATCCGCCTTCCGCATGTTGAGAGCAGAGTTTTTCCCGATATCGGCAGCATAAGCTTTCAGGTGGATGAGTCTTCGCTTACCGATCCCGCTATCGATGTGTCGGATTCGCCGACGCAGGCCGACAGAAAGCGGCTGCCGTATAAGTACACTATCTTGGGCGAGAGCATCGCAGACGGCATAGGGCCGCGGCTCAAGTCTATCCAGTACAGTGCCGAGCACCGCGTCGTGTTCAGCGAGGCGCTCGGCGGTCAGAAGCAGATAAACGGTGAGATCGGACTCACCGGCGACGCAGTCAAGATCATACGGCCAAGGCTCGTGATGTCGTCGTTCATGGACAACGATATAGCTACCTACGGCCCTGTTTGCTATTGTAAATAAAAAATCTCGCCCTCGGGCGAGATTTTTTATTGCTTCCACTTCTTACAGCGGTTTGCTATGCGTTTTTTCTTTCGCAGGTTGTGGATGATGAAGTATGCCGCGAGCAGCACGACGACGGCGCACATACACACGATGGCATATGTGTCCACGCCGCCCTGAGTTTTGACCTGGAGCCAAAGCGAATCGGTAAATCGGCTCGTGTCCTCAGAGAGGTTAATGAACGCGCGGCCGTTTTCGAGCGTCTCCTGCGTGGGATAGGCGATCTCGCTTTCGGCGGTCTCGGGATCCATGTACTGCTTTGCCTCGGATATCGGCGTCGAGTAGCCGAGGTAATCGAGGTTCTCGCCCGATATTTCGGGATCGCACAGGAAGTTTATATACGCCTCGGCAGCGGCCTTGTTCTGGCAGCCCTTCGGGATGCAGGCAGCGTCGATGAAGAGGTTGAAGCCCTCCTTCGGGAAGTAAAAGCCGAGATCGGGGTTCTCCTGCACCATCAGCAGATAGTCGCCGGCATAGTACGGCGCTATCCACGCCTCCTCGCGCTCCATCTTGCTGAAGATCTGATCCATGACATAGCCCTGAACGAGCGGCTTCTGCTCTATGAGCTTATAGGCCGCCGAGCGCAGCTCGTCCTGATCCTCGGAGTTTATATCTATACCCAAAAGCAGCTCGGATATGGCAAACGCGTCGCGCGGGTTATCAAACATGAGGATCTTGCCGGAATACTTATCGTTCCACAAAAGGTCCCATGATCCGAGGTCTGACTCGGAAACGTACTTTTTGTTGTAGATAATGCCGACCGTTCCCCAGGTATAGGGCACGGAGTACTTGTTCTCCGGGTCGTAGGACGTGTTTTTGTACGCATCGTCCACGAGGGCGTAGTTGGGGATATTCGAGTAGTCGAGCTCCTCGAGCATGTCCTCGGCAATCAGGCGGGCTATCATATAGTCCGAGGGGATAATGACGTCATAGCTGCTGCCGCCGGTCTTGAGCTTGGTGTACATGGTCTCGTTCGAGTCAAAGGTCATGTAGTTTACCTTAATGCCGGTTTTCTCGGTGAAGGCTTTGTTTACGTCAATGTATCCGTCGGTGCCGTCGGAGATATACTGCCCCCAGTTGTAAACGTTTATTGTCACATCGTCGGCCTTTGCCTGCACGGGCAGCATGGTGAAGATTGCGAGGACACACAGCAGCAGAGGTATTATTCTTTTCATGCGCCCACCTTCTTTCCGCGGCGGAACGCACGGCGGTTTTCGCGCGAGCGCTTTGCGTCACGCTCCTGCAGGAGGTTCATGAGCACCATAACGATGAGTATCGCGGCAAACAGCAGCGTAAACAGCGCATAGATCTTCGGCTGCAGGGGCTTTTTGGTGTAGTTATATATCTCGACCGGCAGCGTCACGAAGCGCGGACCGTAGACGAAATAGCTGATGACAAAATCGTCAAGGCTCATGGTGAAGGCCATAAGCGCGCCGGACACGATACCCGGCGTTATCTCGTGGATAACGACCATGTAAAACGCCTGCCACGGCGTGCAGCCGAGATCGAGCGCGGCCTCGCGCAGATTGGGATCCATCTGCTTAAGCTTCGGCATGACCGAGAGGATGACATACGGCAGATTGAAGGTAATGTGCGCTATGAGAAGCGTCGCAAAGCCGAGGATGTTGTTTATCTTCATCATCGTTCCGACGAAGGCAAACAGCAGCGCGAGCGATACGCCAGTAACGATTTCTGGGTTAGTAAGCGGAATATTCGTAACGCCCATCGTGAAGCGGCGAAGGCGCGGTCCCATGGAATGTATGCCGAGGGCGGCACAGGTGCCGAGTATCGTTGCGAATATCGAGGACAGAAGCGCAACGATAACGGAGTTTAGCAGAAGCGGCAGCAGAACGCTGTCACGAAAGAGCTCAGAGTAGTTATCCAGCGTAAAGCCCTTGAACACCGCAATATCCATGCCGCTGTTGAATGAGCCGACGGCAAGGACGATCATCGGAATATAGAGAAACAGCAGGACGATGATGGTGAAAACCTTGTTGAAATTCTTCACAGCGTCACGACCTCCTCTTCCTCATCGCCGAAGCGGTTCATGACCCCGATGCAGATGAATATCATCACCATCAGGATAAGGCTGAGCGCAGCGCCGAGGTTCGGGTTATACGCCGTTTTGAACTGGCTTTCGATAACGTCGCCGATGAGCGTCGTTCCCGACGAGCCGAGCTTCTGCGAGATATAAAACGTCGAAACGGCGGGCACGAACACCATCGTAAAGCCCGAGATTATGCCGGGCACGGACAGCGGCAGGATAACGCGCTTAAACACGTTCACGCCGTTGCAGCCGAGGTCCTGCGCGGCCTCGATGAGTCGACGATCGATCTTCATGATGACCGTGTACAGCGGCATTATCATGTACGGCAAATAGTTATACACCATGCCGAGCACGACGGCACCGTTATTGCGGATAAGCGGCAGGGGCTGGAGCCCGAGCGAGGTTATGAAGTTATTTATGATGCCGGTATCTTCAGTAAGCGCGACCCACGCGAGAGTACGCAGAAGGAAGCTTATGCACATCGGCAGCATTACAAGCATATACAGAAAGCGCTGTGTCGTCTCCTTGCAGTTTGCGATGAAATACGCCACGGGATAACCGATGACAATGCAGATGAGCGAGGAGATGAGCGCGAGCCATATGCTCTTTATGAGTATCGGCATGTAATTGCCGAGATTTGTGATGTTTGCGAAGGTAAACTCGCCCGTGGCAGCGTCGGTGAACGCATAGTAGGCGACGATCGCAAGCGGCACTATCGTAAACAGCGCCATCCATACGAGATACGGGGCCGCAAGAGCTTTATTCTTCATCTTTGCCGCCCTCCGAGGCCTCCTCACTCTCTTCGGCGTCTTCCGGATAGAGGTCGGGGTCGTCCATCTCGTCGTACTCGGCGGAATAGGAGCTGTAGTCGCCGAACTGGCCGGAGTACTCGCTCTTATGCATGATGTGGATATCCTCAGGCTCGAGGCGAATACCGATATACGATCCGACCTCGTAGAAGTCGGTCGTCTGGATGAGCCACTTGAAGCCCTTGAAATCGACTATCGTATCATAATGCACGCCCTTGAAGGTCACCGAGGTGACTGTTCCGCACAGATGTCCGTCATCGGGCGCGACGATGTCGATATCCTCGGGGCGGATAACGACGTCGACAGGCTCGTTCTTCTCAAAGCCGAAGTCAACGCATTTGAATTTGCGGCCGAAGAACTTGACCAGTCTGTCCTCGAGCATAACACCGTCGAGGATGTTGCTCTCGCCGATAAAGTCCGCAACGAAGGCATTTTTCGGCTCGTTGTAGATATCCTCGGGCGTACCGATCTGCTGGATGCGGCCCTTATCCATGACAACGACGGTGTCGGACATGGAAAGCGCCTCCTCCTGATCGTGAGTTACATATATAAAAGTGATGCCCATCGCCTGCTGGATACGCTTGAGCTCGTTCTGCATATCCTTGCGAAGACGCAGGTCGAGAGCGCCGAGCGGCTCGTCGAGCAGCAGCACCTTCGGACGGTTAACGAGGGCGCGCGCAATGGCGACACGCTGCTGCTGGCCGCCGGACAGCTGCGATACCTTGCGGTTTTCAAAACCCTTGAGGCTGACGATCTCGAGCATTTCGGTGACACGCTCGTCGATCTCCTCCTCCGGAAGCTTTGCAAGGCGCAATCCGAAAGCCACGTTTTCGTACACGTCGAGATGCGGAAACAGCGCGTACTTCTGGAAAACAGTGTTGACCTTACGTTTGTGAGGCGGGACATCATTGATCCTCACGCCGTCAAAAAGCACGTCGCCGCCGGTGGGCTTTATAAAACCGCCGATGATCCTGAGAGTGGTGGTCTTGCCGCAGCCGGAGGGGCCTAAAAGCGTAAGGAATTCCTTATCATTAAAATACAGGTTAATATCGTCTAAAACGATCTCGTCGTCAAACGCCATTTGACAATTCACAAGGCGAATGAGTTCTTTGGACATTTATCCTCCCCCATTTCATAAAAATAATAAAAAATATGAGAAAGGACACTGCGGACCTGCGTCCGGAGTGCCCTTTGCATCGTGAACAATATACATAATATGTCCCGGAAAGTCAACAACTTTCCGCATTTTTTGCGATAATTTTTCAAATACCGTCAAGACAGGTGATGCCAAAGTATTTTTCCGCAAATTCAACGCTTTCGACGGTGAACGTTTTACCTCTTAAATACTCCAAAATACCGGCATCCGTCGGGAAGGCAAACTCGAGCTTATACGAATAAAGCGCCTGCCCCTTTTCGCCGAAATTTTTGTTGAAGCGCTCGCTGCCGTACTTCCCGTCGCCAAGAAGCGGCATACCGGCGTGAGCCATCTGTGCGCGTATCTGATGCGTGCGGCCTGTCAGGAGCCTGCACTCCATGAGCGAGAGCGCGCCCGATGTTTTTATAAGCCTGTACTCCGTAACGGCGGTCTTTGCGCCGGGCTCGGGGCGGTTTTTGACATAGACCTGATTTTTAGCCGCGTCCTTGAACAGATAATTCTCCAGTCTGCCACGCGGCTGCTTGGGCTTGCCCTGCACGGCGCAGAGATAATATTTTTCGATCTCCCTGTCGCGGATCTTGTCGTTTAATATTCTCAGTGCTTCGGCGTTTTTCGCTGCGATCACTATGCCGCCGGTGTTGCGGTCGATGCGGTTGCAGAGCGCGGGAGCAAAGGAGTTTTCGCCCCTGGGGTCCCACTCGCCCTTCTGCGCGAGATAGGCCTGGATGTTTGCGATGAGCGTGTTATAATCCCACGCTCCGGCACTGTGACACAGTACGCCCGGCTTTTTATCGGCAAGCAGGATATTCTCGTCCTCATAGACGATGTTTATCCTCGGCTTTCCCACCTTGAGGTACGCGTTTTCCTCGCGCGGCTTTTCAAAAAACTCATCGTTTATGTAGAGGCTGAGCACGTCGCCCTCGTTAAGGCGCGTATCGCGCTTTGCGCCCTTGCCGTTAAGCTTTATGCGCTTTATCCTTATGTACTTTTGCAGCAGCGTTTCCGGCAGCAGCGGCACGGCCTTGCCGACAAAGCGGTCGAGCCGCTGACCTGCGTCGTTTCGCCTTACGGTCAGTTCCTTCATACGCGATATTATACACGCCGAAAACATAAAAAATCAAGCCCCCGAAATTCTCGGGGGCTTGACACTATATTCATACTCAATTAAGCCTTCTGCATGCCCTTAACGGTCATCCAAACCATGCCGGTGAGATATGCTGCTCCGAAAATACCGATACCTGCTAACATTGCTTTGTGCTCCTTTCAAATTTAGGCCTTGAGTTTATTTCCTCTTTGCATTTTTCATTATAGTCATTCCGCCGAGAAAATCAACTGTTTTTCACAAAAACGAGTTTTGCTTTTTGTGAAAGTTGCACAATAAAATGTATTTTGCAGCCTCATTTTGAAAACTTGCAGAATGGCTTTTGCATGTATTTTGCAGTTTGCATAATGCAATGCTTCATTATTCGTTTTACGGCTTTGGCAGCTCGCAAAGGCTCAATTTTTGCAAGTTTGCATGCGTCTGCGATGCAAAAACGGCGCTTTAAATGAAACTCGGCTTGCATTTATCTGCGATTTAGCGGCTGCAAAAACTGCAAAGTTGCTCGTGCCGCAAGCCTATAATGCAAAAACACGGCGGTGAAAACCGCCGCGTTTATTAAGATGTATTAAGAATTTCGTTAAAACAGCACAGCCGCGGATAAGTTCTGCGCAAAAATGAATGCGATTTTGCTCCGCGCGCTTATTGCGGCGTGCACGAAGCATCGCTCTGCGATGCATTTTCCGGCTTTTTGAGCGAAAATCCCGCCAACGCCGCGCCGAGCACGACATAGACCCAGGGGTAATATATGTTCATATAATAGAAGAACCTCGCATATGACCACACAAAACCATATGTAGCGCTGAAAAATCCCAGTACAGCGAGCGATAAACCTATATAAGCTGCCACAGTGAACACTATTACTGCGATTTTCACTATGCGAGTCCACTTAGATATTAATGGCTTGCCCTTGAAAGCAAGCAGGGCTACATTCACTATAGTGTAGCCAAAAAGTATCCTTACCGTCGTTTTAAGTATCAGCTCTTCAATCGCAAGCGGCCAAACGATGAATGTCGCCCATTTATATGCCGTAAGCTCCCTGCGCAAATACAGTTCAAGCGCCCACAGTGCTGCTGCCACGACGGCAAGGATCACGGCGCTTATTATCCTGCGCTTGCGGTCATCGATGGGTCTGCCGTAGAAAACCGTGTTCGCGTCCGCATCCAGCACCTCGGCTATGCGCAGGATCATATCAACGTCCGGGCGCGTTTTGCCCGTCTCGTAATTTGAAACGGTCTGCCGCGTCACGAACAGCCGCGCGGCCAGCTCCTCCTGCGTGAGACCTTTGCTCTCGCGCAGGTCGCGTATGTTCTTTCCTATGTCTCGCATGTCATCACCTCGGTCTAAACGTAGCATGAAACGCCAAATTTGTCACGCAAGAATGCTTTTACACATAAAAAATCAGCCGCGCAATGGCGACTGATGATAATATTCCTATTTTCTTCTGCGTGAGCGGCCGCGGTCGGCATACATTCGATTGTCCGCAATGCGGCTGTCGGAATCCTTCATGAACTGCTTGAGCTTATCCTCGAAGGCCTGATCCTCCGTGGGCGCAGCGGCCTGACCGGTCGGCTGATGGGTTTGCTGCGGTCTCGGCGCGGCAGGGCGCTGCTGCGCAGGCGCGCGCTTTCGCGGTGCTTCCGGAGCTTCCTCGGCGCGCTTTATAGAGAGATTTATCTTATCTCCGTTTATGCCGATGACCTTGACCTTAACAGTCTGACCGACACTGACAAACTGAGCAACGTCGCTGACAAAAGTGTTTGCGATCTCGGAAATATGCACGAGACCGCTCTTGCCTCCGGGCAGATTGACAAAAGCGCCGAACTTTGTTACGCCGCTTATCTTGCCTTCCAGCACCGCTCCCACTTCAGGCTGCATATTTTATCCCCTTATATCTCTAAATATCTTTTCATCCGAGCCGATTAGTTTCAGCCGGTGTTTTGCCAAGCGCTCTATTCCGTCATCGGTATCGATATCCTGCATCTGCTCTTCAAGATATGCGCTATCTGTTTGTGCCTGCCGGATCTCCGCCTGCAGAGCGCTTGTCTGCTCCATTGCGTCGGCGAGGTCGCGCTTGAGGCTCACCAGGTTCAGAATAGCATATACGGCAAGCATCGTCAATGCCAGACCGATGATCGTCGTCGATTTTTTCATCCTGCTCCGCTTTTCTCCTTTTGCTGCTTTGTTTTTTCATTGTATACCAGTTAAAGGCTTTTGAAAAGCATTTTTTGACGGTATCGGCAAGTTTTTTTATAAATTTCCTCAGCGGAGAAAAAAATTTGGCCGTAAAGCCTGTCAGGCGGGCAAAAACGGGCAGTATCACAGGACTCAGCAGAGCCATATATGCCGCAAAGCCGGCAGCCGCAGCGCAAAACATGAATATGTGCAGTCCACCCTGACCAATGTCCATGCCGAGCGTGAACAGTGCTAAAAGTAATACGGCGCAAAACAGTGCGTCGAGCGCCGCATTTTTTCGTACTTCACGGCGCAGCGCACGAAGAGCGTCATAGCCAAGGCCAAGGGCGAAACCTGTCAGTACGGACACGGCAAGCTGCGCGAGCTGAAGCGAAACATCAACGTGCATTTATCCGAAAAGCTTCTGCCAGAAGCCGCCCGAGGGCGCTTTATCCTCGTAGCTCAGCTCGCTTATGCTGCCCTCGACGCTCAGCTGCCCGATGTCAAGGCTTATCTTGCCTATGTGCAGTCCGCTGCCGCGCACGATGAGGTCTCCCCTGCTCGTGTTCATGACGATCACGTTCTCGTCAAAGCTCTCAACATCCTCAACTCCCGTGACATTGAGTTTTGTCCTGTCCTCCATGCTTATGCTGTGAGCTTTCCCGGTCTGCTGCTGTTTTTCCTCATATGCCATGCTATACCCTCCTTTTTTGTACAAGCATATGAGCGTACAGCATAAAAAATGCACTCCGGGCCGACTGAGCCTAGAGTGCATTTTCGTCTATTATCTTAATGCCGTGCGCTTTCAGGAGTTCGGCGGTGATGCCGTCGCCGTGAACGAGCGCTCCCGTAAACGTACCGTCGTAGATAGTGCCGCTGCCGCAGGACGGGCTGTTTGCCTTGAGTATCGCGGTCTTCACCCCGAAAAGCCGCGCGAGATAAAGCGCGGCCGCAGCTCCCTTACGAAACGGCTCTGTCACGTCCGCGCCGGTTTTTGATACGACCTTATCGCCAAGCCGCTCGGACGGGGTGCGCGGCGTTGTAAGTCCGCCGTAGCACTCGGGGCACACGGGAATGAGCTCATATTTTTCCGTGAGCTTTTCTATCGTATCCTCCGGCAGGCGATTATTGCCGCCGTCATATTTACAGTCAACGCCCAACAGGCAGGCAGATATCAATACTCTTTCCTTCATCGTTTTCTAAGCCCCAGCACGGCGCCGCAGATGCCACCGATGATATGCGTAAGCTGGGAAACATTATCCTTGAGCATAACTCCGTCAACTATCTCGCTTCCGAGGTATAGGATGAGCACAAGGATAAGCGTTATGGGTATGCGGCCGTCACGCATTCCGGCAAGAGAGGCCATGACTATCATCATGAACACAATGCCGGACGCACCCATAAGCATCGATCCCGGAAACAGGAACCAGTATACAAGTCCGGATACGAGCGCCGTTATGACGATGGCGCTTAAAAGGTTGCGGCTGCCGTACTTCTCCTCAAGCCCCGGACCGACGACGAGTATCATCATCATATTGCCGATGTAATGATCATAGTCGACATGGCCGAGAACATGCAGAAAAAAACGCGGATATGTCAGTATATCAGACAGCGACGAGTGCCAGACGCTGAAAAGATATGTATCCGTCCAACCGTTTGTGAGCTTGCCGAGCAGCAGCGCAAGGAGTGATACGAGCGCAAATGTAAGCGTCACGGGGGCGTTATATTGAAGTCTGAACAGTCTTTTCATTTAAGCTTCTCCAGCGCTTTTTCGTAATAGCCCTTCGTGCGCTCATCAAAGCAGACCATGCGCACACATTCGATCTCAGGATGCTCGAACAGATACTCGGAGATCGTTTTTATTGCTATCTCCGAGGCTTTTTCAATCGGGAAATGATAAACACCGGTGGAGATAGACGGAAAATCGACCGTTTTGCAGCCGTTTTCCGACGCAAGCACAAGACAGCTGCGATAGCACGAGCGAAGCTTGTCCGCCTCGCCGTTATTGCCGCCGTGCCAAACAGGGCCGGGCGTGTGGATGACATACTTCGCCGGGAGCTTATAGCCGCGGGTGATCTTAGCTTCGCCCGTCTTGCAGCCGTTAAGCGTGCGGCACTCCGCCAGAAGCTCGGGTCCTGCCGCTCTGTGGATAGCGCCGTCGACTCCGCCGCCGCCGAGCAGCGAGCAGTTTGCGGCGTTCACGATAGCGTCAACGCTCTGCTTTGTTATATCGCCCCGGATTATCTCTATTTTACCCATATTGCACCTCAAAAGTTTTTGATATCGGCAATGAGCGCGTCGACATCGCTCTCCTTGCTTGCCCAGCTCGTGCAAAAACGCACTACAGCACCGCCGTCGGACAGCGGAGTTTGGATTGAAAAGCTGTACTTTTCGCGCAGAGCATCCAACTGCGGCTTACTCAGGATCGGGAAGAGCTGATTTGTAGGCGAAGGATAGGCAAACTCTATGCCCTTTGCCTCAAATGCCGCGCGAAGCCGCGCAGCCTGCGTCACCTCGCGGCGGCCGATCTTGTAGTAAAGTCCGTCAGTGAACAGCGTGTCAAATTGAAGGCCCAGCAGTCTGCCCTTGGCGAACATGCCGCCGTGCTGCTTTATGATATAGCGAAAATCCTTCTTTATCGCTGCATTTTTAATAACGACCGCCTCGCCGAAGAGCGCGCCGTGCTTTGTTCCGCCGATATAGAACACGTCGCAAAGCCGCGCAAGATCGCGCAGAGTCGGCGTTCCCTCGCATGCAAGCGCGCAGGAAAGGCGAGCGCCGTCGACAAACAGCAGCACGCCGAGCTCGCGGCAGGTTTTGCTCATTTCCTCGAGTTCGGACAGCGAATACACCGTACCCGTCTCCGTCGGCTGTGAGATATAAACCATTGCGGGCTGGACGATGTGCTCAAACGATTCGTCCGCTCTGTGGCGCAGGACATAGTCCTTGACATCTGCGGCATTTATCTTGCCGTCAACGGTCGGCAGAGTTATGACCTTATGGCCCGTAGCTTCTATAGAGCCTGTTTCATGCGCTTCTATGTGCGCGGTCTCGGCTACCATTACGCCCTGATGCGGGCGCAGTGCTGCGGCTATGACCGTGAGATTTGCCTGAGTTCCGCCGACGAGAAAGTGAACGTCCGCGTCGAAGGCATCGCACTCAAGCTTTATCTTCTCGCGGGCGGCGCGGCAGTAGGGGTCTGTGCCGTAGCCGGCTGTCTGCTCATAGTTTGTTTCGATGAGCCTGCTCATTATCTCGGGCACAGCGCCCTCGAGATAATCGCTTTCAAATCTTATCACCGGCTCACCTCCACGGTGACACCGTTATCATCGGCACTGACGTATATCTTCTCCGCATCCTCGCCGCGGCAGTCAATGATCTTCTGAGCGATGGCGTCCTCAACGTCCTTCTGGATGGTGCGGCGCAGATTACGCGCACCGTAAACGACGGAGTAGCTCTTTTTGACGAGGTAATCGATAAGCTCTGTGCTCCAGGTCATGCTTATGCCGCGTTCGGCGATAGCGTCGCGCGTTTCTGTGAGCATGAGCTCTGCTATGCTGCGGAAGTTTTCCTCCGAGAGGCTGTTGAAGTAAACGATCTCGTCAACGCGGTTTATAAACTCGGGACGCAGGAAATCATTGAGTGCCTTGAGAGCGCGCTCGCGGCCCATATCGTTTACCGTTCCGCCAAAGCCCATCGCACCGCCCTTGGTGTTGGAGCCGGCGTTCGTTGTCATGACGATAACTGTGTTTTCAAAGTTGACCGTCCTTCCCTGAGCGTCGGTTATCCTGCCGTCATCGAGAATTTGCAGAAGAATATTCAGAACATCGGGATGTGCCTTTTCTATCTCGTCAAACAAAACGACCGAATACGGCTTGCGGCGTATCTTTTCGGTGAGCTGACCGGCCTCGTCATAGCCGACGTAACCCGGGGGCGAACCGATGATGCGCGAAACACTGAATTTTTCCATGAACTCGGACATGTCAAGACGTATAAGCGACTCGGGCGAGTCGAAAAGGTCAGCTGCCAGACGCTTTACGAGCTCTGTCTTGCCTACACCCGTACCGCCGACAAATATAAAGCTCGTCGGCTTGCGCTTTGCCTTTAGTCCGACGCGCGAGCGCTTTATCGCCGCGCACACGGCGTTTACCGCCTCATCTTGGCCGACGATGTGCGCCTTCAAGCGCTTGTCGAGCTCGGCAAGGCGCTCAAACTCGTCCTCGCGTATAGATGAGGCCGGGATCTTGGTCCACAGCTCGATTATGCGGGCAAGGTTATCGACCGTAAGCTCGGGAACACCCTCGAGATCAAGGGCGGCAAGCTCCTGCTCACGCTGCATTTCCTTACTGCGAAGCTCCGCTATGCGCTCGTAGCGCTTATCCAAAACGTCGTCTGTGAGCTCCTCGCCCTTTGGCGCGTCAGCGCTCATGAGAGCCTCGCGCTCATAGCGCAGATCGTCAAGATCCTTCTGAAGCTCCGCGCGGCGGATGATGCTCTTATCCTTTAGGTTTACATCCGAGCAGGCCTCGTCGATAAGGTCGATGGCCTTATCCGGCAGGAAGCGGTCGGTTATATAGCGCTCCGACATCTTGACCGCCTCGGCGCACATCTCATCGGAGATCTTAACGCCGTGGTAGTCTTCATAGTATTTTCTTATGCCCTTGAGTATCTCAATACTGTCGGACACCGAAGGCTCATTTATCGTAACGGGCTGGAACCTGCGCTCGAGCGCGGAGTCCTTTTCGATGTGCTTGCGGTACTCGGTGAAGGTCGTAGCGCCGATGACCTGTATCTCGCCTCTTGAGAGAGCAGGCTTTAGGATATTGGCCGCGTTCATGCTGCCCTCGGCATCGCCCGCTCCGACGATATTGTGCACCTCGTCGATGACGAGAATTATATTGCCCTGCTTGCGTATTTCCTCAATAAGCCCCTTCATGCGGCTTTCAAACTGGCCTCTAAACTGCGTTCCGGCAACGAGCGCCGTGAGGTCGAGAAGATATACCTCCTTGCCGCGCAGCTTATACGGCACCCGGTCGAGCGCTATGCGCTGTGCAAGTCCCTCGGCGACGGCCGTTTTGCCGACACCCGGCTCGCCGATAAGGCAGGGATTATTTTTCTGGCGGCGGTTGAGGATCTGGATAACACGCTCGAGCTCCTCCTCGCGGCCTATCATATTGTCGAGCTTGCCCGCTCTGGCTCTGTCGGTGAGATTTATGCAGTAATTGTCCAGAAACTTGCGCTTGGGGGGCTTTCCTCCCTCCTTGGGAGGCTGCTGAGGCGCAGAATTGGAATTATTGTTGCCGCTCTCGGCCGGAGTGTTATTGCCGTTTCCGAACAGGCGGTTTAAAAACGGGAAGGTCGCAGTCTTGCCGTCATCGTCGCCGTCCGAATCGCCGTCGCCGTCAGGGTCGAGGTTCATATCCATAAGGCTTTCAACGCCGCTCAAGGCGTTCATCATTTCTCCGCTGAGGTTATCGAGGTCTTCATCGGATATGCCCATTTTTTCGATCATATCGTCAACGGGCTTTATATGGAGCTCCCGTGCACATTTAAGGCACAGTCCCTCGTTCTTCTGAACTCCGCCCTCAAGCTTGGTAATAAACACGACCGCGACGTTCTTGCCGCAGCGTGAGCACATTTTTGCTTGCATGGTTTATCCCCCAATCATCAAAATATTTTGTCGGCCACATTGCTCAGCAGGAGGAAAAATCTGCTGAACAAGCCGTCGTCCAATGTCGTTTTACCTATCATATTGCCGCAAAAGCTTAACAGCCAGCACAGGCAGATGCAATATACAAAGCCGCGCAGAAAGCCGAATGCGGCTCCTCCGTAGAGGTCAATGTCCACGTTGTCGGTTATCCTGAAACGCAGACCGAATATCTGTTTTATAAGCGAAAGCAGCAGCATCGTCAGCAGGAAGAATATAACCGCGCATATCGCATAGGCTACAGCCTCGCTGCCTGCGTGGGCCGCTGCCGTAGTCGCGTCTATCTCATAGTCTGAGTATATCCTCTGCGCATTGCCGCAGTAATTTTCGGCGCGCGCACGGTTGAATCCGAGGCTTTCGAGGCAGCTTTCGGCATACGGTGTCAAAAGCTCCGGGTTTTCCTTTATTGTATCCTCAATGCGCGTTTCGTCGATTCCGGCGCACCTTGCAGCCTCCGTTTCAAGCTGTGAATCTATATACCCCGCGAGAAACGGGCGCAGCGGATATGCCATGGACGGCGCGGCGCTTGACGCTATCAGAAATCCGCACAATGCTGCGATAACTACGGCCGCAAGGCTTATAGCGGCATTCACCGCGCCGCGCCTGTAGCCGCGCCATGTACAATAAAATATTATTAGCAGCAGACTCAGTTCAATTACAAATCTCATGAGTTATTCATTTCTCTATACCCACAGTTCCACACGCTGCCTCCGCCGACGGCGATGACATCGCCGTTATCGATCAGCAGCACTTCCCTTGCTCCCGATACGCTCTCCGAGAGCATAAGCTTTGCTTTATCGCTGTATACATTCACGCCTTTTTGCGTGAGGATAGCTATCTTTTTATTACGGCAATCGAGATGCCACACCTCGCCATCGGGCGATATCCTGTTATTGATATCGAGACTGTCGTCAAGGATATACACGTCGCCCATGCCGCCGTAGGCGTGTTCCCTCACCTCTATTATGAGCTTTTTGTCAAGTACCCCGAATTTGCCGGTAGTTCTCCCTGAAAACTCACGTCTTCCTTTGGCTTTTCCCTTATCGTCACAGACATACGCACCACTGTCGCCTATGCCGCAAACACGCTCGCCGAGCCAGACGACATCTCGCAGGCCCGAGCACTCAAACGAGCCGCGCTCAGTTTCACTGTCGAGCGAAAACAAGTGTATACGCTCGTCCGTGAGCACAGCAAGCAGCTTTCCGTCAGGAGAGACAGCGGCGGAGATGAGCCGCTGTTTGGCGCAATACCACTTGTACACTGCCTTTTTCTCCGGTGAATACACCGTCACGCTGCCCATATATCCCGGCTCTTTCGTACATAAAGCAAGATAAGCTTTTTCGGACAAACGCGCGCAGAGGATCTCGTTATCCGCAATAATAACTTCACCGTCGGAGTAAACTACGCTACGTCCTCCTTCGGCATATGCCGCGGCGAGGGCTGCATTTTGCGTTATATGTGCGGACATCAGCTCAAGTTCGCGCTCGAAACTGACGTTTCCCGTGCTGTCAAAGCACTTTACGCTGCCGGATTTGGCAGTGAAAAAACCGTTATCGCACACGGCATAAGCATCGGCATCGCCGCAGATGAATGAGCCGGAAAGCTCCGTTTTCCCCGTGCAGGCACATAGAGCAAGGCACAGGGCAAAGGCTAAGGTCAGTGTTTTTTTCATTAAGTATTCAGTCCTTCAGCATCATGATACCGGCCGGACCTTCATACCACACTCTGTTTAAATACAAGCCCTGCGGTGGCATCGTCGGCCCTGTGAGCCGACGGTCGCCGAGTTCAAGGAGCTTGGGGATATCCCCGGGTTCTATCTTCCCGTAGGAGGCGTACACCAATGTTCCGACTATTGCACGGCACATGTTGTACAAAAAGCCGTTTGCGCAGACGGAAACTGTTATGAGATCATCCGCTTTCTCGGCAGTGCAGCTGTACACCGTGCGAACGGTGGTCTTTGTCTGCGTTCCGAGCGAGCGCACAGCGGCAAAATCATGCGTACCTTCAAAGGCTTTGGCCGCCGCCCTCATCCTTTCCATGTCGAGCTCCTGCGGATAAAAGCAGGCGCGTTTTTCAAGGAAGGGATCACGGATGTTACTATTGTGTATCTTATAAATATACTCTTTTTTCTCGCAGGAGGATATCGCGTTAAAGCGCTCGTCCACCTCGACGGCATCCACGACCGCGATATCATCCGGCAGGCGCGAATTCGCCGCCAGCGGAAACCGGTCGATCGGTATACGGCAGTCGGTGCGGAAGTTTGCGCAATATCTGAGCGCATGAACTCCGGCATCGGTGCGTCCGCATCCGGTGAGCTTCACTGGATGCTCGCATATCTTCGAGAGTGCGTCCTGCACGGTGCTGCACACGGAAACGTCGTTTTTCTGCACCTGCCAGCCGTGATAGCGGCTGCCGTCATAGCGCAGGCGCAAGGCAATGTTTCTCATTATCCCTGCCCTCAAAGCCCGAAATGCTTCATGACGAAGACCGCCGCAAGGAAGACAGCGCCGAGCAGCAGAGCCCATGCATCGATGCCCTGCATTCGCAGCTGCTTCATCCTCGTTCTGCCCTTGCCGCCGTGGTAGCAGCGGCTTTCCATCGCAACTGCCAGCTCGTCTGCACGGCGGAACGCCGAAACGAACAGAGGAACGAGTATCGGCAGCAGTGCCTTTGCGCGCTGAAACAGGTTGCCGCTGTCAAAATCCGCTCCGCGCGCTTTCTGCGCGGACATGATCTTATCAGTCTCCTCTATGAGCGTAGGGATGAATCTGAGTGCCATGCTCATCATCATGCTCATCTCATGTACGGGTATCTTTATTTTCTTGAGCGGCCCCATCATTATCTCAAGTCCATCTGTAAGCGCGATCGGGCTCGTCGTATACGTCAGCATGAACGTTCCGACGATGAGAAGGATTATGCGCAGCGACATCATTACAGCGCGCTCAATGCCCTCCCAGGTTATGATCCACCCCTCGATTATGGGCGTGCCGCCGGTGTAGAAAATATTAAGCACCGCGGTGAGGATTATTATTATTATGACCGGCTTCAGGCCCTTGAGCGCGGACTTGGGCTTTATCTTCGATATCGCCATGCTCAGGGCCGTCACGAGAATGACGAAAGCATAGCTTGCCCAGCCGACAGCGTTAAAAAGCCCTACTATATATATTATGACCAGCAGAAGCTTCGTGCGCGGATCAAGCCTGTGCACAACGGTATCTCCGGGGAAATACTGGCCGAGGGTTATGTCCTTAAGCATTGCGTCCGGCCTCCTTTTTCAGTTTAAGGAGAGCCGAGAGCAGCTGCTCGATGGTGTAGATCGAGCCATCTACCCGTACGCCCTGCTCACGCAGCGCCGCAGCAATCTGCGTCGGCGCGGGAACGGACAGGCCTATATCCGAAAGTTCCTTCGGATTTGAGAACACCTCTTCCGGCGTTCCGTCAAAGCGGATGCTGCCGTGATTGAAGACGATGAGCCTGTCGGCAATGCGGGCAACGTCATCCATGCTGTGGCTTACGATGACGACGGTCGAGCCCGTCTTTTCGCGGTAATCGCAGATAGTCTCGAGTATTTTTTTGCATCCGGCGGGATCAAGACCGGCCGTCGGCTCATCGAGGATGAGAACGCCGGGGCGCATTGCGATAACGCCGGCTATGGCAACTCTGCGCTTCTGTCCTCCGGACAGCTCGAGCGGCGAGCGCTCAAAGAGCTCCTCGCCCACGCCGACAAGGGCGGCGGCCTCGCGCACGCGCTCGTCGATCTCGTTCTCGGAAAGCTTCATGTTCTTTGGGCCGAAGGCTATATCGGCGTACACAGTCTCCTCAAAAAGCTGATACTCCGGGTACTGGAACACAAGGCCGACCTTAAATCTGACGTCGCGCGCAGCGGTCTTATCTCCGTTAATATTAATGCTGTCGACAAGCACCGTGCCGCTCGTCGGAACGAGCAGGCCGTTTAAGTGCTGGATAAATGTGCTCTTGCCCGAACCCGTGTGGCCGATAAGGCCGACGAGCTGGCCGTGCGGTATCTCGACGTTTACATCGTTTATCGCTATTTTTTCAAAGGGCGTGTCCGCGCTGTAAACATGGCTCAGACCGTTTACTTTTATCTCTGACATATTACTATAATTCCTTTGCGATTTCCTTTGCGCATTCGTTGACTCCGAGCGCCGTGAGCGGCAGATCCCAGCCGTTTTTGTTGAGCTCGAACATGAGCTCAGTCGTTGCGGGAACGGTGAGTCCCTCGCTTTTCATGAGCTCGACCTGCGAGAACACCTTTTCCGGACTGTCATCGGCGATGACATGGCCGTTTGACATGACGATGACGCGGTCGGCACCGATACACTCGGACATATGATGCGTTATGAGTACGACCGTTATGCCCTTTTCGCGGCAAAGCTTCGTGACGGTGTCTATGACCTCGGCTCTGCCCTTGGGGTCGAGCATAGCCGTCGGCTCATCGAGCACAATGACCTCGGGCTCCATAGCGATAACTCCCGCTATCGCGACGCGCTGCTTCTGTCCGCCGGACAGAAGATGCGGCGCATGCAGCCGAAACTCGTACATATCGACCTGCTTCAAGGCATTGTCAACGCGCTTTCGTATCTCCTCCGGCTCAACGCCGAGGTTTTCCGGCGCGAAAGCGACATCGTCCTCGACTACGTTTGCGACGATCTGGTTGTCGGGATTCTGGAACACCATGCCGACAGTGCGGCGGATATCTATAAGTTTGTCCTCATCGTTAGTACTCATCCCGTTAACGAGCACCTCGCCCTCCGTCGGCGTGATAATGGCGTTCAAGTGCTTTGCAAGAGTGCTTTTTCCGGAGCCGTTATGACCCAAAACCGCGACAAAGCTTCCCTTTTCAATCTCAAGGTCTATGCCGCAGAGGCTTTCAAACTCGTCGCCCGGGTATGTGTAATGCAAATTTTTTATGCTGATTATACTGCTCATTCTCAGTCCCTTTCCCACCGGCAGGTCGCGCCGCAGGGCAGCACGAGGCCGGAATCGGTGACCGGCAGGCCAAGCTCGCGGCTTTCCGAGCGTCCGCCGAATTTTTTTGTGAATATGCTCTCCGTGACATACGAGAGCACAGAGGGTGACAGCCCCGTCGTGTAGGAGTTTATTATCACAAACAGCGGATCATCCGACAGCACGCCCGCACACAGTGACACGAAAGGCCAAAGGTTCTGCTCAAGCTTCCATACCTCGCCGCCGGGGCCGCGCCCGTAGGACGGCGGATCCATGATGATGGCGTCGTATTTTCTGCCGCGGCGTATCTCACGCTCGACGAATTTTGCGCAGTCGTCGACTATCCAGCGTATCGGCGCATCGGAAAGTCCGGAAGCGGCGGCATTTTCCTTGCCCCATGCAACCATTCCCTTAGCCGCGTCGACGTGGCAGACGCTTGCCCCGGCCTTGGCGCAGGCTATAGTTGCCGCGCCCGTGTAGGCAAAGAGATTCAGGACATTTATCGGGCGGCCCGCCGTGCGTATCTTATTCATGGCAAAGTCCCAGTTGCAGGCCTGCTCTGGGAAAAGGCCCGTGTGCTTGAAATTCATGGGCTTTACGTTGAACGTGAGCTCCCCGTAATTTATCTTCCAGCTTGCCGGAAGTCCGCCCTTATCCCAGGCTCCGCCGCCGGTAGATGCACGGCGATATCGCGCATCACGCATGTTCCATCGCGTGTCGATGCGCGGCGTGTCCCATATGGCCTGCGGGTCGGGGCGCACAAGATAAAACCTGCCCCAGCGCTCAAGCTTTTCACCCTTTGAGCAGTCGATGAGCTCAAAGTCCTGCCATTTATCCGATATCCACATAAGCATACCTTACCTATTATACTGATATAGCATTTTATTTTAGCATTTTTTATATGTATAAGCAAGAAAAATACGTTCACAATTTCGGCGGTGCATATATATGATTTTTTAGGCAATTTTTAAAATTTTCTTGACAAGGCCGCTGTCTGTGTGTATGCTAAGTGTATGAGAACGAACCACACAGTTAGCTTGGAGGGGTCAAACAGTGATCAGCATAAACTTCCGCGATCCGCGTCCTATATATGAGCAGATAAAGGACGGGATGCGCCGCCTGATCGTTTCCGGGGCGCTGCCTGCCGGCAGCAAGATAAGCTCGGTGCGCGAGATGGCGACAGGACTCGCGATAAACCCCAGCACCATACAGCGCGCTTACCGCGAGCTTGAGGCCGAGGGCTATATCTGCTCCGTGCCGGGCAAGGGCAGCTTCGTATGCTCAAACGACGAGGCAGAGGCTCTTAACCGTGCGGAGCTGCTCGGCAAATTCGACGAGCTTGTCACGGAGCTTGGCTACATCGGTGTTACAAGGCAGATGCTTTCTCAGCGCCTGAAAGGAGAGCAGAACAATGATTGAGATCAAAAACGTCGTCAAGGAGTTTGACGGCTTCCGCGCGCTCGACGGACTGAGCATGACCGTTCCGGGCGGCTCGGTTTACGGCCTTGTAGGACCCAACGGCGCGGGCAAGAGCACGATCATCCGCCACCTGACCGGCATATACAAGCAGGATTCCGGAGAGGTGCTCGTTGACGGACAGCCCGTGTTTGAAAATCCCGCCGTCAAAAACCGTATCGCGTACATCCCCGACGATATATTTTACTTTGCAAACGCAAGCATCGGCGAAATGGCGAATTTCTACCGCAGCATTTATCCGCAGTTTGACGCAGAGCGTTTCAAAAAGCTCGGAGAGGTGTTCGGTCTCGACGTAAAGCGCCAGATGCGCAAGCTTTCCAAAGGCATGCAGAAGCAGGCCGCGTTTTGGATGATGATGGCGCTCAGGCCGGATATCCTCGTGCTCGACGAGCCGGTCGACGGCCTTGACCCCGTGATGCGCCGCCAAATATGGAGCATCATCATGTCCGACGTTGCGGAGAACGGAACGACAGTCCTCGTCTCGTCGCACAATCTGCGCGAGCTTGAGGATGTGTGTGACCACGTCGGAATAATGAACAAGGGCAAAATTATGATCGAGCGCAGCCTGAGCGAGCTTCAGGAGGGCATCGTCAAGATGCAGCTTGCCCTGCCCGACGGCGAGACGCTGCCCGAGGGGCTTGATATCCTGCACAGCTCCTCCACCGGCAGGCTGCAAACCATTATCCTGCACGGAACATCGGCGGAGCTTGAGGAAAAGCTTTCGCCGTGCAAGCCGCTGTTCATGGACTTTGTTCCGCTGACGCTTGAGGAGATATTTATTTATGAGCTGGGAGGTGCCGACTATGAAGTCAAAGATATCGTTCTTTAATCCCGGGCTTTTCAAAAGCACGCTCCGGCGCTTTTGGCCGCTTTGGATAATTCACTTTGCCGGCTGGTTCCTGTTCATGCCGATGCTGACGCTTATAAACAGCATCGGACCTAACAAGTACGATGATTTCGTATTCACCATATCGGAATCGGCGATTTTTGCCGCACCGATCACTGCGTTTCTCATGGCGATAATATCCGCCATGGCCGTATTCAGCTTCATGTATTCAAGCCGCAGCACGGGTCTCGTCGCCTCTCTGCCGCTTCGCCGCGAAACGATCTTCGGCTCTGTGTGGCTCGGCGGTCTCGCAGCGGTGATAGGCTCGAACCTCCTTATCGCGTTGCTGACCTTCCTGTTCTCTCTCGGTGCCGATGTGAGCACTGCGCTCGCGTTCAAGGCGGTATGCACATGGCTGGGCGTATACTCAATGCAGTTTATACTGTTTTTCGGCATTGCCTCGATAACCGCTGTGATGACCGGAAGCATCGTCGTTCTGCCGATACTTTATGTTGTCTTCAACTTCTTCGTTTTCGGCATGGAGGCCATAATCCGCGCGCATTTTTCCTACCTCATTTGGGGTATGTCAAACTATTCGCTCGACTGCGTTCTCGACTTCCTGTCCCCGATCGTTTACATGACCGGTGATTTCGTTCCGGAAGTCACTTACAGAACGATACCCTATGCATTTGACAGCTTCAGCCCCATCACCACCACCCGCGAGTGCATAGCCTTCACCTTCGAACACTGGCTGCCCGTCATCATCTACTGCATCGTTGGCCTTGTTTTCTCCATTGCGGCGCTTATGATGTTCAAAAAGCGCAGAATGGAGTCCGCCGGAGATGTTGTCGCGGTACGCTGCCTGAGACCCGTTTTCAAATACGGCGTTGCCGCGTGCTCGGCGCTGTGCGGCGGTCTGCTGCTGTATGTGATGCTCTATTCGCTGTTCAACGTTCCCGCGCTGTCGGTCATCATCATGATACCAAGCATGATGATATTTGCCTTCATCGGCTATTTCGGCGCGAAGATGCTGCTTGAAAAGAGCTTCCACGTTTTCCGCGGCGGCTGGGTCGGATTTATCGTGATCTGCTGCCTGTGCGCGGTGTTCACGCTCTGCTGCGACCTTGACGTATGCGGCGTAGGAAGCTATGTTCCCGAGGTCAGCGAGATAGAGAGCATGAGCATGTACTCGGCAGGGAAAATAAAGCAGCCCGAAGCTATTGAGAGTTATCGCAATCTGCACCTTAAGATACTCAGCCAGAAGGATAAATACGAGAGCCTTGACGAAAGCTCCGACGATTCCGGTTCTCTCCTGTTTGTCTACAATCTCAAGAACGGCAGGACCGTCACGCGCGAGTACGTTATCCCCGGCAATGACGAGATCTACGAAGAATATTATGACTTGATGAACTCTCCGGCGGTCCTCATTGAGCGCTTCACTCCGCGCATCCCCGTGACCGCTGAGAACTGCGACTATGCCGTGCTCTGGACGGAGGACGGCCGCAGCGCGGAGCTCACGCCCGAGCAGGTCGTCGACTTCTATCAAAACGCGCTCATCCCCGATATCAAGGCCGGGCGCAAGATCATAGGCGGAGACGTTTATTACCTCGCAACGATGGAGGTCACGCTCATAAGCTCCGACGAGACCGAGCTGGACGACTATTATAATCTCTCGGTCGATATAAACGTCGACTGCACCGAGTGCGTCTCCTGGATACAGAAAAATCTCAATATTGAGCTCCCCCTGCCGGACATTGGCGATACAGAACAATAAAACTTACAGCACCTCACGATCATGTGAGGTGCTGTTTTACGCTTTAAATTGTGCTATATGACGCGTTCTTCAATACCGTGTTGACAAGTTTTTGGTGATAATGTATAATGCAGCTATGAATTTCAGTAATACCGATATAAAATTTTAGCAAGATTGGAGAATGACATGGAAAAAGAAATGCTCGAAAACGCCGGATTCGGCACACGCGCAGTCCACGCAGGCAACATCAGAGACACGCAGTACGGCTCGCTTACGATGCCAATCTATCAGACCTCGACCTTCTACTTTGAAAACTGCGAGCAGGGCGGCCGCCGCTTTGCCGGTGAAGAGGGCGGATACATTTACAGCCGCCTCGGAAACCCCACCACCACGGTGCTTGAGGACAAGATCGCTGCGCTTGAGGGCGGCGAGGCCTGCGCGGCAGCGGCCTCCGGCATGGGCGCGATATCCTCCTGCCTGTGGTCTATAGCAGGCGCGGGAAAGCACATCATCGCCGATGAAACGCTATACGGCTGCACCTTTGCTCTGCTTAACCACGGCATGACAGAGTACGGCGTTGAGGTTACATTCACAGACCTCAGTGACATTGAGAATCTCAAGGCAAATCTTAAGAAAAACACCGTTGCCGTTTACCTGGAAACACCGGCAAATCCGAACCTCAAGATAACCGACATCGAGCTTCTTGCAAAGACCGCGCATGAATATAACGGCGATATCAAGGTCGTCTGCGACAACACCTTTGCCTCCCCCGCCCTGCAGAATCCCCTCAAGCTCGGCGCAGACGTTGTCGTCCACTCGGCGACCAAGTACCTCAACGGCCACGGCGACGTTATCGCCGGATTTGTCGTAGGCTCGGCAGAGTTTATAACCCGCGTGAAGATGTTCGGTCTTAAGGATATGACCGGCTCGACGCTCGGACCGTTCGAGGCATGGCTCATCCTGCGCGGACTCAAGACCCTTGAGCTTCGCGTCGCTCGCCACACGGAGAGCGCAAAGAAGATCGCACTGTATCTGTACGAGAATGACAAGGTCGAGCATGTCAACTATCCCGGACTTCCCTCTCATCCCGGACATGAGATAGCAAAGCGCCAAATGCGCGACTTCGGCGGCATGATCTCGTTTGAGATAAAGGGCGGCAAGGAGGCCGGAATGAAGTTCTGCAACTCGCTCAGGCTGTGCACTATCGCAGTCTCACTCGGCGACGCGGAAACGCTCATTGAGCATCCTGCATCCATGACCCACTCCACCTACGGTCCGGAGGAGCTCAAAGCAGCCGGTATATCCGCCGGTCTTATCCGCCTGTCCGTCGGCCTTGAAAATGTCGACGATATAATCGCCGATTTCGAGCAGGCCTTCAAGCAAATATAAGCTTATAATTTTTAAAGCCCGTCCACGGACGGGCTTTTTGTTATTTTCTGTTCATATATTCCGGCTTTTTATGGCCGCAGACCGTGCAGTAATCGAGATCCTTTTCGTAGAAATGGCGATTTGACTCGATGTGCTGCTTCATTTTTATAAAGCGCGCTCTCTCCTGCTTTGTGAGCTTGCCTCGATAAGTCCGGTTTTTATAGTCGCGTGCTATGATGACGCTGACACCCAGAAATATGACGCCGAACACAATGAAGATCACTGCAGCGACCCAAAGAACGCCCTGTGCTACCTCACCCATGGCCGGTCCGTTTAAAAACGGGCGGAAATACACGGCGCAGACGACGGCAATAAGCGTGAGCGCGGCATACACGCCGAACTGCGGCCACAGCGTCGGAGGCAGCTTTCCGCAGTGCGGGCAGATCTTCATTCCTTCGGGTATATAGTTCTTACAGTTTTCACATTCACGCATGCTTTTTCTCCTTTATGCGATGGTGCTTCTGATTATATCATATTTTGAGATTTTTTCAACAATTATGGCGCTTAAAAAGGAGCAGCTTTCGCTGCTCCTTAAACCGTATGTTATGTTGCTTTCCTTAGCTTCCGAAGTAACTCGTGATCTGAGCGTAGAGAACGAACGCCATGCCGACAGGAGTGATGAACTTGTAGCAGATATCGAAGAATACCTTGCCCCAGAACTTGTGTCCGGAGATCTCGCACTCCTCAACAATGGTGTCGATCTTCCAGATCCAGCCGATGCCAAAGGACATTATCATTGCACCAAGCGGCATCATGATACCCTCTGAGAGCATATCGTAGAAGTCAAGCCAGTCGCCGCTCCACGTCTGCTTATCTATGCCGAGCATGGCCGCGGGGTAGTCGATGGTCGCGCCGCCCGCAACGCCGGAGCCCAGACCGTCAAGAGCAACGGGGAGAGCGAAGACTAAGACGAGGATGGCAACGATGATAGCGTACTTTTTGCGTCCGGGAGCCTTGCCCTGCTCAACGTTCTGGTCGACCTTGAAGGAGGTGATGACCTCAAGCAGAGACATGGAGGAGGAGATAGCTGCGATGAAGACGAGGGAGTAGAACAGGAAGCCCATGATGT
Source organism: uncultured Oscillospiraceae bacterium (assembly GCA_934636655.1). Lineage (GTDB taxonomy): Bacteria > Bacillota > Clostridia > Oscillospirales > Oscillospiraceae > F23-B02. Next base: position 55,651 of record CAKUAS010000008.1, read on the forward strand.
TGCCGACGTAACCCATCTGATGGAATACCATCTGCATGGACTTGAAGAGGAGTCCCGGGCCGGAGCTGGTCTCGCCGCCGAGGAACGCATAGCATGCGGGCATAACGATCATGCCGGCCATGATAGCAACGACGGTGTCGCAGATAACGATGATGACTGCATTCTTCTGAACGCTTTCCTTCTTCTGAAGGTAGGAGCCGTAGGTGATCATAGCGCCCATGCCGAGGGACAGGGAGAAGAACATCTGACCTGCGGCAGTCTTGAGAACCTTGAGGAAGTCATTCTTCAGAGGCTCAAGGTTCCAGCCGAACATGAACTTGTAGCCGCCGCCTGCGCCGGGCTGAACCGCAACGTAGATGATGACGATGAGAAGCATGACGAACAGTGCGGGCATGCCGATCTTGCAGAACTTCTCGATGCCGCCTTCAACACCGGCAGCAACGACGAATGCGTTGAGTGCGATGAAGATCGCGGTCCAGAGGACCATTGCGCCGCCGTTGCAGATGAAGACGCCGAAGAAGTCGGCGATGTCTGCAACACCCCAGGTGTTCCAGCCGAAGATAGCGGTCAGATAGCCGAGTGCGTAACGGGTGACCATGCCGCCGAGGACGAAGTAGAAGCACAGTACGAGGAAGGGAACGAGAACTGCCATGTAGCCCATCCACGTGAACTTCTTGCTCAGCTTACGGTACGCCGCGACAGGGCTCATGCCGGTCTTACGGCCGATTGCGAGCTCGCCTACCATAACGGCGAGGCCAACGAATACTGCAAGAACGAGGTAAACGAGCAGGAAGGCGAAGCCGCCGCTCATACCCATCTTGTACGGGAAGCCCCAAATGTTGCCCAGACCGACTGCCGAACCGACGGCTGCCATGATGAAGCCAAAGTTGGAGCCAAAAGAAGCGCGATTGTTTTCCATAACTTTCTCTCCTTTATTTTACCTTTGCCGCGAATCGCAAGCGGCGAAAAAACCGGCGGCGTGTTAACTTTTCATTAACTGCGTGCCAAATTTATAAACTGACTTTACACTATATTCACACATTTTTCAATACTTTTTCGCTGTTTAAATATTAACTTTCGCTTTCATAGGCTAAAGTTTTGTGCAAGTTTCACAAGGTATTTGATTTATTCATAGATGATATTACTAAAATTCAACTCCAACAACAATTGTCAATTATTTGGCGTTCATGCCCTCGTTAACATTTTCTTAACGCGCGTGTTAACTCTCTTAACGCTACTCTGTCAAGAAATTAATATACGCGCGAGAAAAAATTCGCTTTGCACTTGATTTTTTGAATATATAATGTAGAATATTACTGTTATAGACTACGGCGACCAGCGGCCGATAACTGCGGAATGCTGTTTTCAGCAGAATGGAGACATGAAATGACTTACGAAATGGACATTGCCGGCTTAAAACGCGAGCTGCCCCTGTGCAAGGTCACCGACGACCTCTACATAGGCGCATTTGTCATGTTCGGCGATGTTGAGCTGACCGTCCACTGCGCAGCCGAGCTTCTCAAAAGAGCTCCCGAATATGACTACCTCATTGCTCCCGAGGCAAAGGCCATTCCTCTTCTCTACGAAATGGCGCGCCAGAGCGGCGCGGAAAAATACTTCCTCGCCAGAAAAGGTCCCAAGGCCTACATGAGCGGCGTATTTGAAGTCCACGTCAAGTCCATCACCACCATGGACGTGCAGCGCCTTGTTATCGACACGGCCGATGCCGAGCTCATAAAGGGAAAGCGCATCCTTATAGTTGACGACGTTATATCCACCGGCGAGAGCCTCCGCGCAATGGAAGAGCTCGTTAACCGCGCAGGCGGCAACATCGTCGGCAGAATGGCTGTCCTCGCAGAGGGCGCGGCGCAGAAGCGCGACGATATAATCGTTCTGGGCGATCTGCCCCTGTTTAATCCCGACGGCACAGTCAAAGCTTAATTTTCAACGTAAAAAAGCTCCCCAATGGGGAGCTTTTTTATCGCGTTTTTTTGAAAAAGGCCTTTAATAACTGCGCCGACTCCTCGGCTCGCACTCCGCCGTAGATGGCCGGCTTGTGCCCGTAGCGCTCCTCAAACAGATTGATGACGCTGCCGCATGAGCCGGTGTTTTCGTCCTTGGCGCCAAAAACGACGATCGGGATGCGTGAATTGATTATGCCTCCGGCGCACATCGGGCAGGGTTCAAGGGTAACATATATCGTACAGCCGGTGAGCCTCCAGTCGCCTACCTCCCGGCACGCTTCGCGTATGGCCTCCATCTCGGCGTGATGAGTCGCGTCATGGCTCTCCTCACGTTTATTGCGGCCGCGGCCTATTATATTGCCCTGCGCGTCGGTTATCACGCATCCGACGGGGATCTCGTCCTCGTCAAAGGCCTCGCGCGCAAGAGTGAGAGCTGCGCTCATATATTCTTCTCTGTCCATAGCCTTCCTCCTATCGTCTCCGATGCTATGCGCATAAACTCAGATATTGCAGTCCACTGATACGGTCGGCCACGGAAGCCGAAATTAATCGTATAGCGGTCATCGGCGGAAAAAGTGAATATCCGCACATTTTCAAGCTGCTGCACCGACAGCGCCATATTGATCATGTGCTGCGGGCAGAAGCATATGCCGATACCGTCGGCAGCCATGGCGAGCAACGTTTCCGCGTTGTCCGACTGCGCCTTGACCGTGGGCTGAAAACCGGCGGCTTTTATCATTCTGCGGCTTATTCTGCCGACAATGTCTTCGGGGTTTCCCATTACAAACGGGAAACCGGCAAATCGTGCGAGCTCCTGTGCACTAAGCTCATCACCTGTCTCAGGCGGGCACATGCTTTTCGGGGCAAGCATTACCACTCTCTCTGTGTAAAAATCGTGCAGCACTATTCCCTGCGCCGGTTCGTCAAAATTTGCAATGGCAAGGTCGATCTCTCCGCCATGAAGCTTGCGCAGCAGAACATCGTTCACGCTTTCATCGAGTCTAATGCAGATATTCGGATACTCGCACTGAAACGCCGATATTACCTCCGGCATTATGGACCTCCCTCGCGTGTACGATATGCCCACGCGCAGAACGCCGCGCTGATTGCCGGTTATATCGCAGAACTCGGCCTGCATCGCCTGATAGCTGCGGTGAAAATCTGCGGCATAGCGCAGGAATATCTCCCCCTCATAGGTCAGCTCCAGCGGATTGCGCCTGACGATGAGCTTGCAGCCGAGTTCCCGCTCGACAGCCTGAATATGCGCGCTGAGCGTCTGCTGCGTTATATGCAGCTCCTCGGCCGCTTTTGTTATACTGCGCTTCGCCGCTACCGTGACAAAGTATTCCATCGTGAGAAAATTCATAGCTCGAGCCCCAAACACAGGTATTTTGCTGTATTATACTCCGAAATTATCAGTTTTACAACTGTTATATGCAGTGGTAGTATTTATACCCGAGGTGAATTAACATGCATCTTGCGGCATTCGGTCTGTTCGCGGCGGCACTCATCGTCTGCGTCATATTTGATCTGTCGGTCATATACGCGCTGCTGGCCGGACTTTTGATATTCTCCCTGTGCGCATTCAAAATGGGGCATGGGCCAAAAGATATATTACTAATGATGTTCGACGGCGTAAAGACCGCAAAAAATGTCATCTTGAGTCTTGCACTCATCGGTATGCTGACCGCTCTGTGGCGCGCTGCCGGAACGATACCGGCCATAATTTGCTACGCGTCCTCGCTCATCCATCCGAAGACCGTTGTTTTGATGAGCTTTGTACTAAATTGCGCGGTTTCGATGCTCACTGGTACGGCCTTCGGCACAGCGGCGACGATGGGCGTTATCAGTATGACGATGGGCATAGCCATGGGCGCAGACCCGATGCTGCTCGGCGGCGCGATAGTTTCGGGCGCTTATTTCGGCGACCGTGCCTCGCCGATGTCGACAAGCGCGCTGCTCGTCAGCGAACTTACGGAAACAAACGTTTTTTCTAATATTCGCGGCATGCTGCGCCGTTCGCTCGTTCCGTTTATTGTTTGCTGTCTGCTCTATACGCTGGCGGGGGTATTTCTTCACGCAGGCGGTGACGCGCCGGAGCTCGTCAGCCTGTTTTCAAAGGAGCTGCATCTGCACTGGCTGTGCCTTATCCCCGCGCTTTTGGTCATAATAATGTCGCTTCTTAAGATACGCGTGCAGATAACGATGGCGGCGAGCATTATTTCCGCGGCAATACTCTGCCTTACTTTGCAGAACGACAGCGCCGCCTCCATTTTCTCGATGGCCGTCACGGGCTTTCACGCGCAGGACGCACAGCTCGCCGCGCTTCTCGACGGAGGCGGCATAACATCCATGCTGCGCAGTATGGCGATCATATTCATCTCCTCGACCTACGCCGGAATTTTCTCCGGCACTGGGCTGCTTGACGAGATAAAGGGACATATCCACACCCTGAGCATGCGCATAAGCGCCTTCGGCGCAGTGTTCGCTACAGCAGCGATGACCTCGATCATAAGCTGCAACCAAACGCTCGCCATTATGCTCACGCATCAGCTGTGCCGTGACACCGAACCGGATCATCAGCAGCTTGCACTGTACATTGAGGACACGGCGATAGTGCTCGCAGCGCTCGTCCCCTGGTCTATTGCCTGCGCGGTGCCGATCGACTCCATCGGCGCACCGACTTCGAGCATTCTGGCGGCAAGCTTTCTGTATCTGCTGCCGCTATGGAGCATGCTCAAAGCCGCACATGAGAAAAAACACGCTGCAAATCTTTGACTTACAGCGTGTTTTTTTATCCGCACGATCAGGCTGCGTTCATACTTTGACCACGCCCACAGCCTGCATGTGCTGTTTTATGTAACGATCCTCAACAGTGGCTCTGTCATAGGAGATGATACCGTTGTTATTCCATGGATCGTTGAATATGTAATGTGTCTCATCATAGCCCACAAGGAGCATGCAGTGCTCGTTTGAAAGCCATGTGAAGTCCTCGCCGCTATTCTTGAGCTTCCAGCACGGACCGACGATAACATCTCGAAGATCGATGGTCGCCCAGAGTGCAACAGGCATATCGTTGTCGATATATGTGCTCAGAAGATAAGGTATATCGCGCCCCGTTTCGTCGATCACGCGGTATTTTCCACCCAGCACACGCTGCATGGTCTTTTGGATCACCGGAGCATAGCAGCCCATGGCATCCTTGTCATAGGGATCGCCGACAAACTTATCGTAAGGACTCGGACCGTATAAAACTCCGTCGATCTCTTCAAAATTCTCTTTTTCAAGGTAGTTGTCAATAAACTCGTATATGGATATATCGCAGCCGAGGTACTGAAGGAACATAACCGCTGTTACGCTTTCGCAGCCCGTGAGGGCTCCACCGCCGGTCTGATCGATATAAGGTACGTCGATTTTCTTCATGTATTATGCCGCGTCCTTTGCCTTCTTGCCATTTGAGATCTTATAAAGCACCATGATGACGGCCAGCATGATAACGATGGAAATGGGCAGAGCGATGTACCAGTGCTTTACGGCGCCGGCAATGATAAAGCTCACAGCCGATACTGCAATGACGGGAACGGCATACTGCATCTGGGTCTCAACGTGGTTTATATGGTTGCACTGAGCTCCGGCAGAGGACATAATGGTAGTATCGGATATGGGGGATATATGGTCGCCGCAGACTGCGCCAGCCATGGTCGCGGAAATGCAGATGGTCATAACCTCGGGCATGCTTGCACACATAGGAACAATGATCGGGATCAAGATGCCCATGGTGCCCCACGAGGTGCCGGTGGAGAAGCCGAGGAGGCACGCTACCAAGAATATTGCGACGGGCAGGAAGATACTGACTGCGGTGCTGTTGCTGAAAATGCCCTGTACAAATGTACCGATGCTAAGCTGATCAACAAGACCCTTGAGCGTCCATGCAAAAATCAGGACGGTAATGGCAGGGATCATGACCTTGAAGCCTTCGACCAGGCAATTTATGAATTCGCGTGCGCTGACGACCTTCCTGGGGATGTACATGATTGCCATGACGATAACGGTCATGAACGTTGCAAATACCAGCGACAGGCTTGCAGAGCAGTTTGCGAATGCATCGATCAGGTTTTCAGCGCCGCTCTGATATCCGGTAAGGATCATTGCGAACACCGCGGTAACAATGAGCACGATGATCGGGATGAGCAGGTCTGATACGCGGCCCTTGCTGCTACCCTCCTGCGCAGACTGCTCCATGTCCTTGAACTCCTCGGCACCGGAGGTGAACAGGTCACCCTTTGCCGCGTTGAGCTCATGACGGCGCATCTTGCCGAAGTCAATGAGGAAGAAGCTCGTGAAGAAGACCATTATAAGAGTCAGTATAGCGTAGAAGTTAAAAGGAATGGCCGCGCAGAACATCTGGAAGCCGTTTATGTCATAGCCCTCGGGGATGTAGCTGCTGACTGCGGCCGCCCAGCTGGAGACCGGCGCGAGGATGCACACAGGCGCGGCAGTCGCGTCAATGATATAAGCCAGCTTCGCGCGGGATACCTTGTACTTGTCGGTGATCGGACGCATGATGTTGCCGACCGTCAGGCAGTTGAAATAGTCGTCGACAAAGATCAGAATACCGAGAGCTGAGGTAGACAGCATTGCTCCCCTCTTGCTCTTTATGCGCTTGCTTGCCCATGCGCCGTAAGCCTTGGACGCGCCGGACTTTGCAAGCAGAACGATTATCATGCCGAGCAGAACGTCGAAGATCAGGATATTGAGATCCATGTTGTCGGCCATGGAAGCGAACAGCCGTTCAAAGCTGCCCCATGCGACATTTCCGACCGACGGCCAAAAACCAATGCCCGCAGGCAGAAGAGAGACGGAAACGAACACTGCCGCCAGCAGACACCCGGCAAACAGAGAGCTGTAAACTTCTTTTGTTATCAGTGCCAAAACAATTGCTACAATCGGCGGAACGATAGCCCAAGCTGTACCGATAAACATAATACAACTACCTCCTAAATTTGTGATAATAACAAAATCGTGCCGCACATGAATATGCGGCACGACAGAAAAAAACACTTTTGCAGATATCTTCTTATGCAAAGCTCTCCACTATCGTGACAGTGCGTACCATGTTCTGGCACACCCCAGAAGCCTGACCTGACAGAGCACAGGCATCTTCGGCGGAGCTTCCTTTCCGTTTTCCATGCTGTCACAAAAACAAAAAACGTACTGATAAGTCCCGCGCCTCTTAGCATAACATGAATCGGGTGATTTGTTGGCTTGATAATAGCACTCCAGACCGTTCAAGTCAATTGTAAATCCACATTTTATTTACATATTGTCGATGTTCACAATGTTCCGGCTCTGCTCCCAGCTGTCATTGTACATATGACCGATCGTTTCATGCAAAAATGCCGCTCAGATGAGCGGCATTTTCATTATATGTATTACTTGAGTGCTGCGGTGATGATGGACATCTGATAAACTTCCTCGGCGTTGCATCCGCGGGAAAGATCGTTTATCGGAGCGTTCAGGCCCTGAAGGATGGGGCCGTATGCCGCAAAGCCGCCGAGGCGGGCCGCGATCTTATAGCCGATGTTGCCGGACTGGATCTCGGGGAAGATGAAGGTGTTCGCGTAGCCCGCGACGGGAGAGCCGGGGAACTTCAGCTGGCCGACAACGGGAGAGACCGCTGCGTCAAACTGCATCTCGCCGTCAAGCTTGAGCTCAGGAGCGAGCTTCTTTGCTTCCTCGGTAGCATTGCGCACGAGGTCGACATTGGGGCCCTTGCCGCTGCCCTTGGTGGAATAAGACAGCATTGCGACCTTAGGATCAATGCCGAATACCTTTGCGGTCTCGGCAGTTGCTATAGCGACCTCTGCCAGCTTCTGAGCTGCGGTGAAGGTGACGTTGCCTTCCTTGTCGACGGTATCCTGATAGTCGATGTTGATCGCGCAGTCGCCCATTGCGAGGGTCTCATCGCCGCGGATCATGATAAAGCAGGAGGATACAAGATGTGCGCCCTTCTTGGTCTTAACGAGCTGAAGTGCGGGACGTACGGTATCTGCGGTGGAATAGGTTGCGCCGCCGAGCAGGCAGTCGGCAACACCCATCTTAACGAGCATGGTGCCGAAGTAGTTGCCCTTGGAGAGAGCTGCGCGGCAATCCTCTGCGCTCATTTTGCCCTTGCGCAGTGCGACCATCTCGTCGACCATTGCGTCCATGCCCTCGTAGGTGGCAGGATCAAGGATCTCAAGACCTTCAATATCAAAGCCGCCCTTTGCAGCCGCTGCCTTGACCTCCTCGACGTTGCCGACGAGGATCGGGGTCAGGAAGCCGTCCTTCTTCAGACGTGCCGCCGACTCAAGGATACGGGCGTCACTGCCTTCGGTGTAAACGATCTTTCTCGGATCGTTTTTGAGAACTTCAATAAGATTTTCAAACATTTTATTTTCCTCCAATAATGCGGCGTTTCGGCCGCAAAAAATTCTGAATAGCCGACGGGAGTCGAACCTCTGTCAGCTATAACACTTTATCACTCTCGCAAAAATTTTTCAAGTATTTAGTCCGATTTCTATTTACAAACCGCAATATCATATGTATAATATACAAACTGTAATCATTTTTGGGAGAGAAATAGATATAATGTACGAATACGACAAAAAAAGCTTCGCACAAATACTTTCCGAGCTGCGCCGGGAAGCAAGACTCAGTCAGCGCAAAGCGGCCGCCGATCTCGGCATAAGCCAGGCGCTTTTAAGCCACTATGAAAACGGCGCGCGCGAGCCGGGACTTAATTTTGTCTGCCGCGTCTGCGATTATTATAATGTAACGGCCGACTATCTGCTCGGCCGCTCTCCTAATCCCGACGGTGTTGACAGAGGCGCGGATATCGCGCGCGTATTTATTGCTGAAATGCGCAGCCTTGCCAACAAGACCGAGTCCGCTTTGGAGGAACTGACATGATACCGCAGGATCATATAAGAAACTTTTCGATAATCGCGCACATCGATCACGGCAAGAGCACTCTTTCCGACAGATTGATCGAGCTGTGCGGCGCCGTCGAGGAGCGCATAATGGAGGATCAGATCCTTGATAACATGGATCTTGAGCGCGAACGCGGCATCACGATAAAAGCCCGCGCCGTCGGCCTTAACTACAAGGCCAAGGACGGCGAAACGTATGTGCTCAATCTCATTGACACTCCGGGACATGTTGATTTCAACTACGAAGTCAGCCGCTCGCTCGCAGCCTGCGAGGGTGCGGTACTCGTTGTCGATGCATCGCAGGGCGTTGAAGCTCAGACGCTTGCAAATACCTATCTTGCACTGGATGCGGATCTTGAGATCCTGCCTGTTATAAACAAGATAGACCTCCCTGCCGCCGATCCGCAGCGCGTAAAGCACGAGATCGAGGATATCATCGGCATACTTGCCATGGACGCTCCCGAGATCAGTGCGAAAAACGGTATAAACGTCGAGGCCGTTCTCGACGATATCGTTGCAAACGTTCCCGCGCCCAAAGGCGACGTTAACGCACCGCTCAAGGCTCTGATATTCGACAGCCAGTATGACAGCTACCGCGGCGTCATAGTTTTCATGCGCGTATTTGACGGCCGCATAGCAAAAGGCACGGAGGTTCTGCTGCATTCGACGGGCGCAAAGTATAACGTCCTCGAGGTCGGCCACATGCGTCCGATCGGCCTTGAGCCCTGCTCTGAGCTCACCGCCGGTGACGTCGGTTACTTCACGGCATCTATCAAAAATGTTGCCGATACTCAGGTCGGCGACACTGTAACTACCGCTGCTGATCCCTGTACCGAGGCTCTGCCCGGTTATCGTCCGGCACGCGCTATGGTCTACTGCGGCATATACACCGAGGACGGTAGCAAATACCCCGATCTGCGCGATGCCCTGGAAAAACTCCAGCTCAACGACGCCTCACTGTCGTTTGAGCCCGAAAGCTCCGTAGCTCTCGGCTTCGGCTTCCGCTGCGGCTTCCTTGGAATGCTGCACATGGAGGTCATTCAGGAACGCCTTGAGCGTGAATTTGACCTTGACCTCGTCACCACCCTGCCGAGCGTCATATACAAAGTAGTAAAGACCGACGGCGGAGTTGTCATGGTCGATAATCCCCACAACTATCCCGATCCCGGCGTTATCGAGCATGCAGAAGAGCCATATGTCAAGGTATCGATAATAACGCCGAACGACTATGTCGGCAACATCATGCCGCTGTGTCAGGATAGGCGCGGCGAGTACAAGGACATGCAATACCTCGACTCTCACCTTGTTGAGCTGCGCTATGAGATGCCGCTAAATGAGATAATCTACGACTTTTTCGATACGCTCAAAGCCCGCACGAAGGGCTACGCCTCACTCGATTATGAGCTGAGCGAATATAAGCCGTCGGAGCTTGTAAAGGTCGATATGCTGCTTAACGGCGATCAGGTAGACGCGCTCAGCTTCATCGCGCACAAGGACAAAGCGTATCCGAGAGCCCGCAAGCTGTGCGAAAAGCTCAAGGACAACATCCCCCGTCAGCTTTTCGAGGTTCCCATCCAGGCAGCTATCGGCGGCAAGATCATCGCGCGTGAGACGGTCAAGGCCATGCGTAAGGACGTTCTCGCGAAGTGCTACGGCGGCGATATAACACGAAAGAAAAAGCTGCTTGAAAAGCAGAAAGAAGGCAAGAAGAAAATGCGCCAGCTCGGAACGGTGCAGATACCTACCGAGGCCTTTCTCGCAGTCCTCAAGCTCGACGAATAATACTAAAGCCACACCCTTGAGCGGCGCAACATAGTGATAAGTCGGTTTTGAGCGACCCTTTTCCGCCCATACTTCACAAAAAATCTCGGTAATACACAAAGTATTACCGAGATTTTGTTATTTTGCCTGAACGAAAAATATCACGCTCAAAACTGCAATGCACCGCCCTTAGGTGTGGCTTTATATATTTACTTTACTATCGCATTCTGCGTGACCCATTCGCCCCATTTTTTATAGGCGCTGCCGTCGGGGTGGATACCGTCGGAGGTTATGTCCGATGAGAGCGTTCCGTTTGCATCGTCGAACAGGTCGTTGCACTCGAGATAGAATATCGTCTCGCCGTCGGCAAGGGTCTTAGTGTAATCATTGAGATTGTTGAGGTTTGCGTTATTGACCGCCGTGCCGCGTGAATCCTGCGTTGCCGAGACGTGGAGGTTTGACATGATGTAGATGATAGCATCCGGCTGAGAAGCGCGTAGTTTGTCGATAAGATCGCTGTAGGTCTGCTTGAGCGCCTCTACAGAGCCGCCGATATCATTTATGCCGAGCATAACATATACCTTACCGAACTGCCTGCTTTGCAGCAGAGCCGGAAGCGTCGTCGTGCCGACGCCGGCGACATCCGCGCTCGTACTCATCGCGCCCGTGAGGCTCAGACCGACGGTCGTAAAGAATGTTGCTCCGTCGATTGTCTGCATCATCTCAATACCCACCATGCGCGAATCGCCTATGAACAGAGCGTCGTTAAAATATCCCTCGGGTGCTGCGGTGAATTGCAGCGGCGTGGGCGTAGGCTCGGGCGTGGGCTCAGTGCTTTCGACCGGCTCTGTGCTCGTCTTGGGCTCGTCGCCGCCAGTATTCTTTTTGCCCTGCAGGCTTACACATATCAGCGCGATCAGAACGATTATCAAAACAAACGCAATGATCGCGATCACCTTTTGCTTTTTCGTCATTATACTTAATCTCCTTTTATCAAAAGCATCGGACGACACATTTTATATATGCGCCGCCCGAGTACATTTTTAATTTTCTGACGCGAGCTTTACCTGTATCTTCACCGGATTGTGGTCGGAGTAATTAAATCCCTCGTCGAGAGTCTTGACCGAAACCAGCTCGACATTCGGCGAGAGGATGAAGCCGTCGATAACATAATACTGGGTATTCTCCGTATCCGTCGGGTCATATGGCTGATTAAGGAGCCTGCACGACGGCGTTTCGAGGTCGTATGCAAGCGTCCAGCCCTCGGGCATGATATCGTCGGATATGGTGCCGGGTTCCCAGTTTTCCTTGTGAGTGTTCGGATACTTTTCAAGGCCGTTGGGGAATATCTGATTGAAATCGCCGCCTGCTATAACGTAGTTGCCCTTTTCGTATTCGGATTGGATAAATTCGCGAAGCTGCTTTGTCTGCGCGATCTTGCCCTCGCCGTCATCGTAGGCCTCAAGGTGGAGATTGACGATAACAAGCTTGCTGTTTGTTCCGGATATGGGCAGATAGCTTACCAGCAGACAGCGCTTGAGGTTTGCCATGCTCACAGGCCAGTCAAACGGGCACGGCAGCGATATACGCTCTGCCGAGTCGATATCGTAGACCGTCGTGGTCAGAAGTCCGCTGTTGACCCTTCCGATGGGCGGCACCGGATAGGGCACGAACTTGCAGGAATAGTTAAGTGCATAGGCGCTGTTATTGATGCCCAGCGCATCGGCCTCGTCCTTGCCGTAAGTTCGTGAGGAGTTTTTGTCGACCTCCTGCAGCATAAAGACCGTCGCCGGGTCGGCATCGGAATATAGTGTTTTATATATCCCCAAAAGCGAAGATGAAACGGTATCCTGATCCGCAGAGGCAACGTCGCTGCCGCCATCCATGAAAAAGTCCGAGTCCTTGCCAAGCCCTGCATAGCCGATGTTCCAGCTTATTACCGAGAACTCCTCATCCAAAAACGGAGACAGTCCGCTAACCTCAGAATTGGCCTCGATCTTTACATCTGAAACTTCTCCGGGCTTGAACTCCGTGACCGACAGCCAAAGGATAAGCGCCGCGGCGCACAGCAAGATGACACCGAGAATTATCAATAATATTTTAAGCAGTTTTTTCGCCATGTCCTCACCTCACTTTCGTATATTATCACAGCACATTGCCTTATTCAAGCAAATTCGGCCGCCCGCCGCGCAAAAGAACAAATTTGCTCGATTTCGCTTGATAAGGTACGGAGTTTATCGTATAATTGCAAAGATATTATTACGTTTACGGGAGGCCGGAATGATGAGTTATGAGACTATAAAAATTAGCGACCCCGAGCTGTACGGTGCAATGAAAAAAGAGCTTGAACGCCAGCGCGACCATATCGAGCTGATAGCGTCCGAAAACTTCACCAGCCGCGCCGTAATGGAGGCGATGGGAAGTCATCTGACGAACAAGTATGCCGAGGGCTACCCCGGCGCGAGATATTACGGCGGCTGCGAATATGTCGATATCGTCGAGCAGCTCGCGATAGACAGAGCAAAGGAGCTTTTCGGTGCAGAGCATGCAAATGTTCAGCCGCACTCCGGTTCTCAGGCAAACGTTGCGGTTTACCTTGCGCTGCTGAAGCCGGGCGACACAATACTCGGCATGGACCTCAGCCACGGCGGTCACCTGACTCACGGCTCAAAAGCTTCTATATCCGGAAAGTATTTTAACGCCTGCTTCTATGGTGTCGATCCCGAGACCGAGATGATTGACTACGAAAAGGCTATGCAGACAGCCGAAGAGTGCAAGCCCAAGCTCATCATCGCCGGAGCGAGCGCATATTCGCGCGTGATCGACTTCAAGAAAATGCGCGAGATCGCGGACGAGGTCGGAGCATACCTCATGGTCGACATGGCGCACATCGGCGGCCTTGTCGCGGCCGGAGTTCACCCCAGCCCCGTACCCTACGCCGATGTCGTCACCAGCACGACGCACAAGACTCTCCGTGGTCCGCGCGGTGCTATAATCCTATGCAGAGACGAGCTTAAAAAGAAGATAAACAGCGCGGTTTTCCCCGGAACTCAGGGCGGTCCGCTCATGCATATAATCGCCGGTAAGGCCGTGTGCTTCAAGGAAGCCATGAGCGAGGACTTCAAGGCTTATCAGCGCCAGACCGTGAAAAACGCGTCCGTTCTGGCCGAGACACTGTCCGAGGGCGGCATACGCCTCGTCTCCGGCGGCACGGACAATCACCTGATGCTGGCCGACACTATGAGCCTCGGCCGCACGGGCAACGAGGTGCAGGAGCTTCTGGACAAGGCGCACATCACAGCCAACAAAAACTCCATTCCCTTCGATACGCAGTCTGTCAAGCTCACAAGCGGTATGCGCTTCGGCACTCCGGCCGTCACGACGCGCGGAATGGGAGAGGACGAGATGCGTGAGATCGGCAGGATGCTCGTCGATGTCATAAACCGCGGCGAAGCCGCCGTTGAGGACGTAAAACAGCAGGTTCTCGCCCTGTGCGAACGTTTTCCGCTCTACCCCGGCATGGATATGTAAAGCCCCGAAAAAATGAATAAGTCACTTATAAATGTCGTCGGCTGTTATATACTCTGGGGACTGCTGCCGATATTTTGGAAGCTGCTGGCCGGAGTCAACTCGGCATATGTTTTGGCGCAGAGGATAGTTTTTTCGTTCATATTCTGCTTTGCCGTAATACTCATAAAAAAGCGCGGCGGTGAAATAGGGCGGATATTGAAAAATAAGACCGAACGCCGAAGATTTTTCCTGTGCGGCATTCTGATCTCGATAAACTGGGGAGTTTATATCCTTACGGTGGCAATGGGCCGGATACTCGAGGCAAGTCTTGCCTACTACATGAATCCATTATTTTCTGTGCTTATCGGTGCGATATTTTTTAAGGAAAAGCTCAGCACGGTGCAATGGACGAGCGTGGCGCTGGCATTTGCAGGAGTTATGTTCTCGGTCATACGCTACGGCGCTGTGCCGTATCTGGCGATCATTATTGCTCTGTCATTTGCGCTGTACGGTGCACTGAAAAAGGGCATAAAAGCCGAGAGTGAAACCTCCATTTGTATGGAAACGGTATCCGTTCTGCCAATAGCGCTCATTTTTATAGCCTATGCGCAGTTTTCGGGATATACGACCTTTGCGTCCCTCTCGACAGCAGAGACACTGCTGCTCATAGCAACAGGGCCGATCACGTCCATACCACTCATGCTCTTTGCCAAGGGAATAAAAGAGACTTCGATCGTCACCTCGGGCATACTTATGTACATTAATCCGACACTCCAACTTCTCGTAGGCGTGTTTATCTACAATGAAGCGTTCACGCAGACGAATGCGATAACATTTGCTTTCGTCTGGGCTGCTGTGGTACTGTTTGTATTCGACAGCCTGAGAAAACATAAGAAGGGATTGCAGATCTGATCTGCAATCCCTTAATTTTTAGTATTCGCTGCTTCACTGCGCCCTGTAGAGGAAGGTGACTACCTGGCCGCGGGTGCAGGTCGCGTTGGGTGAGAATCTGTTGCCTCCCGTGCCGGCAGTTATTCCGTTTGCAACTGCCCAGCTTACCGCATTGTAGCAATATGAGCCTGCCGCGACGTCGGAGAAGCTGCTGACAGTGCTGACGCTCGGTGACTTTGCCGCGCGGTACAGGAACGTTACTACCTGACCGCGAGTGCAAGTCGCATTTGGCGAAAAATGAGTTGCATCCGTACCGGCGGTTATTCCGTTTGCGACCGCCCATTTGACAGCCTCGTAGTAGAAAGCGTCAGACGAAACGTCGGTGAAACTCACGTTCGCGCTGACTATCGGCTTACCTGCCGCACGCCAGAGGAATGTCACGACCTGGCCGCGCGTGCAGCCTGCATTCGGCGAGAAGTGAGTGGTATCTGTTCCTGCCGTAACGCCGTTGGCAACCGCCCACTGGACTGCATCGTAGCAATATGAGGTACTTGGAACGTCAACGAAGCTCGGCGCTGCTGCGCTGGGGTCCTTCGAGCCGCAGCGGACACATGTGCCATTAGAATAGCTGTGACCGAGAGCGTTGGTGTAATTACTTACATAGCTGTCACTGCAGGAGCAGGTATATGTGGTGTAGCCTGCCGACGTGCAGGTCGGGGCGGTTACTGCCGCGATGTAGCTATGTGTATGCGGTGCTTGATAATTCGGGTCTTTCGCGTTGCATCGGGTGCAGACGCCGTTGACGTAGTTGTGCCCCAATGCATCCACATAGGTATCCTTATAGCTGTTTCCGCAAGAACAGGTATGTGTAGTGTAGCCTGCCGACGTGCAAGTCGGGGCGGTAATTTTACTAGTATATTTGTGAGTATGCAATGTTGTGAAGCTCACCGTCGGTGACCAGTATTCTTTGCCGTTTGCTATGGCGTAGAAAACGACTTTATAAGTTTGCCCGGAAACAAGCGTTATTCCAAGCTCACTTGCAAGGTCAACGTACCAAATAGTCACGTATGTATAGTTGTAATTAACAGATTCATCCTTTGATGCAACAAGCTTGTTGCTGCTGTCATATATACGAACGCCCATCTTGGTCGTGTTCGGTTTTCCATTATAGACAAGTTTGCCATCCAAACGTGCGTTGGTCTCTGTGATTTGTGATATTGTCGGACCTTCCCATGAACCGGTAATCGCTCCGGCACTGAAATCCGGACGAACAACGCCCCAGTATGGATTTGTGCAGGAATTATACTTTCCCGTGAACTTCACAACATACTGTTTACCATTAAAATTCTGGTGATATGTAACATAATCCGATTCATATATGGCCACATGACCATATGGATTACTCGAATTGCCTCCATACACAAGAATGTCTCCGGGCTGAGGCTGTGCACCTTGGTAACGTGCCCAGCCGCTCGGCAGGGCATTTGACGCATAGTCGGCGCCATTGCCGCGAGCATAGCTGACGCAGCCTAAATAGTCGTAATAATATTTAATTAGGTCAACACACTGCGCTCCGTATACGCCGTCGTAGTCAAGTGATTTGCCAAGCTGCGATCTCACCCACGCAAGCGCCTCCTGCGCGGTGTGTCCGTTTGTTGCCGCGCTTGCGCCCACAGGCACCAATGACACCATCATAAGTACCACAAGCAGCATACTTAGTATTCGTCTTTTCATCATTTTCCTCCCGATATTTTTTCGCTCTCTGTCAAAAGGTACACCTTTTGACAGGCAACGAATTTACATGATTCGGGCGGTCAAAACCGAATTTTTTAATAAGGCCAGTGCTTTTTTCGGTTAAATTCAATACAAAGTATTGCAATTTTGCCTGTTTTCAGCTATCATGACATTAGAAACTCGCAACTGTCAAAAGGTGTACCTTTTGACAGTTGCGTTTTTTCATATTTTAATGCGAGAAAGCCCCCGGTCATTTGACCGGGGACTCCCCTTCCATCCACTATTCTTCGCACAGCTGACGGAGGACGAATCCCTACCACCGTCAGTTCTCTCCATCGAGCTCATTTTCGAGCTCGTCATATTCTTCGTCGATAAACTCATCCGGTTCAAGATCATTGCCGTTATAGTGCAGCGCACTGCCGGAAATAAGCTTGCGGTGCGATATTTTTCGCGTTATGCTGCCTGCCACGCCCTTGACCATTGCCTGCGCGGCAAGGTGCTTGCCTATGATCGCGGCAAGGTCGGTTTTCGGAGAGAGGTCGGACACCGTTCCCTCCATGATCGAGAGACTGCGCCAGAACATCGTTAACGATTTCGGGACCTTTATGCCGAAGTCTCGCGCGATACGGTAAAGGTCGGCAAAAATGTCGACCGTGCTGCTCATCTGCGCCATGGACAGGACACGGTACTTATCCAAGTATGCCTGCATGCGTCCATAGTATGCCTCGCGGTCGAGCTCCGGGTCATGCTCACAGATCTTCAAAACCGCGTTTGCAAAGCTGAGATAGTCGTTGCTGAATATCGCCTTCATGCAGACCTTTATGAGCTCGGCATCGGCGCTCGTGAGCGTTCCCATCATGCCGAGGTCGAGCCAGACTATGCGCCCGTCCCACACACGGACATTGCCCGGGTGCGGATCGGCATGGAAAAACCTGTCCTCCGAAAACTGCTTAATGTAGTTATTTATAAACTTCGTGCAGACCTCCTGCACATCGTAGCCCTGCTCTTCCATAGCGGCCCTATTGGTCAATTCAAAGCCGCCGATATACTCCATGACCAGAACATGCTTGGTCGATAGCTCATCGTATACTTTAGGGCAATAGACATACTTTATGCCCTCGATATTCTCGCGCACGCGGCGGATGTTATCAGCTTCGCGCTCGAAGTCCATCTCCTCCTGTGCGACGGCCCACACCTCGTTTATCGTATCACCGAGATCCATGACGTTATTTATCTTTTTGAGCTTTACTACGTTCAGCGCGCTTTTTAAAAGCCTTACGTCGCGCTCCATGACCGAATATATCTCCGGCCGCTGGATCTTCACGGCAACGTGCGTCCCGTCGAGCAGCACAGCCTCGTGCACCTGCGCTATGGACGCTGCGCCGAGGGGGTACGGCATGATCTGTTTGAACACCTTGTTCCACGGCTGCCCGTATTCCTCGGTGATAAGCTCGCGTATCTGCGCGGTCACAAGTCTTGACGCATCAGTGCGCAGATCCTCGAGCTTTTTGCAGTGCTCCATTGGGATGATCTCCGGATGCATCGACAAAAGCTGGCCGAGCTTTACAAACGTCGGTCCGAGCTCCTTGAGCATGTCGCACAATCCATCCGGACTTATCCCCTGCGTGACCTTATATTTTCTTATTACCTTTACTATCTCAAGCAGGCGCTTTGCATCGGCGCCCGTTTCCATCGCGGCATTTGCCATCTATGATCCTACCTTCAGATTTCAGTATCGAGAACATAACAGGTGTGGGTAACATTGCCGTCATCCGTGAAGCTGACTATGCTGCCCTCGACCGTTTTATATGTGTCCGACCGCACGGCAAGAACAAGGTCGGTATCCTTTTCCCAGAGATACACGGCGTTTTCGTAGTTTATCTCGCCGCTGCGCAGCCCGACGCGGATCGTCATGCTGACATTATCGTAGTTGTACTCCTTCGCGTCATCGATCTTTATTCTGCCAAGCTCAACAGGCTCAGTCGTAGGGTCGATGATAAAGCCCTTGCGCTGCTTGCCGGAGGCGTTTATGAACTTCACGGCGGTGAAGCCGGTCTCTTCGGCGGCTGCATTGATTTCCAGAGCGTCGGGCTTAACAAGATACAGAGTTCTCTTACCCGTCCAAACCCACGCGCAGCCGGGATACTTCTCGCTCTCGGCGGCAAAGCGCTGATAGTCTGCGCGGCATGCGGCCTGCGCCTCTGCGGGCGTCGCTGCCTCAAGGTCGTCTATATGCACCTGATACACCGGCGCGACCTGCGATATCTTATATTTATGTATGCCGAAAATTACGCCAAGCACAACAAGCGTCACCACAGCGCATATTATGTAAACTTGCTTTGAGCTGTTTCTGCTCCGTCTTCTTGCAGGCATCGCTCTGCCTCCCGTAACTAACTCTATATATTTTAACAGAAACCACCCCACATAACAAGTCTTTTTAGAGGCGCTTTTTCAGTGGCGCTTTAGCGCCACTACCAATACATATATTGCGTTAACCCGACCGGAAAGTGCGGAGGAATCCGTAGAACCAACGGGAAGCGGCAGTTTCCTGGTTTTGTCGGCAGTATGGATATCGGGTTGACGCAATCACCGTATACATAGGTATGTCCGTGCACCTCTATCAACTCTGCGCGTCTATGAGCAGCTCGCGCGTGCCGCTCGAGTCAGTCGTTGTGATGATGTATATCGGCAGAAGATAGCACTTTCCGTCATGCTCCATACTATCGGCATAGTAACCGCGAGCAAGGCTCTGCTCACGTCCGGCATAGGGATCGTGCTTTTCTATAGACAGTCCCGCACCGCAGCTTTCATTCACGATAGCATCACCTATCTTACCTTCGGATATGAGCGGTACCTCGCTGTAGCCTTTGAGATTTGCCGCATTGTTTACAAACTTAATAATCTCTCCATCGGCGTTGACATCAATGATAAGTAGGTATTCGCCGCGTACCTTAGTTCCTCCCATTATCGTGGGATACAGGGTCACGGATTTGTACAACAGTCCGCCATCGCCATTTACCGCGTCCACGGTCTCTTCCGACCATCCACCCGGGCAGAGACCTTTGTCCTCGACAAAGTCCTTGGCTATGAGCAGCGCAAGTTCGTCGCTTATCGCGCTTTTATTCGCCGTGCAGTCTGCGCGTTCATACGACCAGTAGCCTGTGACTTCGTGGTAGGTCAGACTACATTTATCATTTTTATAGATCGTCGTACTGCCATTTTGCGTTTTTTCCATAGATTCGATATCGCATTTGAAAGCTGCGCTCGCGGCAGATTTAAATGCGTCGAAATCCGGCTCTATCTCATAAATTATCGCCGTGCCTGCCTCCGGTGTGTCACCAAGCGGCATGGACGGCAAAAGATCAACGCTCGTACCTGCTTGCTGCCACACTGGGTGCATCGCCTCCGCCGCGCGCGGTTCGATCTTCGTACAGGCGCACAGCGCAAGCAGAGCCATAAGGCTTAGTATCATGGCTGTAGTCCGCTTAAATTTCATCATTTTCTCCTTTTGTCCGGCGGTTTTATCCCTACACCTATATAATACAGTATAGCCGACAAATACCGGGCATAAAATTTCCTGAAAAGATGAATTTTGTTTATCTGCCTAAATATACCTGCCTGATTTTGTAGATGCTGCACTAATGCTGTGATAGCTGGTAGTTTTTTAAGCGCATGAACACATCTATCGATACGCATATTGCGGTATCCTGATCGGAAACTGCAGAGGAAACCATAAAAACGGGCGGGCAATGCCCGCCCCTACGAATATGACTTTAGTTCCGACCATGCCCGTAGGGGCGATCATCGATCGCCCGCTGCCACGGTTTCCTCCGCAGGTGCAATACCAGGCTGACGCAAAACTCACACCGCACTTGCAGGGTGCGAAACCTTACGGTTTTCTCCTCACTTTAGATACCGGGCACCGGCAGTATGCGTATCGGTAGGAGCCTCCATGCGCCACTGAAAGAAAAAAGACCGACCACAAATGTGGTCGGTCTGTCCGCGGCGGAGTGAGGAAGAAAAGGAAGTCGGTATGGCAGGAAGCGCCGCGGATTGGGGGATGTATAATGTATTGGGGGTGTGGGATATCTTGATCAGGTGCGATCGAATCTTGCGAGGATCGCGGCGAGCTGCGCACGGGTTATTACGGTGTTAGGACGGAACGTACCGTCGTTATAGCCGCTGATGACACCGTTTGCAACCGCCCAGCGGACCGCGTTGCGGTAGCCGGATGCGATATCGGCAGCGTCGGAGAATACTCCGAGGTCTCCGCTTGCCGCAGGAGTTCCGGCATATCTGTGCATGATCGTAACGAACTGACCGCGAGTGAGCTTATCGTTCGGGCCGAAGGTCGTTGCGGTGTAGCCGGAGATGATTGCATTTTCATATGCCCAGATTATAGCGTCGCGAGCCCAGTAATCATCGGGAACATCGGTAAACGGCTCGGTGAGGCCGCTCACGTTCGGCGATCCCGCCATGCGGTAGAGCACCGTCACGGCCTGTGCGCGAGTGGTGATCTTATCCGGGGAGAAGGTCGTGTCAGTCGTGCCTACGATGAGGCCGTTATACCATGCATAGTAAAGATCGTCGTAATACCATGCGTCGGAGGGCACATCGACAAACGGAAGAGTTCCGCGCTCGGGCAGAGCGTTGAGGATCTGCTGAGTCATGAACTCGTGACCGCCATCGGTAGGATGGACCGCCGCGAGATAGGCGCTCCAGAAGTCATTCTGCTTGAAAGCTATATCGTGAAGCTCAACATCTGTGACATCGACATAGATATACTGATTGGAGTAAGCGCACTGGTTTTTCATGTAGTTATTCATCAGCAGCATGAGCGGGTCTGCCGCCTTGCCGACCTTAACAAGGTCGCCTTCGTTGATGCTAAGGGTCTTGAGGGGATTAAACATGCCAATAATGACGAGGGTCACGTCGGGATTTCTGGTATAAATGCTCTTTACAATGGCATCAAAATTATCTTTGAAGGTTTCATATGCCCGGTAGAATGCTTTTACCGCAACATTAATAACCTCGTTGAGTTTGCCTATGCTCTGCGCAAAGTTCATGAGCTCAACAAATGCAGCGCCAAGGTTTCCGGACTGCTGGAGACGTTCTTTTATTGCATCAAGCACTGCATTGGAATCAGGCTCGGCATAAAGGACACGAAATACTTCTCCCAACGCATCGCCGAACAGGTCATTCGAGCCAATATTCACGGTTATGATATCAGCATCTTCAACGCCCTTTATGTATGCATCCTGCATTGCTGCAAGATCCTCTTCATGGACAAAACCGGCACAGTTATCGGCATAAGTCCAGTCGGTTATCTGATAGTCTGGATCTATCATATGGCGGATCTCATGACTGCGGAAGCCACCCCAGCCAAACTGACGGAGTTCCGCACCCAATGCGTTTGCAAGCAAAGTGTGATATGCATTAGGCTGCTGAGCACACAGCGGCGGTACGCAATAGCCGGTAGTGCCGTAGCCGGCGGCAACACTGTCACCGAGGCAGGCATAAACTTTGTACGGCTCATATTTCTTTCCGGTATCGGCCAGCGCCGGTGCGCAAAGCGCGAATGTCATAACGAGCACAAGAATAAGGCTCAATATGCGTCTTGTATGTTTCATCTATTTCTCCTCCAATGTATTTTTATTTTCTGAAATTACATGCGATCGAATCTTGTGAGGATCGTGGCGAGCTGCGCACGGGTTATTACGGTGTTCGGGCGGAACGTGCCGTTGTTATAGCCGCTGATGACACCGTTTGCAACCGCCCAACGAACCGCGTTGCGGTAGCCGGATGCGATATCGGCAGAGTCGGAGAATGCTCCGAGGTCACCGCTTGCCGCAGGAGTTCCGGCATATCTGTGCATGATCGTAACGAACTGACCGCGAGTGAGCTTATCGTTCGGGCCGAAGGTCGTTGCGGTGTAGCCGGAGATGATTGCATTTTCATATGCCCAGATTATAGCGTCGCGAGCCCAGTAATCATCGGGAACATCGGTAAACGGCTCGGTGAGGCCGCTCACGTTCGGCGATCCCGCCATGCGGTAGAGCACCGTCACGGCCTGTGCGCGAGTGGTGATCTTATCCGGGGAGAAGGTCGTGTCAGTCGTGCCCACGATGAGGCCGTTATACCATGCATAGTAGAGATCGTCGTAATACCATGCGTCGGAGGGAACATCGACAAACGGAAGTGTTCCGCGCTCGGGCAGTGCGTTGAGGATCTGCTGCGCCATGAACTCGTGACCTGCCAGTGTCGGGTGTACTTTAAGGCCGAAGTACTCCCAGAAATAGCGGTCGTTGTAGTTCATATCATAGGTCTCTGTGCCTACCACATCAGCGTAATAGAAGTTATCGTACTTATAGGAAAGAGTCTTGAGGTGAAGATTGATTCTGTTTACTATCGGAGCCGCAAGTCCGCTGAGGTCAAGAATACTGCCGTCGGACAGACGGAAGTGCTTAAAGGGATTGAACACGCCGACCGCAACAACGGTGATATCGGGGTTGAGCTCATGGATCCTTTCCATGACCACATCGTAGTTTTCTTCAAATTGATCATACGCTTTTGCAAATGTTGAGGTTATGGTAGCCGCAAGCTTCGGCATGAGCAGTGCTGACTGGCAGTACTCAATAAGCTTGCCGAATGCAGCGCCGATGCTGCCGCCCTTGTTCAGGAATTCCTTGATAGCCTTTAGCGCGGCATTATCGGAATCAGCGGTCATCTCGTTGAGAACAACGCCGAGAGTGAAGGAGAATACGTCGTTTGAGCCGACGTTTACGCTGATGACGTCAGTCTTTTTGATGGCTTCCTTGTAGTTTACCATTGCGTCGATAGCGTCAAGATCGGAGAGCGTAAATGTTCCGTTGCCGTCGGTGTCGAAATAGGTGTTGCCCCAAGAGCGGGTCGTGTCGTAATCGTTGTAAACACCTTCGAGAAAATATCTGAACTCAACGGCGCGCAGACCGCTGCGGGCGTACTGCAAAAGCTTTGCGTCAAGCGCGTTTGCAACGATGCTGTGGTATGCCGTAGGTACTGCGGTGTAGTCATAGCCGTAGTAGATGTAGTCGGGATTATAGACTGTGGTGTAGTCGTCGGTATTTTGGTCGTAATAGGTCTCTGTGCCATCCTTTGTGAGCGCGCAGCCTGCGGCGATGCTGTCGCCGACGCACATATAGTATTTATAGGGCTCGTAGTCCGACAGTGCGGGCGCGCATAGGGCAAATACCATGACAAGCACAAGAACGAGGCTGAGTATACGTCTTGCATGCTTCATTTATTCATCCTCCGCTCCGTCTTTCAGACGGCTTCAGTTTTGTTTTTATTTTCGTTATTGTAGTTCTCTGCAAGCTTGAGATAATCGATCTTGCCCATGCCGGTGTGCGGCATCGACTCGATAAAGATGATATCGTAGGGCTTTGCGGGGCCTTCAAGCTCCTGACGGCACATTTCATAAAGCTCGTTTTTCATCGCCGTCAGCTTTTCGAGCGTCTGCTCCTTTGCTTCTATGACCGCAAGAGTGAGCTGGCCCTGAACGTGGGTGGTGTCGTTAACGCCGACGACCGCGCAGCTTTCAACCAACGGATGGTGGCCGAGTACGCTTTCAATGTGCGTGGGGAATATCTTGTGGCCGTTAAAGAGCGTTATCATGCGCTTTATCCTGCCCTTTATGTACACAAAGCCGTCGGAGTCCATGTGGCCGATATCGCCGCTGTGCACCCAGAGAGTTCCGTCGGGGTGGCGGTGGATGACATTATCGGTCTCGGCCTTATTGTTTAGATAGCCGAGCATGATAGACGGGCCGCTGATGCATATTTCGCCTTCTTCGCCATAGTCGAGCTCATCGGTCGTCCCCGGAGCGAAGATGCCGATAGTGGTGGTCAGCAGCGGATAGCCGACGGACAGGCTCTTGAAGTTTCCGTTGCAGCAGCATGATGCCGCCGAGGAGACCTCGCTCATGCCGTAGCCCTGCGAAAGCGGATAGCGGCAGCCGCGGCTTTCAAGGAAGCTGTTGAGCTTTGCTTCAAGACCTGCGTTCATCGTATCGCCGCCGGAACCGGCAGTGCGGAAGAAGCTGAGGTCGAAGCCATTGGCCATTTCCTTGCTGTTCATGAGCTTTTCATAGTGCGCCGGAACGAGAAGCGTGTGCTCGGGGCGGTACTTTTTGACGTAGTAGCCGACCTTTTCGGGATCGAACTTGGGGATGATGACGACCTCAAGGCCGAGCGAGAGCGGCATATGCAGGCTCGATACGATGCCATAGGACGAGAACATCGGGATGATGTTCAAAAAGCGCTGGCCGCGGGTGTAGGAAACGCCGCAGTGCTTGAAGTCAAAGGCGATGGCGTTGAAGCCGTCGTTAGAGAGCATAACGCCCTTGGGTGCGCCGGTCGTACCGCCTGTGAGCGTGACGGCCGCGAGATCGTTATCGCCGTAAGCCGCGGTCTCGGTCTCGACGCCCTCGCCGGTCGCTGCAAACTGCGTCCAGGTGAGGACCTTGTCGCTCGTTTCGATCTTGGGAGCGGGCATCTTGAACTGCTTGAGAAAACGGATAGACGCGGGCAGCGAAGTATCGGCAGAGATGACGACTATCTTCTCAACGCCGGACTCAAAGAGGACATCCTTGAGCGCCTCGTAATACAGGTCGATGACGATGAATACCTTTGCGCCGGTTTCTTTAATAAAGCTCATCGCACCGGCCGCGCTCGTTCTCGGGTCGATGACAAGGGGCGCTGCACCGATCTTATTAAGACCGTAGAGCGCATATACCATCTCGGGGATCGTTACGGTCGCGGCGGCAACGATATCGCCCTTCTTAATGCCGGCAGCGGTGAATGCTCCGGCGGCTCTGTCGGCTTCATTGAGAAGCTTTCCGTAGCTTATCTTTTTGCCGAAATAATTGAGCGCCGTGTCGCTGAGCCCGCCTTCACTGCACTCCCGCAGATGGCGGTAAATGGTGTTCTTCGGCATGGACGCTTCCCTCGCCTCTTCCGAAAAGAACTTTAGCCACGGCTTCTCAGCCGATGGCGTTAACAGTTTGCACATTGTTCTTCCTCCTAACTTTGTACTAAACTTTTTACTTCATTTTGTCTAATCATAAACTTATAGCGTCATTTTGTCAATCTGTTATTTATACTTTTCTCATAATTTCGTATATTTTTGTACTTTTACACAAGAATAGTCGTTAAGCGTTTAGCATTTTGTACAAATCACCGTCTTTTGTTCATATCTATACTAATAAAACTCAAAAATATATTTTTGAACTATTTTTAATTTAGCTCTTGAAATTGTTACACACTTCGGTTACAATCATACTATCAATATAAAGTTGAACATTTTTAACCTAATGTTAAACATTTATTAAAATTTTCAGGGGTGGAAATTATTTATGAGTGCTAACAACAGAATGGTCGAGAAGTCTAAGGCGGCGATAAAAAATGCCCTTTTGGACATAATGTATGAAAAGGACTTCAAACAGATCACAGTCAACGAGCTTTTAAAGCGCGCAAATGTCAGCCGCGGTACTTTCTATGCGCATTTTTCAAATCTTGAGGATGTGCGCCAGCAGCTTATAAACGATCTTTTCGATCACGCCGACTATCTGTTCGGCGAGTACACCGCAAGCGAGCTGGAAAAAGATCCGTATCCCATCATGCTGATGGCGGCCGACATGATGCTCGCAAGCCGCGACCCGGCAAAGCGCCTTTTCAAATTCGTCAACGTCTATGACCTCGGCATAAACCTTAAAACATGGCTTACCAAGTACATTCTTTCCGATGCCGCGCTCGTCGAGCGCTGGGGAGGCACGGAGGCGGCCACGATCTACGCACGATTTATCGCCGGCGGTGTCATGCATGCATACAACATGTGGATACTTGACGATTTCGATGTTTCGGCCGAAACGCTTGCACATGCACTGTGCAATATACTTGTAAACGGCCTCAAGGCCTTTGAAGTAAAATAAATCATCAAAAAAACATCAAAAGGCACAGCGGATGCTGTGCCTTTATTAAATGGAGGATTTAATATGAAAAAGATCGCCGTTATAACCGGAGCTTCCTCCGGCATGGGCAGAGAATTTGTATACGCGATAGATAAAGACATGGAGCTTGACGAACTGTGGGTCATCGCGCGCCGCGAGGACAGGCTCCTGGAGCTTCAGTCGCAGGTAAGGGCAAAGATACGCCCGGTCGTGCTCAATCTTCTCGACCGCAACAGCCTCAGCCAGTTCAAGGCACTGCTCGAGATCGAAAAGCCCGAGGTCATGGTTTTGGTAAATGCAGCGGGCTTCGGCCTTTTCGGAACATACACCGAGATGGATATGGAAAAGCAGCTTGAGATCATTGACCTCAACGACCGCGCGCTGACGGGCATGACCTACATCACTCTCCCCTACATGCCGGACGGTGCGCAGATATACAACATGGGCTCAATGTCCTCTTTCCAGCCGGTGCCGTATATAAACGTCTACGGCGCGTCGAAGGCGTATGTACTCAGCTTCTCCAAGGCGCTGCGCGTCGAGCTGTGCAAGCGCAATATCCGCGTCATGGCCGTGTGCCCCGGCTGGATACAGACGGAGTTTTTCAGCCATGCGATACACGACGACACCGTCAGCTACTTTAACCGCTACTACGGACCTAAGGAGGTCATTGAAAAGGCCGTCAAGGACATGCACCGCAACAAGCCCGTTTCCATCCTCGGCCTGCCCGAAAGATTGCAGGTACTGGGCGTTAAGCTCCTGCCGACGCGCTTTGTTCTGAAAACATGGTGCAAGCAGCAGAAAAAGCCGTTTAACTATTGATAATACAGCAAAAATCCCGTCCGGTAGACGGGATTTTTTCATACTTATTTATCGCCGAAGGATATGCCGATATCGCGCGCGACCTGAATGAGGGGGTGGTCGGTGGGCAGGAATTTTGTCTTGCTCGCGGCCTCCTCAAGCGGGATAGATACGATGTGGCCGTTCTGAATGGCGACCATGCGGCCATACTGCTTATTGACGATGAGGTCCGCCGCAGCCGTTCCGAACTGGGTGGCCAGCACGCGGTCATACGGGCACGGAGGGCCGCCGCGCTGATAGTGTCCGGGAACGGTGACGCGTGCCTCCTGACCGAGAGCCGCCTCGATCTGCGCGGCGATCTCGTAGGATATCGTCGAGTGTTTCGACTCCTCGCGGCGGCGGCGGCTTTCCTCCTCGGTGAGTATCTGATCGTGGATGCTCTTTGCGCCCTCGGCAACGGCGAGGATGGAAAAGCTTCTGCCGTGGCGACGGCGATGGTCGATGGCTTTGAGGATGTTGTCGATATCATAGGGTATCTCGGGGATGAGGATTATATCCGCGCCCGAGCCGATGCCGGCGTGCAGCGTGAGCCAGCCCGCGTCGCGCCCCATGAGTTCTACAAGGAACACGCGGCTGTGCGACGATGCGGTGGAGTGGATATAATCTATGACGTTCGTCGCAATATCAACGGCGCTTTGGAAGCCAAAGGTCGTATCAGTTCCCCAGATATCGTTATCAATGGTTTTGGGCAGGGTCACAACGTTCATACCCGCGTCCATGAGGAGCTTTGCGCTTTTCTGCGTGCCGTTGCCGCCCATGATGACGAGGCAGTCGAGATTGAGCTTATTATAGGTGTCCTTCATCGCGGGGATGAGGCTGTTTCCGTCCTCGTCGACGATGTCCTTTCCGGGAACATAGCGCTGGCGCGATGTTCCGAGGATCGTGCCGCCCTGAGTAAGGATGCCGGCAAAGTCCTTGGGCTCCATGAATTTATAGTCGCCGTCTATGAGGCCGCGATATCCGTCGTACATGCCGAATATCTCGAGATTTTCGATCTTATTGTGCAGAGCCTTGCCGATGCCGCGCATTGCCGCGTTCAGCCCCTGGCAGTCGCCGCCCGAGGTTATGAGCGCGACTCTCGTTATATTCTTCAAACTAAAACCCTCTTTTTTTGTGTTGATGTGCTTTATATTAGTATTTTAAAGCAATATCAATAAAAGTCAATCGTGAATAATACCGAAATCAAAACGAGAGCCCATGTTTTGAGCTCTCGCCTTTGTCTATTTTGCACTTTTGAGGAGGGAGATATACCGGGGGAGCTGATCGACTACACCGCTCGTACCTTCGCAGTAAACGTTCAAAACCTTATTATCAAGCCTGATTATGAAGTAATTGTCACCGTATGGATAGGCGCTGTCCCCGGAGAATTGCCAAAACACCTCTGCTCCGTCTATATCGTACATCTCCTGACGATAACAGGGGATATCGCCGTTCCAGTCTCCAATATCTCTTACGTAAGTAACATTGTTCATTCCTATGCACAAACTATGATCTGCATTTTCTTTAATGTCCGTTGTATATTTACCGGCATATTGCTTTGCCAGCCACTCAGTTGGAGCTTTAAAATACTTCGCCCTATATCTCAACGTCCATCCCCACTCTTTGTATGGCACGCCTTTTTCCTGAACAAGGCTGATTTCTTTTCCCATAAACGAATCAGTCGTAGCCCAAGCTTCTGTCTCATCATAGTCGCCCATCTGCACTACCTCTTCCGCTGTCGGAAACGGGAGAGACGACAGATCCGACACCGGTTCCGCATTGCTCCACAGTGGAACAGTCAGCCAGTGCACAATCCACACGATGGCCAGTGGAGCACCGAAAACCGTAAGCACGCGTCTGGCAATGGCCGCTGAACGCCGATTTTCGACCGGCACTGCTGCTCCATCAGCAAGCTTTTTTATCCTACGGCAGGATGAAAACTGAACTATCGCTATTATGAGAAGGAGAAGTGACATTATGAGTATCAGCACAGCGTACACTGTCCGAAACCTCATAAAAAACTCCAAAAGCGTAGTATAGCCTCTGATCACACTCGTAAAGTTCGTAAGCTGAGTAAACAGCGACATTATGAGAAATACAATACCCAGTGTCATGTATTTTACGGACAGCTTCTTCAGCGGCTTTACCAAAAGCTCGGGCTCCGTGTATATCTCCGGCGCATCGGGATCCTCGGTACAGACGACAACAAGATCGCCGTTATAGTCGCCAACGACATGCCAGCCGCTGCGCTCGTAGAGCTCCTTTTTCTCCTCGGGAATGTCGCAGGCCACAACATCGCAAAAGTCGAGGCGGTAGTGCATTTTCTTAGGCTCGCCCTTTGTGAACTTTGCAAACAGCAGACCGCACTCTTTGAAAAACAAGCCTTTTTCGGCCATGTCCTCAAGCCAGCGCTGCACGGCTGGGATATCCCCCGAGCCAAAGGGAATAATGCGTCTAACGTACTTGCTCATCTTAGACCTCCTTTTTCAGACAATCTACAAAGTTCTGCGCGTAGTCCTCTATACTGCCGTCACCCTGATACAGCACATACCCTACCTGATTCTCAAAGCGTATGCATAGTATCTGCTCGATGCAGTAATCGCTGTCGGCAAATCTGTCACGCACAAGCGTAAGCTCCGCACCGTCAAGCTCAAAGCTCTTTACGGTTATCTGCGGCATATACTCGCCGTCCCAGCGGCCGGCATTATTTGATTTGTGTATATCATCGGCAAGCAGCGCATATTGCTCGGGATCAAAGCTTGAAACGTTTGCAACATAGTCTGCATAAAGCGTCTTCGCCATCGACTGAGTACGCATATCGTAATACCGCACCTCGTATCTGAACGCGTCTTTACCGTAACAATCATTGCTGTGCGTGTATTCGGCAACCTCGGAGGCAAGAACATCCCTGTGCTCTTTTCCGTAGTTATTGCAGCTGCCGCCGCACTCAATGCCGAGCTCCGCGGGCGTGGGAAAAGGCATTGACCCTATATCTTTGATCGGCTCGCCCATGTTGAGGCCGATGGGGTATCCGATGAAGAACAAATGAACTCCCCAAAGGATAACCGCAGGAACCGCAAGCGGACAGAGTATCTTTCCAACGGCAGCGCGGAAGCTGCGGCGCTCGCCCTGCGGCAGCTCCTCACCGTTTTTGAGCTTCTTTACGAGCTTTCGCACCCTCAGCCAGCCTATAAAATGATATATTGCCTCGAAAAGCAGCAGGAGCGACAACAGGCACAGGCCGATAAAATACAGGGTGTTAAAATCCAAAAGATAGCGGACAAAGCTGCTGTCGCCGAGGATGACCTCCGTGGTAAGAGTGCCGAAATCCACCCAGCCGGACAGCAGCCAAAAGACGAGCCAGCTTGCAAGTAGCTTGCCGGATATCTTCTTCAGCGGCTTTACCAAAAGCTCGGGATCGGTGTATATCTCCGGCGCGTCGGGCTCGTCGGTGCAGACGACAACGAGGTCGCTGTTATAATCGCCGACGACCTGCCAGCCGCTTTGCTCGTAGAGCTCCTTTTTCTCCTCTGGAATGTCGCAGGCCACGACATCGCAGAAGTCGAGGCGATAGCGCATTTTCTTCGGTTCGCCTTTTGTGAATTTCGCAAACAGCAGGCCGCATTCCTTGAAAAACAAGCCTTTTTCGGCCATGTCCTCAAACCAGCGCTGCACGGCCGGGATATCCCCCGAGCCAAAGGGTATGATACGTCTAACGTACTTGCTCATCTTTTTCCGCCTCCTTTGCGTCGTCAAGGCACTGCCTGAGCCGCGTAAGCTCATCATTATATGCCTTCTCCCCTGCCGGTGTCAGCTCATAGAGCTTTCGCTTGCCCTCAACGCCGACATATTTTATAAGTCCCTCCTGCTCGAACTCCGAAAGCAGCGCGTACAGCGTTCCCGGGCCGAGCTTAACGCGCTCCATGCTTCGGTGAGCGATGTAGTCACTGATGTCTATGCCGCATTTTTTGCCGCTACGCAGCGACATCAGCAGGTAAAACATCGGCTCTGTCAATGTTGAAAACTTCTTTCTCGCCACCGGCTCACCTCCATATATCGATTATCGATGTTTACTATAGTATATATCGATATTCGATATTTGTCAAGATTGTTTTGTCCTTGACTAAACACAGTATATATATTAAAATAAAGTATCTAATTTGGGGAGGAATTACATATGGATGCTTTGAATAAAGCATATTATCGCTCGTTCCAGGCCGTTTTCAACGTGGGTGCACGCCTGCTGCCCTGGCGCAAACCTATTACCGTTGAGGGCGAGGGTGCGCTGAGCAAGGCTCCCGAGCTTTTCAAAAAGGAAGGCGTCAAAAAGGTTATGATCGTAACCGGCCGCACGGTCGGCAAGACCATTGCGCCTATCGCAAAGGCCGCGCTGGATAAGGCCGGAATAGCATACGAGCATTATTCCGAGGTATCGGCCAATCCGACCGTCACCGTGGTAAACGAAATTCAGAAACTGTACCTCGAGACCGGCTGCGACGGATTTCTCGCCATAGGCGGCGGCTCGCCGATGGATGCCGCCAAGGGTGCGGCCGCAAGAGTCGTACATCCGAACACTCCGGTGAACAAAATGGCCGGACTTCTTCGCGTTCGCCATAAGATACCGACCTTCGTAGCGGTGCCGACGACCGCCGGTACAGGCTCGGAGACGACGATAGCCGCAGTTATCACCGATCCCGAGACGCACCACAAGTACGCGATCATGGACCTGTGCCTCGTTCCGAAGTACGCGATACTCGACCCCGAGCTCACGCGCGATCTTCCTCAGAAAACCACATCCACGACAGGCATGGACGCACTGACCCACGCGGTCGAGGCTTACGTCTGCTGGACGTACAACACAAAGGAATCCATCCGTCTTGCCGAAGAGGCTACGGTCCTGATATTCAAGTACCTCGAGCGCGCGTATAATGACGGCAACGACATGGAAGCGCGGCAGAAAATGCTCATGGCTTCCTTCAAGGCAGGATTTGCCTTCACCCGCGCAGGTGTCGGCAACGTACACGCGATAGCACACACGCTCGGCGGCCTGTACAACACGCCGCACGGACTTGCAAATGCCGTCATTCTCCCGATCGTCCTTGAGGACTACGGCGAGGCTGTCTACGCAAAACTTGCACATCTTGCCGAGCTCACCGGCGTTAAGACCACCGGCAGCGACGAGGAAAAGGCCAAGGCCTTCATCGCCGAGATTCGTGCCATGAATAAGCGCATGAACATCCCCTCCGGCTTTGATTTTATAAAAGAATCGGACATCCATCAGATGTGCCAGTGGGCAATGGAAGAGGCAAACCCTGTTTACCCCGTTCCCGTTATCTACAACGAGGCGCGCTTTACAAAGGTCATTCACCGCATAATAGCGGAGGCCTGACATTCACAATGACTGCCGCCAAGTATCGGCGGCAGTCATTTTATTTATTATAATTAATTTCAGAGGTGACACATGGAGCTTCTATACGCACTTGAAAAAATACGCACCCCGTTTCTCGACACCGTTATGGGACTGGTCACAAACCTCGGCGGCGAGGCTGTGTTTATCGCGGCGGCGATCATAGTGTTCTGGTGCCTGAGCAAGAGCTGCGGATATTACATGATGACTGTCGGCTTTGCCGGAACGATAATAAATCAGTTTCTCAAGCTCTGGTTTCGCATCCCGCGCCCGTGGGTGAAGGATCCGAACTTCACCATAGTCGAAAGCGCACGGGCTGAGGCCACTGGCTACTCCTTCCCCAGCGGGCACACGCAGAACGCCTTTGCCGTCTTCGGCGCGCCGGCGAGATATTTTAAAAGCACCGCGCTGAGGATCGTATTCGTGCTGCTCATCGCGCTGACGGCGTTTTCGAGAATGTATGTCGGCGTGCACACTCCGCTGGACGTCGGCGTGTCGCTCATCGTCGGAACTGTGCTCGTTTTCGTCATATATCCATTCTTCCGCGATATGGAGAAAAAGCCGAAAAGAGTTTACATAATATTTAGTATCTTCATCGTGATGGCTGCTGCCTTCGTTGCATTTGTTGAGCTGTACGATTTTCCGGCAGATATTGACCCGGATAACTACGCATCGGGCCTCAAGAATGCGTACATGATCCTGTTTTGTGCCATAGGGCTGATGCTGACCTTCTACGTCGACACAAAATACGTTCACTTCCCCACGCAGGCCGTGTGGTGGGCGCAGGTGATCAAGGTAGTTGTCGGCCTCGGCATCCTGCTCGCGCTCAAGGCCGTTTTGAAAGCGCCGCTGCTCGCGCTCTTCGGCGGTCACAGTGTGGCTCACGGTGTGCGGTATTTCATCGTCATCCTCTTTGCCGGTATCCTCTGGCCGATGACCTTTAAGTACTTCGCAAGGCTCGGAAAAAAGAGCTGATAAGTTAAAATTTCAAAGCTGCGGTGAGAGTTATATCTCTCCGCAGCTTATTCTTACACTACTGAATATAATTCAGTAGTGTAAGAATAAGCACTAGCGAAAGGAGCCGGACATGAACACGCAATATAAAAAAGGTGTGCTTGAGCTTTGCATCCTGTCGCTGCTCACAAAGCGCGACTGCTACGGATATGAGATATCAGACTATCTCTCAAAGCATGTAAGCATTGCCGACGGGACGGTTTATCCGATTCTGAGAAAGCTGAAAGCCGACGGTCTGCTCACGACATATCTTCAGGAGGAAAGCGGCGGACCGCCGCGCAAGTACTACAAGCTCACCGAGCTTGGCCGCGAGACATATCAAAATGACCGTGCGGAATATTTGAAGTTCGCACAGGCCGTGAAGAAGCTGCTGGAGGAGGAAAACAATGAATAAAAAAGAATTTATGACTCTGCTCAGTGATGAGCTTCGCAAGAGAAAGATAACTGACGCTGAGGATATTATCGAAGAATATGAGCAGCATTTTGCATTTAAGCTCGCCGACGGCTACTCCGAAGAGGAGATCGCCGCAAGGCTGGGTGATCCCTCCGAGATAGCCGCGCAGTTTTATGCCGCACCGCAGCCGGGAGCTAAACATTCGGCGGCACTGACGTGGCTATGGCTTATTTGGGGCGATCTGTTTTTCGGCATTTTCGCTGTGCTGCTTCTCTCGTTCGGCATCGTGCTGGCCGCATGCGTGCTGAGCTTCGGGCTCACGGGCGTATGCCTGCTCGCAGACATAGCTAAGCTGCCGTTCGTTTTTCTGCCGGCAATGCCGTATTGGTGCGGCGCGATACTCGGTCTGAGTTTGCTGGCACTGTGCGCTCTGTCCGTTGCCGGATGCATTTGGTATTTTGCCTTCTACCGTCAGATCTTCCGCTCCTACGGCAGGTTTCACCGCAATGCGCTGGCCGCTTCAAAAGGCGAAGCTACGCTCCCCGCTCTGACTATCAATCCTCAATTTTCCGCCAAGAGCAGACGCCGTCTGCGCACAATCGCGCTCGTCTCGCTCGCGTTGTTTGCGGTATGCTTTGTGCTGTCGTTCATCGTTTGCTGCCTGTCCGCGGGCTCACTCCAGTTCTGGCACACCTGGGGCTGGTTTATGAATTAAAAAATCCCGCCCAAGGGCGGGATTTTTCGTTATCCAAACAGGCTTATTCTTACGGTGTAGGTCACGGTTTTGCCGTCGTAGGTGACGGTCGCGTCACGGTTTCCGAGGCCGGTCATGTCGCACTCAACGGTATATTCGCTCGGATCCGTTATGCGCTTTGCGGCACCGTTATTATAATACGCTCTGAGGACCAAGCCCGTCGTATCAAGCTCTTCGCCGACGGTGTACACGGTTTTTACGGGCATCTCCTCTATTGTGAGCTCCGTTACCTTGGGGCGTTCTACAATGACGGTGCACTGGTCGTACACCTCCATCTTATCCTTGACGTAGACCATGATCGTGGCCGAGCCCTCGCTCACGGCCGTGAGCTTGCCGTCCTGCGTTACGGTCACTATTCCGGTATCACTGCTTTTCCAGATATATTCCGGCTCATCCTGTCCCACACCGGGCTCAGGCATGCAGCTTACCTTTAGCTGCGCCTCATCCTCAACGGTGAGCGTGAGGCTGGGCGAGCTTAGCATGACGGATTTAACGTCGAGCTTCTCTGGCTCTGGCGTTGCCGTCGGCGTCGGGCTGACCGATTCTTTCGGATCGTCGTTTTTGCCGCTGTCATTTCCCGACAGAGCAAATACGATTATCGCCGTCGCCATCGCGGCAAGGATGAGAGCGAGCGCCAATATGTAACCGAACATGGACTTTTTCGGCTTTTTTTCCGGCTCTGCCTGTCTGGGCGGGGCCTTTTTAGTCTGTGCAGCCTCGGGACGCGGCTTCTGCTTGGGCTGCGGCTGAGGACGAGGCTGGACGGGCGATTCGGGTATATACTCGGGGCGCGGATCGGCCTTGAAATCCTCGCGCACGGTCGCCTCATCGCTGCCAAAAGCCGGCGGCACGGGTTCTGGCGCTGTTTTGCCCGAGGCGGCAAGCTCAAGAGCACGCCTGAGCTCAGCGGGTCCGGAATAGCGGTCGGCGATCTTATAGCTGCATGCGGTCATGACGACTTTTTTCAGCGCCGGGCTGCCGTTTTTCGGCTGCGGCAGTGTCTCGCCGCGAAAACGGCGTATCTGCGCATCGGTGGTCTGCTCCGCAGTCGGCACCTGAGGCGGCATCGGGAGAAACGGACCGCGCCGCTCGTTCAAAAGCCAATAGAGCACCATGCCGAGAGAATATATATCCACTCTGTCATCGTAGCCCTTACCCTTATACACCTCGGGCGCCATATACGAATATGTTCCGACCTTATCGGCGGAGGTACGGATAGTCGAAGCCTTGGCAACGCCAAAGTCACCGAGCTTAAACACTCCGTAGCGACTGACGAATATATTCTGCGGCTTAATGTCGCGGTGGATTATATTGTTCTCGCGGCACAGCTCAAGCGCCGAGCACATATCGCTGCCGAGCTTCATGACCTTTTCGACCGTCATGCCGTTTTCGCGTACATAATCCGGCAGTGACTGCAAAAGCTCCATGCGGATATATATATCCCAACCCATATCGTTTTCATGTGGGATTATCATCTGATCCTCGCAGTTGACGACATTCGGGTGGCCGCGCAGAGCGCCGAGCAGGCGGTATTCATTGCTGATCTCCTCTACCTTTTCACGCAGCTTCGCGCGCATGGCAAACTCACTCATGGTGCTGAGCATTTCGTCGTACTCCTTCTGAGAGCCGGGAACGCTTATTACCTTGAGCGCGCAATGAAAGTCGCCGCCGTATTCATCTTTTTTCTTAAGCTCATATACCTTGCCGGAGCTGCCGCTGCCTATGCAGCGCACTATCTCCCAGCCGGGCAGCGAAGATTGCAAATTCTCCATATCATGCATCCCTGATAATCATTAAAATCACATTTTAATATAATATATTCTTTTTACCTTGTCAAATTACTCTATGGATTTAAGCGCTCCTGCCATGTCGATATTATCTATCCTGCGGCGCATAATGGCGTTTACTATGAGAGCAAACACGAATGTTATTATTATCGATACGGCAAAGCTCAAAAAGCTTATGTGCGGCTTGAAATACATTGTATCGACCTGTATCGCGTTCATTACAAAGGCGTGCAGTGCAACGCCGAGGCCCAGACCGAACACCGCTCCCGCTCCGGTAAGAATAAGATTCTCTCTGAAAACATAGTGCGCAGCCTCCTTCGGATAGAAGCCCAGCACCTTGAGCGTCGCTATCTCGCGTATGCGCTCTGAGATATTTATATTCGTGAGGTTATACAGAACGATGAATGCCAAGAGTCCGGCACAGAGTATGATTGCCGCGACAACGACAAGCAGTCCGTCGAGCATACCGCTGACGCGCTCCTTGGTGTCAACGCTCAGTGTAACGCCTCTTACGCCGTCCACCTCGCTTGCGATTGCCGTGGCACAGGCGTTTACATCCTCACCCGCAGGGGCGTTTGCAAGCGCGGACTTGTACTCGGGAACCGCTCCGAGCTGCTCGGAGCAGGTATCGGGCGAAATGAACACAAAGCTGTCGACATAGTTATCAAAAAGTGCGCTGACCGTTACGGTGAGCTCTTGTTTCTCCGCGGTCGTTATTCTTATCTTATCGCCGACCTTGACTCCTCCGAGCTGACGGGCAAGGTTGTAGTTTATAGCCGCCTCGTTCTTACCTGGATAGTCAATGGGAGCTCCGTCATAGCTGAGGTCAATGAATTTGTAAAGCCGCTTACCGTCCGACACTGTGAGCGTTGCGTTCTTTATCGCCTCGCCGCCGGAAATCTCCGCAACGCCTCGATAGAGGAATATCGCATCCTTGACATTGTCTCCCGCGTCGCGGAAGAATATCTTCTGCTCCTCCTCGTTCATGTCATAGGCCATGGTAAGCTCATAATCATAGAGAATTATATCGTCATACTGCCGCGTTACAACGTTTTGAATCGTATCGTTGAGGCCGAGCGCAGTGAGCACGAGCGCGGTACAGCCGCCGATGCCGAGGAGCATCATGAATATGCGCTTTTTATATCTCATGATGTTTCGTGCAGAGACCTTCTGCATAAAGCTCATGTCGTTCCAAACGGTCTTTATGCGCTCAAGCAGTATCCGCTTTCCGGCCTCGGGCGCCTTGGGACGGATAAGCTCCGCCGGAGCGCATTTGAGCTCCTTTGCACAGCAATACCACGTTACAAGCAGCGTGACGGCCAGATTTGCCGCCGTTATGCCAAACGCCAGCGGCCAGTTCATAGTGAACGTAAGACCGGACAGATTATATATGAGTCCATAGCCGAACCATATTACAGCAGGAAAGGCAAAGCTTCCGGCCGCTATTCCGAATACGCAGCCGAGTACCGTCGCACTGCCGGAATAGAACATGTATTTGCCCGTGACAGCGCCGGAGGAATAGCCGAGCGCCTTCATGATGCCAATCTGAGTGCGCTGATCGTCGATCATTCTGGTCATCGTCGTGAGGCAGACGAGCGCCGCAACGAGGAAGAAAAACACAGGGAACACGGATGCGACGCTCTGAACGACGTTAGTATCACTTTCAAAGCATACATAGCCCGCGTTAGTGTCGCGGTCAAGGACATATGTGTCGGCATGATTTATGTTTTTTATTTGCTTTTCGGCTTTATCAAGCTCTGCCGCGCCCTTATCAAGCTCGTTCTTCGCAGAGTCAAGCTGTGCCTTACCTGAGGCAAGCTCCTTTTCAGCCTCGGCAAAGCCGCGCTCGGCCTCGGCCTTGCCCTGCTCGTACTGCTTTTTTGCCGCCTCAAGCTGCGCACCGCCGCTGTTTATCATTTCGCGGGCTTTATCGAGCTCCGCCTGCCCCGCGGCTATCTGAGCGTAGCCTGCGTCGAGCTGAGCCTTGGCGTCTTCAAGCTGCTTGCGGTACGGCTCAAGCTGCGCGTCGACCTCGGCCTTCTTTTGGCGATGGGCCTCAAGGCGTTCGCTGCTGTTTGCGATATCCTGCTCGATAAGGCTTATACGGCTCTGAGCATTCTTGATTTTGCGCTCGATCAGACGCGCCTTTATATTCTCACCGTTTGCCTGGGCAGCGGCGAGCTCTGCATTAAGGCGTTCGATCTCCGCGGTCTGAGCGGCAATTTCATTCTGCTTTTCGGCTATGCGGTTTTCGTAATAGGCTATCTGCTCGTTTACGAGCCCGTAGGCAAGAGCCTCCTTCGATTTAAACTGCATCAGACCGCTCTCATACTCGGCCTGTCCCTTATCAAGCTCCGCCCTTGCGGCGTCGAGCTCCGCCTGCTTCTGGTCGATGACGGATGCGTCACCCATCATTTTCTCGGCATCCTCTATCTGCTTGCGGGCCTTTTCAAGCTCGGCCTCGGTTTCGCTTTTCTTCTGCACATAGGCGGCATAGCCGCTGTCATACTCGGCCTTAGCCGCATCGTACTGAGC
Source organism: uncultured Oscillospiraceae bacterium (assembly GCA_934636655.1). Classification (GTDB taxonomy): domain Bacteria; phylum Bacillota; class Clostridia; order Oscillospirales; family Oscillospiraceae; genus F23-B02. Next base: position 95,195 of record CAKUAS010000008.1, read on the forward strand.
CTTGCCATCCTCATACTGCGCCTTAGCATCGTCCAGCTGAGACATGGCATCGTCAATGATGCTGTCACGCCGTACGACAGCCCGCTCTTTCATTAGCTTTTCAAGCGGTTCAACATATTTATCGGTACTTTCATCGTACTCGTCGGAGTACACATAGCCCTTGGCATCGACGCAGACATAGATGTCCGTATAATAATCCGTAGAGAAGCCGTCCATCGGAATATAGATATAGCCCTTGACACTGCCGTTGCCGAGCGTGCTCGAGCCGCGCTCCATGTTTATATACAGAACACTGTCGGTCAGACCGACGATCGTATACTCATCATAGGCAAATGTGTCAAAGGTCTGGTCGCTGTTATCCTTCGACAGCTTTATGGTACTGCCTATATCCGATTTGGAGTACATGTTGGGGTCTGCAAGGCACTCGTTCGGCTTTTCCGGCATACGGCCAGCTTTGAGGTCAATGAGGTTTACCTTTTCAGGTATGCTCTGTGCCATCATGATGAGGTTATCTTCCTCATCGGTGTTAAAGAGGAAATCCGCACCGACTGCTCCCTCGGCGAGCGTAACGCCGGAGAGCTTTTTGACCTCGGCAAGGTCATCGTCGGTAAGTCCCAGCGTAGACACAAGGCGGAAATCGTAAAAATGCGTCCTGTGCGTGTAATTATTATACGTCTCCAAAAAATCCGGGCGCGAGAGTCTCAGACCGACAAACAGTCCGGCCCCCAACGCAATTATTGCGAATATCGCAAGATAGCGTCCGAGGCTGTTCTGAATTTCTCTTTTTGTAAGCTTTATGGTCGATTTATTCATCCGTTTACCACTCGATATCTTCAATGGGGATGGGGTGCTCATTGATACTGACATCCGTCACGATGCCGCTTTTTACCGATACCACCCTGTCCGCCATGGCCGTGAGCGCCTGGTTATGGGTTATGATAACGACGGTCATGCCGTTTTTTCGGCTGCAATCCTGCAAAAGCTGCAATACCGCCTTACCGGTGTTATAGTCAAGGGCTCCGGTCGGCTCGTCACAGAGCATGAGCTTCGGGTTCTTTGCAAGAGCGCGCGCTATCGCGACTCGCTGCTGCTCGCCGCCCGATAACTGCGCTGGGAAGTTCTGCGCCCTGTCGTGCAGACCGACAAGGTCGATGACCTCGGCCGCATCCATCGGATTTTTGCATATCTGCGCGGCAAGCTCGACGTTTTCTATGGCCGTAAGGTTCTGCACAAGGTTATAAAACTGAAATACAAAACCGACGTCATAGCGTCGATAGGTCGTAAGCTGCATTGCGTTATACGAGGATATCTCCTCCCCGTCGAGCACGACGCGGCCGGAGGTAAGACTATCCATGCCGCCAAGGATATTGAGAAGCGTAGTCTTGCCTGCGCCGGATGCACCGACGATTACGCATATCTCGCCCTTCTCTATCTCAAACGTCGCATCCTTCAGGGCTTCTATGCTCACTTCGCCCATGTGATAAGTCTTTTTAACTTTCTCAAATTCAACGTACGCCATAGCCTACCTGCCTTACTATATGTAATAGATATATTATACTAAATGTATATACGTAATGCAATAAAAAACCGTGGCTTGCCACGGTTTTTTTAACGTTTTATTCAAGTATCTCAGATACGGCTGAGCACCATACAGGTCTGCTCTCGGGTAGCAAATGATTTCGGGTAATAGCTGTAGCTTCCATCGGCATTTTTGACGCCGCTTATAACTCCCGCTCGCTGCAGCGCCGTAACGCTCGGCACGGCATAGTGCGATATCTGCGCACTGTCGGTAAATGTGACGGCTGCAACATCATCGGAGAGCTTTATTCCGGCGTACTCCGCGTAGCGGCAGATTATCGCCGCCATCTGCTCGCGGGTAATGTTATCGTTCGGCTTAAACGAGGCCGCACTGACACCGTAGACGATGCCGTTATTGGCTGCCCATTCGATATACGGTGCGAAAACGCTCTTGTCGCTGACGTCGGTGAAACGGCACTTTGCGTAAGCCGCAGTATCCACGCCGTCAAGGCAGGCAAGCATTTTCACAAACTCCGCACGAGTAACGTTGCCGGTCGGGTCAAATACTGTCTCGGAGCGTCCGCTCACGACACCGAGCTGATACATCTTGAGGATCGCGTCATATGACCAGCGCTCCTTACTCACATCTGTAAACGGCAGGCTCACGCTGTTTATGGGCTCATCGGATGTGCCGCCCTTTCCGTAGGTGCTTGTCACGCGGCTAATTAGCTCCATATACAGGTGACGGGTATTTGAAACGGTGTTTGACAGTATGCCGCCTACTATACTCAGATGGTCATACGGCTGAGTGGGCAGAACATTCCAAATACCCTTGGCATAGTCCTGCTTATTGTAGCCGTCGCAAACAATGAAAGCCTGGGTGCCGTCGGCCTTGACACACTTGAGATCACTGTTTACGGGATACAGGCCGGACACGACGTTTACCATGCCGTCGTTGGGAAGCCATGTCCTGTCAATATAAACGCCGCCGGCGGTGTACTTATCATAGTACTTGCCCATCATCGCCGCAAAGGGCTTCATGAGTATGAACATATTCGCGTTGGGGATCTCGTTATCGCTCACGGCGCTCGGATGCGTCGCGTCGCCGCAGACGGAGAAGTAATAGACATTTTTCTGCATGCCGATACCGTCGTTTATCCTCAGCGCGTTATCGATGGTGAGGTCATATATCGCGTTGTCGTTATGGCTCATGAAATCGCTGCTGTTTAAAACGCGGATGAGATACTGAAGGTCAGTCTCATCGGATTTGCGGTAGATGCCGAAATGCTCAAGCTGGAGATCGTACACGCCCTTGAGCTTGGTAAAGCCAAGGGAGGCTCCCACGTTATATATGAAGTCAGTGACGACCTTGGTGGAGATATCACAGGTCTCGATAAAGGTCGTTCCGTTGTGCGGAGCGGCGACAGCGGTGAGTGAATACACCCAGCTGCCCTTGCCGCCTTCAAACAGCGGGGAGACCTTGGTTCCCGCGGCCTTTGCCGCCGCGACCTCCTCCGCGCTGCCGTTTGCAAGCAGCTCAAGGAACAGGCGCGTCGTTGCACCGCCGAAGCTGTGTCCGATGAGGTTTATCTTCTTCTGCGCACTCCAGCCCTCGAACAGGGGCTTATCATAGGTTATGCCATAGCGCTCGTGACCCTTGGCGGCGGAGTGCGCGGCACCGTAATCGACCGTCGTGCCGGTGAGCTGAGCGTAGAGCTCGCAGGCTCTGTCCCACGCGCCGGAGAGCGGCCCGACCTGAGCGGCGTAGCTCTCATAGCCCTTAGTCGTCAGGTATTTCATGAGATTGCCGGTCGTCATGCCCCAATACGGCATGATCGGATCGAGCATCGACCTGTCGCCCCAGCCCATGAGGCCGTGAACGAACACGAAGGGATAGTCATCCTCCGGATTTGCCTTCTCAGCCGACACCGCGACGGGCATCAGGCTGCAAAGCAGCAGCACCGCGAGCAGCAAACTGAGAAGTCTTTTTGATTTGTTCATTTCTTCCTCCTACTTTTAATATACTCCGTATAGTGTATAAACACTTTATGTTTATATTACCATATTATGATGTTCAGGTCAATTACTTATTAGCTATTGCATATTTTGAAGCTATGGTGTAAAATATACCTTATCCATGAAAAATGCGGATGTCGTCTAATGGCAGGGCCCCAGCTTCCCAAGCTGGCGACGCGGGTTCGATTCCCGTCATCCGCTCCAATATATAACAAATCCCGTAGTTATTGAAACTGCGGGATTTTCTTTGTTTATCAATGATTTGCGGGTTCTTATGCGTGGTTGCGTTTGCTTTAATCTGGTTAAGGATTAACCTTAAAAATGCCATCTCAACCGCGCATTTTACGACAAAATTTACGACAACTTTACGACAACTCGCCATAGAGCGCCGTGCGTGCCGCTTTCCACTGCTCTGTCATGTCCGGCACCGGCTCGCCCTCCAGCTCAAGGACGCTCCGCAAATTCCGTGTACGGACAATATCACCTCGCCTTTGCCGGCATCAACATAGCTCATTTTTCCGTAGCTCAAATCAGCCGCTTCCGCTCCGTAAGCGGTAAGCCGTTCTTTGCTTTCCTTCACGGCAGTATTGCACCTTATCCCTTGAACAGTAAAATATACTGAAAGTAAAAGCAGAATACCTCCAACGATATATGTCCACATCTGTTTTTACCAAGCCTTTCTTCACAGTGTTTCGATAATTATATCATTAAAATCGAGGCAATTAAACCGCTCCGCGAAAAAAACGACTGCCTCAAACGGGGCAGCCGGTTTTGACTTATTTAATTACTTCTTTCTCACGGGATAGCATACCTCGGTGACAAGCTCGTTGGGGTCCTTTGTTTCGGCGGGACTGACGTGGTAGATGTTAAACATCGCGCCCGCGAACTCGTAACCGTTGCCGTTTATCCACTCGATGACCGCAGTGTAGACATCGTTTATAAGATCGTAGCTGCCCTTGAAAACGCAGCTTGCGACGGTGACCTCGGGCAGAGTCTTAAACTTGACATGTTCTGTGTCCTTATACTCGCCGTTTACGGTTTTAGATATCTCGACCTCAACGTCGCGCTCCTTGTATTCTCCGTCGAGAAAGCAGGCCGCACACAGGCAGGGATCAGCCGGGATCAGGTTCATACCGGCAGTCTCGCTGCACAGCGTCGACCACACCGTGCCCTCGTCTTCGTAGCGGGGAATAACGGTATGAACGGTAGCGGCATAGCGCTCGGGGATGGTCTTAACAGTGACATTGTAGCTCATTTTGTCTTCCTTTCTCAGCCGTTTTCGGGCTGTGTCCAAAAGTCTGAGCCTGCGCGCCACATCGTCGGCCTGAGCTCTCAGCTCGCGCTCACGCGCGGCGAGGTACTCAGAGAGCCTTGCCTTATCGCCGTACACTTCGAGTATCTTCACTATATCGGCAAGGGCAAAGCCCATGTCCTTGAGCGCCGTTATGCGGCAAACCGTGGGCAGCTGATCCTCGCGGTAATAACGATAGTCGGTGAAGCGGTCGATCTCGGCGGGCTTTAAAAGCCCTATCTCATCATAGTGGCGCAGCATCCTTATGCTGACTCTGGACAATTTTGAAAATTCACCTATTCTAAGCATTTTGTCCTCCGGATCCATTGGTTTTCTGAGCTCGTTTAATATAGTACCGTCTGCCACAGTGTGAGAGTCAATAGCTTATCTCAAAAAAATTCTCCGTCCCTCGACGGAGAATTTTATAATTATTATTCTTTTCCGGGAACTGTGAAGATGCCGGACTCGACAAGCTCCTGAAGGCCTTTGTGCGACTCGTACATGACAAGAAGCCGGCTTTCGATGACCGCCCATTTTTCCTCGATCTCGGCATCGGCAGCAGCAAGGCGCTTGCTTGCGACGGCTTCGGCCTCGGCAATTATCTGGTCTGCCTGCTTCTGAACGTCGGCAAAAACGGCCTCGGCCTCTTCGTCGCGTCTTTTCATATTTTCAAGGTATGTATCGACCGTGAGCTGCGCGGCTTCAAACAGTCCGCTGACCTTTGCCGCAGCTTCGGCAAGATCGCCGCTTTCGCTTATCTTTATTTCATATCCGTCGAGCTTTGCCTGAAGCTCGTCGACCTGAGATTTGAGCTTTTCTATCTCCTGCTCCTGATCGTGCATGACCATCATCATTTCATTTTTGGAAAGATTCATCGATTCGTTTCTCATAAGTCTGCTCCTTAGTCACCAAAATGTAATTTATATAATATCATCCCGCACTGTATATTTCAACATAATTTTCATATAGAAAAGGCGCGGTCTGGCCGCGCCTTTAAATTATATTTCATCCGTCAGTTAACGATGCCTTTGCTGAACGCACGGAACATGAAGCTGACTACCTCACAGCGGGTGCAGGCCGCGCCGGGCGCGAACTGAGTTGCGCTCTTTCCGGATGTGATGCCGTTTTCGGCCGCCCAGAGGACCGCTCTGTAGTAATAACTATTGGCATTTACATCGGCAAAACTCGTGCTCAGATTGCTGGGCGAGGGTTCGCCGGCATAGCGCCAGAGGAAGGTCACGAACTGTGCGCGAGTGACGGTAGCATTGGGTGAGAAATGCGTCGCATCCGTACCGGCGGTAACGCCGTTTTCAACGGCCCAGAGTATCGCCTTATAGTAAGGCGCATAGGTATTGTTGTACGGAACATCGACAAACTTCATTGTGCTGCTTGTAGGCTCGGGTCTGCCTGCCGCGCGCCACAGGAATGTTACGACCTGTGCACGGGTGCATGGTGCTTTGGGCTTGAAGTGGTTTGCATCCATGCCGGCCGCGACCTGCGGATCGTTGTAGTAACCCCACATAACGGCGCTGTAGAACCAGTCGTTGCCGCTGACATCATAGAAGGGATTTGCAAACTTACTCTTGCAGCTTTCGCACACGCCGAACTTTATGATATGTCCGGTCTTAGTTGTCTCATTATCGGTATAGGTGTCCTTGCAGGCAGAGCAGGTATGCGTCGTGTAGCCGTCCTTTGTGCAGGTCGGAGCGGTGACTATGTTGTCGTATCTGTGCTCACCGAGCTCACCGTATTCGTCGCCGCATTCGTCGCAGACGGCTTTCTTCTGGCAGGTTGCACTGCCTCCGGAGTGCGGAGTCTTGCGGCTGAGCTCATACCACTTTTCATTTACCTCAAAGCCTGAGGCGCTGAGCTCGTCACGGAGATCCTCAAGTGTTTTTCCGCAGCGCTGGCAGCCTAGCCAGTGGTCGGTATCGTCGTGGCAATGATCGATGTCTTTGATTTTTATCGTGCCGATGATGTGATCGAGATCGAACGTGCCGTCACGGATCATCTGCACGATCTGCGGCAAGCTCATGCCGATGCTGAGCGCGAACTGCTTGAGGTTATTCATATTGATATTGCCGAAAAGATCAGGGCCGGGGTGCAGGTCGTGGCCGGTGCACTTATCGACGAGGTCGGCCTCGGTCAGAAGGATCGTGCCCTTTTCGTCTCTGTAGATATTATGGCACTTGGGGCACTCGTAGTAATCTATCGTGCCGTCCGCTGTGCAGGTCTTGGGAGTGCCCTTGACGAGCTTGAGATCCTTGCAGCCGCCGGTGCACTGTGCGGAATACTCGGTGCCCTTTTCGATGAAGACTCCGCAGTCCGCGCAGTACTTGTCGCCGGTGTAGCCCTTCGTGGTATCGGTGGGCTTGACGGCGTTTTTGTATTCAAAGTTTACATGATTTGTCGCGTCGAGCTCGCCGTAGCTTGCGCCGCACTTTTCGCACTTTGCCTGAGCCTTGCAGCTTGCCGTGCCGCCGGAGTGCTTGCTCGTGCCGGTCGTCTGGCCACAGACTCTGCACTTCTGATAGTGGACGTTTGCTACCTCGTCAGCGACCCAGGAATAATCATGGTCGGCCTTGGAGGTCGTGACCTTGGCGTGCGTAGTTTTCACCGTTCCGTTGGAATCGGAATAGTAATTGCCGCAGCCGGAACAACGCCAATACTCTATGTTGCCCTCTTTGGTGCAGGTGGCAGCCTTCGAGGGAAAGTGTTCAAGACCGGTATGGTTGGTCTCGTCCTTCTCCATACCGTTGTCTAGCCTGTTTATGGTTGTTTTCTGCGTGCCCGCAGCATCAGAGAACAACTGTCCACAGTTTGTGCATTCCCAATGCTCCTTTTGACCCTTAGCCACACAAGTACCAGCTTTTTCGGCAACATATTTCAGATTTGTATGAGCACACGTATCCGGGTCGACGCTCGGGCTCGGGCTGGGAGTGGTCGTTTCTGACGGAGCCGGAGTGTCCGTCGGCTCGGGGTTCGGGTCGGGCGACGGCGTGACACCGCCGGTCACAGTGAGTTTAACTGTGTTGCTGAACGCCAAATCTGTAGGAACAGTCACCGCAAACCCGAGGATCGTCTTAACGCTCTCATAGTATACAGCGCAGCGGATACTCATATCCTTCTGCACATTAGGTACGGTAAGCGTCTGGCCTTCTCCCAGCTTTGCTTCTTTTATCTTATCGACAGTGTCACTAAGGTCTTTAAGGCTGATGTTATTTGTGTTGACCTCATCCGCATCAAACCACAGATATTTGAGGTCCGTGCTGTTGGGATTTGTCGCCGCTATAGAAAACGTTGCCGTTTCTCCGGCGTTTACACTGACATCAGACGGCTGCTCTGTTATAACCGTGTTACCCGCCGCCATTGCGCCGAACGGGGCGATCGAGACGAGCATCAGAGCTACCAGCAGCAGGCTGATAATGCGTTTTTTCATTATGTTCCTCCTTGGTTCGTGTTTTCTCCATCAGGCCGCTCGTGCGGCCGTAATCATAATAATTATACTATTTTGTCAGTATGTTGGCAAGTATCTATATCCCGTCATTTTGTACATTTCTGCCCGTTTGTATTGGTATACCTTGCCCACGGCATATCCCCCGCCCGGCTTTCATATATATGGACTATGTGAGTTTGGGGAGTGGTGCATTTTGTACACAAATATTGAAGAGCGCGCCTGCGATCTTGCCGAATACATCATCGAGAACAAAGCAACGGTAAGAGCCGCCGCAAAGCAGTTTAACATTTCCAAAAGCACCGTACACAAGGATCTCACCGAGAGGCTGAAAACGGTCAGCCCGGCTCTGTATCATCAGGTCCGGGAGCTGCTTGATATCAACAAGGCCGAGCGGCACATCCGCGGCGGCATGGCCACACGCAGAAAGTATAAGGGCGAAACAGCATGAAAAAAGCTCCCGGTCGGCTGACCGGGAGTTTTTCGTATTTATCAGATGATTATGCCGCGCTTTTTCGCCTCAAAGGTGAGCTCGTCGCGGAAATCGGGATGAGCGATGGCGATGAGCTGACGGGTGCGCTCGCCGAGGCTGCGGCCGCGCAGATGCGCGATACCGTACTCGGTGACGATGTAGTCAACGTCGTTCTTCGAGGTGGTGCATACTGCGCCCGGGGTGAGGATGGGCTTTATTTTGCTTATCGTGCCGCCCTTCGCGGTCGAGGTGAAAGCGATAAAGCTCTTGCCGCCCTTTGACTGGCATGCGCCGCGGACAAAGTCGATCTGGCCGCCGGAGCCGGACATGTGCTTGGTGCCGACAGACTCCGCACAGACCTGGCCGAAGAAGTCGACCTCGATGGCCGCGTTTATGGAGATCATATTGTCGTTCTTGCAGATGACGTTGGGATCGTTGACGTAGTCGACGGGCAGTATCACCATTGCGGGGTTATCATCAACAAAATCATAAATTCTCTTGGAACCGTAAGCAAAGGTGGTAACGCTCTTGTTGCGGTGGATCTGCTTTTTGGAGTTGTTGACAGCGCCGCACTCGATGAGTTCGACCATGGAGTCGGTGAACATTTCGGTATGTATGCCGAGGTCGTGCTTACTCTTGAGCGCCATGCCGGTAGCGTCGGGGATAGCGCCGATGCCGAGCTGGATGCATGCGCCGTCGGGGATCTGCTCTGCGATGAGGTTGCCGATGGTCTGGCTGACCTCGTCGATAACGACGGGAGGAATAACGGGCAGCTCGTGGTTATATTCGACGATAGCGTCGACCTGAGAAACGTGAAGCTGAGTACCGGTCAGGCATCTCGGCTGATTCTCGTTTACCTCAACGAAAATTCTCTTAGCCTTATCGATCATCGCCTCGGCGTAGGAGCCGTTGAGTGCGAGGCTGAAGTAGCCGTGGCTGTCCATGGGCGAAACTTCAATGCAGAACGCATCGTACTCGTACTCTGCGCGGATGTGGCGCGGGATATCACGGTAATAGGTCGGCAGAAGGTCAGCCCAGCCGCCGTTTATCGCCTTGCGGGCATAGCCGGAGCTGAACCAAGAGTAGCCGGTCATCTTGCCGAACAGCTCTGGATCGGTGTAAAACTCAAAGGGATAGGCGTCAAGAAGGGTCTGCACCTGCACGCCCTTGATATCACTGTTCTTGACTCTTGCGCTGATTGCGTTCATAATTGCAGGTGCCTGCGAGGGCGCGGTATCCATGCCCAGAACCCAGCCGGACTCGACCTGCTTTGCAAGCTCTTCTGCACTTATGAGTTTTTCAGCGTATAATGCTTTAAAATCGGTCATTTTTAACACTCCTGAAACAATATTGTGTCTAAGCTGGTGATATTATATAATAGCACGTCGTTAAATTCAAGTATGCGCAGCCCCATTTTGGGCGTAATCACTAATTTATTAAATAACGATCACGGAGGTCAATATGAAGTTTACGAAAATGCACGGAGCCGGAAACGACTTCGTTATCATAAATACGCTTGAAGAAGAGATAGACTTTGATGCCGTTCCGCTGCTCGCACGAACGCTGTGCTGCCGCAGAACGGGCATCGGCGCAGACGGGCTCATGCTCGTCGCTCCCGCGAAGGGAGATGCCGACTACAGGCTGCTGTTTTACAACGCCGACGGCAGTCTCGGCGAAATGTGCGGCAACGGGGCGCGGTGCATCGCACGCTACGGCTATGAGCACGGCCTTGCCGGAAAAACGCAGCGCATCGAGACGACCGCCGGTCTCGTCACCGGTGAGAGGATGAGCGAGACGCTCTACCGCATAAGGCTAAACGACCCCACGGTCATCGACCTGCATCGCACTGCCGAGGGGTGCGACTGCGCATACATAGAGTTAGGCTGCCCGGGCATACCGCACGCGGTGCTCATAAAGGACGATTGGGATGAAACGGCTGAGGACGAGCTCCGCGCGCTCGGCAAGGCGCTCAGGTACTCCACCGCTTTTCCGAATGGCGCAAACGTCAGCTTTGTTAAGCTCACGGGAGAGGACGAGATAAAGGCAGTCACCTACGAGCGCGGCGTTGAGGACTTCACCCTCGCCTGCGGCACTGGCTGCGGCAGCATCGTGACGGCGCTGACGCTCATGGGGCTCGTGTCGGGCGCAAACGTCAGAGTTTCAATGCCCGGCGGCGAGCTGTTCATATCGCTCACGCGCGATAACGATACGACGCGAGATGTGTACCTCACTGGGCCGACCTGCGTGGCATTCGAGGGCAAAACGAGAGAAATATAAAAAATTTTTCTTTTCCATGCAATAAAACGGGCCGCTCAAGCATTGTTATGGTGAAAGGACTTCACAAGATGCTTTTTATGACGCTTTCGACAAGTGAATACTCCGAGTCCGAGGCCATAGAGACGCTGCTTGCACGCATTGCCCGGGGCGATAAGGACGCGCTTGGCAGTCTCTACGAGCGCACACACGCCGCGGTTTTCGGCTTTACGATGAGTATGTGCTCCTCCCCCGCCGATGCCGAGGATATCCTGCACGACACCTATCTTGCGGTGTTTTCCTCTGCCGAAAGCTACAAGGCAAATGGAAAGCCAATGGCATGGATCATGACCATTGCCAAAAATCTTGCCCGTATGCGAATGAGAAAAGCCCGTCGACAGCTTGACATCGCAGACGAGGACTGGGGGCAGTATCTTGCCGCAAGGGACGAGGTCCGCCCCGACGAGCGCATACTGCTTCAGACAGCGATGAAGATCCTTTCCGATACAGAGCAGCAGATCGTGATGCTGCACGCAGTGGCCGGAGTTAAGCACCGCGAGATCGCGGCGATACTGGATATACCTACTGCGACGGCAATATCCAAATACTCACGGGCATTGAAGAAGCTCGCAGCTGCAATGGAGGTGAAAGGCGGATGAACAGCAAAAACGTTGAAGCCTGGCTGCGCTCCTCGGTTTCGCACGCGGCTCCCGACTCTCTGGACGATATCCTCAGCGCGTGTGACAGCGAGAAAGGAAAAATACCACTTGTAGAAACAAAGCCCGCGTTCCCGCTGCGCCGCCTTGGTGCGATAGCGGCGATGTTCGCAATTGTGATCGTCGGTGTTTTCGCCGCGAAAATTCTGAGCTCAGTTCAGTTCCCTGTATACCCCAATATCAGCGGTCCCGGCGGCGAAAGCGTTATCGACGGCCTGTATCTGCCCGACGACGTTGAGGTCGAGGCAGAGGGAAAAACAGCAAAGCTGTACGAGCTCGACATGAGCTTTGAGCGGGTGACGGAGCAGATAGAGCGCTGCCTCGGAGCCTCGCTTCCGGCCGAAACTAAAGAGCGCTTAAAACTCGGCCAAATGTGTACTTTTAAAGGATATAATATTTGTATTGAACCGGACACCAATTACTGGACGCTCACAAAGTTTAATCGCTCCCGCGCCGCGGTCGAAGGAGCTATCAGCGAAGATGAGGCCGCCGAGATTGCAAAGCGCTTTGTTGCCGAAAATGAGCTGTGGCCGGATGAGATCGAGGATATCAAGGTCGCAAAGCAGGAGGGCATAAACGCTGACGGCGTGTACGGGGTCACTGAGTATTCCGTTTTCTTTTATCCCGATATCGATGGAAGAACGGTTTTGGGGCGGTATAGGATAAGCATCGATGTGAGCCTTAACGGCGATATAATCGCTGTGTTTTATCTCATAAACCCGCTCGGCAACGCAGCCGACGTAGAGCTCAAGGGCCGCGAGGATATCACTGCCGACATTGAATCGAAAAATTATGTCGGAGACTTTTTCGAAATTGATAGTGACTCAGACGCAAATATAATCGCCTGTGAGCTCATCTACTATGCCGACGGCTGTACACACTGGGGCAAAACCTACGCTTTTCCCGTCTACAGTCTGATCGTCGAGGGCAAAAGCGCTACCGGCGAAACCGTGCGCGCAAGCTTACTGATAGACGCGCAAAAATAGAACATTTAAAAACCCCCTCCGGTCAGATGACCGGAGGGGGTGTGCTTTATACATACTGCTTGCGGGGGATCCTGTCGTAGTTCCAAAGCAGGATTGGTTCTACGCAGTAGGCGAGGAACTTCATATCGAGATTAAAGAAGTATATTGCAAATGTCACGGCGAAAAGTCCCGCTCCGCCGCCGAGCATTTTAAGGGGCAGCATTTTAAGTTTTGACATATCGTTTCTCCTCCTTACCATGCGTGCTCATCCGGCAGGATCTCGATCGTCGGATCTATCGGCTCTTCACGCATAACGGTGCGCATGTACTGGTTGAACTGGTCGCGTATCGCCTGACGGGTGTAAACTCGCGGGTCGGCAAGGTCATGGCAGACCCAGACGAGGTGGATACCGCGCTCTCTCGCCTGCTCCTCGAACTGGCCGTGCATGCCGGTCAGCGCCTTGCAGGACATGTGCTCCCACATCATGACCATGTCGGCATTCATCTTCTCGCAGTACTCCCAAAGCTCGTCGACAAGCACCTTGTAGCCGCCGTGGGTGTGGTTGCGCATTATCATATTCATGGTCAGCCAGGCCATGTCGTAATAAGCCTGCTCGCGGTTTTCGGGCGTATCCTCTTCGGCGATCTCCTCGCTTATGACCATCGACAGCATATCCGTCAGAGGCACAACGCCCCAGCACTGGATCATCCAGTAGAGCATATCGATGATATACTGCGGCTGCACACCCCAGACGATGCATCTGTGGCGGTATTCGGGCGCCATCATGATTTTGTTCTTATAGCCCTGCTGAACGAGCTTCATGACCTTCTTGTCTATCTCAACGAAAGCGGGATAGCGGCCGCAGTTGCCCATGTAATTTGTGTCGTTATACAGTGAGAACACTGCGCCGACAAACTGCGGATAAGGCGTGCTGTTGACCTCTAGCCAGCTGACGCGGTTACGGGTCGTGTTGTTAACACGCTTTGCGCACTCGAAATACGCGTTCCAGTCCCACTTCTCGCCTGTCTGCTCTTCAATAAACTTTATGGCAGCCTTGACGTCGTTGGCAGCATACTTCTGAACGTCCTCCTGCGTGTGGCGCATGGGCGCGACGAGCTGGAAGGTCGGTATGCCGTACTCGCGTTCGAGGCGCTTTGCGATGAGGCCGTTGCCCATGAGCGAGCCGTCGCAGGTCGTATTCACCTGCACTGCGCACTTGCCGAGCACGGGGAAGTCGTCATCAATTGAAACGCCGAGCTCCGCCTCAGGCATGGGGCATACGTCGCCGGGTATGCCGAACTGCTGGGCAACGTCGAGATAGTGCATACCCGAATGCTGGTTCAAGAGGTTCGCCGAGAACATCGTCGGCACCTCGCGCAGGATACAGTTGAGCGTCGGGAAGCCCATCATTACCGCAGTCATGGCGTTTTCGTCCCACAGGACACACTTTTCGGAGTATTTTACGTTATTGCCGGTGCGGCGGTCGCCCTTTATTGAGTTATCGATGCACTGTGCAACGTCCTTTACGACGAAGTCCATCGCGGTGTGAGTTATACGCAGAGGCTCGTCACGCAGGCCGATGGTGAATTTATCGAGCATGTGAGGCACGGCCAGGTAGTTTGCAAACCATCTGTAGCGGAACATTGCCTTGACATTGCGCGGCTTTATGATAACGCGTGCAAGTATCGACAAAAGGTAGAGCCATCTTGTGTAATCGTACAGCGTGTCCTTTAATCCGCGCCACTCGCGGCGGCGGCGGACCTTGCCCTGATCAAAAAGAACGCCCAACTGCTTTTCGCCCTTGCGCTCTTTATCGTTTACTACCATCGCCATTACTTTGCACCTCCCTGAAGCTTTTTGATCTCAATGCTTTCCACGAACGCCTGAACTCGGGTGCGCATCTGACCGACGGACGAGCTTATGTTATACGGCCGGTCGACGGACAATACGGGATAGCCGTAATCCTCGCGCAGCATGGTCGAACCGAGAAGTCTCTCATACGCCCACGGGTCACAGAACTTTATCTGCTCATAGATTATGCCGTCTGCACCGTACTCCTTGGCGATGTCGTTTACATACGCCTTGCGGCCGTAGACCTTTTCCATGTTGAACATGCGCGGGCAGTGGCCGTTATAGACATAGTGGCGGCAGACCTGAGTGAGCGCGTCCTCTTCGTCGTTGAGCTTTATCTCCATTCTGCCGGGCAGCGAGCCGAAGCAGAAACGGTCGGCGCAGACATAAGCGCCCGTCTCCTCGATGAGCTTTATGAAGCCGCTGTCATCGACCTCGGAGCCTACGACCGCTATTCTCGCGCGGTATTCCCTATCCTCGGGCTCACGGGTCTTGATCTCCTCAAGCGTCTCCTCGAGCTTATCGATTATGAGGTACTGCGGCATAACGTATGTAGCAAGGGTCAGAACGTGGAACTCATAGCCCGTTATCCTCGGCTTGGCTTCCTTGCGGAAGTTGCCGATCTCTGTTATCACACGGCAGACGCGGTTGTGCTCCTCAACGGCTTTGCGTATCGCAGCGTCAGAGACGTCGATCCCGTAGTTTTCGCTAAGGGGCTTGAGTATATGATTTTTGCACTGCAAAATGAGCAGCTCAACGCCGTTATCGTCGGCCTTGAGGGGTATCTCCATATACTCGTGGAAGAACTTATCGTTGCCCTCCCCCATGGTCTTGAGAAGCTCCATATTCTCCACACAGCGGTTTATCATCGTGCAGCCGTCCGGTGCGATGACGCAGTCGGCAAAGTTGAAGCCGCCTTCAATGGCACGCTCCAAAAGTGCCCTCGACGTTTCGCACAGGAAGCTCGTCATGTAATATGTCGCAATATCCATGGATCCGGTATTTGGTGCGTGCAGGCGAATGCCGAAGGCATTGCCGAGGTTCATAAGCGGTTCCGGAGTATTCTCGCAAACAAATGCGACACATATTTTCCCGTCCTCTTTTGCCTGAGTGATGAGCTTGTTGTTCGCCTCCTGCAGGAGGTTCTCGAACCAGTTCAGATGCTTCAGGTCTCTCATTGTTAAACTCCCCCATTTCATGTTTTATTCCGGTTGCGATCCCTTAGGATACTGCATGTTAACATTTTAGCATTTTAGGCATTTTATTTCAATATATTTATGCACTTTCTCTATTTTGTATATTAGTTTCTCATATTTTTGTGTATATTCACTACATTTATCATTTGTATGTCTAATCACACGTTAGTTTTGTGTGAAGTTTTATATTTATTCTCATTCGCACTTCGACTTTACAGTGTTTGCCTTAAAGGGCGAGCGAATTGTCAAACTAAGTGCAACAGGAAGAGAGTTCAAAGTCCCACAAATCCTGAGCAGAACGGAAATTAAGA
>CAKUAS010000009.1 GCA_934636655.1 uncultured Oscillospiraceae bacterium
TGTTCGCGCTGGCCGCCGCCGGCTTCGGTGTCAAGGACGGTCTTGCGATCAAGCAGTATAAGGAGGACGATGCAAAGGCGGCAGACGTTGTAGGCGAGCTTGAGAAGGCCATACAGGCGCTCAAGGAAAATGAGGCCGCCTATAACGAGGGTGTCGGAACCTATGCCAAAGGACTTAGCGACTATGCAGCCGGTCAGCAGGCCTATAACGAGGGCAAGGCAACGCTTGCTCAGGGCTATAAGGATTATAACGACGGCAAAGCGACACTCGAGCAGGGCTACAAGGACTATGAGGCCGGCAAGAAGGCTCTTGAGGAGGGACGCCTGAAAATCGCCGAGGGGCAGAAGATGATCGATGAGAACACCGACGCATATAACGAGGGCAAGGCGCTTCTTTCGAAAATTGAACCTCTCATGCCGCTTCTGAACACATATGTCAAATTCCGTGACGGCAGTATCGCAAAGCTGCCCGGCTTTGACAGCGCTCAGGCATGGTTTGTCGGAAAGGTCGCGCCGCTTGCAGAGCGCATGGGACTCACAATTCCCGCGGACGTCACCGACTTCCCGGCATATATTCAGCGCATGGTGGCTGAGGGTCAGGCGATGCTCAAGCAGTATGAGGACGGTCTTAAGGAGCTTGAAGCAGGTAAGGCGGAGCTTGCAGCCGGCGAGCAGCAGCTTGCCGAGGCTGAAAAGCAGCTGGCTCAGGGCGAAAAGGATCTTGCCGAGGGCAAGAAGGCTCTCGAAAACGGCGAGCAGGAGCTTGCTGCGGGCGCAAAGGAGCTTGCTGACGGCGCGGCTCAGCTCGCGGCGGGCAAAAACGATCTTGAAGCCTTTGAAAACGGCATGGCTCTCGTCGACGAGTACACCATGACCTGCTATAAAAATGAACCCATCTACCGTCACGACGGTGAGATGGCAGTCCCCGGTCCCGAGCAGCGTCTCGGCGCCGACTTCGACTGGAAGAAATACGACGAAAACGGCAACCTCGTAACGCTGCGCAACGGCGATCCGTATCTCGATCTTGACCAGTGCCTCGTAGTCTGCAAAAGCTTCCGCGAATCCGTCGCGCACCACGTCGCCGACGTAACGCATGAGCTTTACATGCGCCTCGGCCTGTACGTTGTTCTCGCCGTCGCCGCAATCCTCGGCATAATCGGCGGAATACTCGTCCTTGTGGGCAAGAAGGGTGCGTTTGTGCTCGGCATCATCACCGCGGTTCTGGCGGTCGGCTGCAACATCTTCGGCCTGCTGACCCGTTACCACGGCTACACCTATCCGCTCAAGGACGGCACCTACTCCGGCACCTTGCAGCTTATAGCAATAATCACCTTCGCTCTCGTCTCGGTCGTGTTCCTTATCGTGACCGCCTCGGCAAAGAACGAAGCCGCAAAGCAGGCTAGGATCGAAGCCTGATAACTCAAATTTTTCGAGCTCTCCGAACACTTCGGAGAGCTCGTTTTATTAATATCAATGGTTGCATAAAATAAAATATGTTATATACTAAAGCTATAATTAACATACGCTTAACGTATGCAGCCGGAGGCTATTATGACTGACAGAAAGCTTAACCTCACCATGCTGTGCGACTACTACGAGCTCACGATGGGCAACGGATATTTTGATCACGGCATGGGCGATAAGATCACCTATTTCGACGTTTTTTACCGCCAGAACCCCGACAACGGCGGCTTTGCTATCGCCGCCGGGCTTGAGCAGGTGGTGGAATATATTCAGAACCTTCATTTTGATGCCGAGGATATCGAGTACCTGCGCGGCAGAAAAATGTTCTCCGAAGAGTTCCTTGAATATCTGCGCAATTTCAAATTTGAGGGCGATATCTGGGCCGTACCGGAGGGTACTCCCGTGTTTCCGCGCGAGCCGCTTATGGTCGTGCGCGCACCCGCTATTCAGGCACAGCTTATTGAGACCTATGTTCTGCTTGAGATAAACCATCAGAGCCTCATTGCCACAAAGGCAAACCGCGTCTGCCGCGCGGCCGAGGGCAGAGTCGTGCTCGAGTTCGGTTCGCGCCGCGCTCAGGGCATCGACGGCGCCGTCACCGGTGCAAGAGCTGCCTATATCGGCGGCTGTGCAGGCACGGCATGCGCCCTTTCCGATACGCGCTACGGCGTTCCGGCCGGCGGTACGATGGCGCACTCCTGGGTGCAGATGTTCGACTCGGAATACGAGGCCTTCAAGGCCTACTGCGAGACCTATCCGACCAACGCTACGCTGCTGGTCGACACCTATAACTCGCTCAAAAGCGGCGTACCCAACGCAATCCGTGCGTTCAACGAGGTGTTAAAGCCCCTGGGCATAACAAAATGCGGCATCCGCTTTGACTCCGGCGATATGGCGTATCTTACGCGCAAGGCGCGCGCGATGCTCGACGAGGCCGGCTGGCCCGAATGCAAGATCACCGTCTCGAACTCGCTGGATGAGCGCCTTATTACCGAGCTGCTGCTCCAGGGCGCAAAGATCGACTCCTTCGGCGTAGGCGAGCGCCTTATTACCGCAAAATCCGACCCCGTGTTCGGCGGCGTGTACAAGCTGTGCGCCGTTGAAGACGATAAGGGCGAGATCATCCCCAAGATAAAGATCAGCGAAAATGTCGGCAAGATCACAAATCCGGGCTTCAAAAAGGTATACCGCTTCTTCGACCGTGAAAACGGCATGGCCGAGGCAGACTATATCTGCATGCACGACGAGACAGTCGACGACACAAAGCCCCTTGAGATCTGTGACCCCGAGGCGCGCTGGAAACGCAAGACGCTGGACAGCTTTAAGGCTCAGGAGCTGCTCGTTCCCGTATTCAGAAAGGGCGAACTCGTGTATGAGCTGCCTACGCTCGACGATATACGCCGCCGCTGCGCATACGAGGTGTCCACGCTTTGGCCGGAGGTCAAGCGCTTTGACTTCCCCCATCAGTACTATGTCGACCTGTCCGACAAGCTCATGGAGCTCAAGGACGAGATGCTCAAGGCAAAGAGGTAATGTAAATGGATTCTGCAAAACGACGCGAACACATAATGCGCGAGCTCAAGGACAGCGACCGCCCGATAAGCGCGACAAAGTTCGCAAAGGAGCTGTCCGTCAGCCGTCAGATCATCGTCGGCGACGTTGCACTGCTGCGCGCATCCGGCGAAAAGGTTCTCGCCACGCCGCGCGGCTACGTTCTGGAGCGCGCATCCGGTCAGATGGAATACACCGTCGCCTGTGTGCATGATTTTGAAAACATGGAAAAGGAGCTCAACATCATGGTCGATAACGGCTGCACGGTCGTTAACGTCACCGTCGAGCATCCGCTGTACGGTCAGTTGACCGGTCCCCTGCATCTGTCGAACCGCTATGACGTTTCGCAGTTCATGGCTGCCTGCCGCGAGCACGGCGCAAGCCCCCTGAGCACTCTCACCGGCGGCATACATCTGCACGTTCTCTCGTGCCCCGACCGTGAGTGCTTTGAGCGCACCTATAAGGAGCTGGATGACGCAGGCTTAATTTATACACAGCAGGCATAATTACTCATTGACAAAAGCGTTAATAAGCGCTAAAGTAGACCATGCAGGTGTCAAGACACCGCATGGTCTTATTATATGATTAAATGAGGTAATCGCTTATGTCCAAGGTAAAGGCATTTTTTAAGCGCAAGGATATCGAGGTCAGCCTCAAGCGCTACGGCATAGACGCGCTCGGCGCGATGGCGCAGGGACTTTTCTGCACCCTGCTCGTCGGCACGATACTCGACACGCTCGGCACGCAGCTGGGAATAACTTTTCTTGCCACACCGCTTGTTGAGATCGGCGACACGGGCTACACGATAGGCAAATTTGCCTCGGCGATGGTCGGCCCGGCCATGGCAGTAGCTATAGGCTACGCGCTGCACGCCCCGGCAATGGTGCTGTTTTCGCTGATCCCGGTCGGCTACGCGACGAACGTCATGGGCGGCGCGGGCGGCCCGCTTGCCGTTTACGTCGTTGCTATAATCGCGGCGGAGTTCGGCAAAATGGTTTCCAAAGAGACTAAGATCGACATTCTCGTGACCCCCATCGTCACGATACTTATAGGCGTGGGTGTTGCCTACTTCATAGCCGCTCCCATAGGCAAGGGCGCTATGGCGGTCGGAACGCTCATAAAATGGGCGACGACGCAGCAGCCGTTCGTCATGGGCGTGCTCGTTTCGGTCATCGTCGGCATCGCACTGACGCTGCCGATATCCTCGGCGGCCATCTGCGCGGCGCTGAGCCTGACGGGGCTCGCCGGCGGTGCGGCACTCGCGGGCTGCTGCGCGAACATGGTCGGCTTTGCGGTCGTTTCGTTCAGGGAAAACGGCTGGGGCGGCATCGTCTCGCAGGGACTGGGCACCTCGATGCTGCAAATGGGCAACATCGTGCGCAACCCGAAGATATGGATACCCGCGATCGCGGCCAGCGCCGTGACCGGCCCTATAGCCACCTGCGTGTTCAAGCTCGAGATGAACGGCGCGGCGGTCTCCTCCGGCATGGGCACCTGCGGCCTCGTCGGCCCCATCGGCGTGTGGACGGGCTGGTCGAATCCCTCGGCCGAGGCGCTCTTAGACGGCGCAAAGGCCATAGCGCCCACGGCGGTCGACTGGCTCGGCCTTGTGCTTGTCGCCATCGTCCTCCCCGCTGTCCTCGCCTGGGCCTTCGGCGTAATCTGCCGCAAGATCGGCTGGATAAAAGACGGCGATATGAAGCTCAACTGAAGACAGCAGAAAGCTCCGATGCAGTGCATCGGAGCTTTTGATTTAGGCTTATTCAAAAAGGTCGGGATAAAACGCAGCGGCCAAAGTTTCGACCGCATAGGCAAGTCTGTCGCCCGGCAGAACGCTTTCGAGCGTTATTGTCGCAAAGCGCTCATTTTTTACGCAGTCAAGCTTCGAGAGCGTGGGGTTGCTTTTGATCTCAGCTATCTTCTCGTCAACACCCGGCGAGTCATAATCGTGGATAAGAATGATATCCGGCTCGCGCGCGAGCGCTTCCTCATATGTCACCGTGACCCACTGCTTGCTGTCTATATCGCCGAAGATGTTTTTGCCGCCGGCCATGGAAACTATCAGCGACTCGAAGTTGATTCCCGAGCAGGTGAAAACGCCGTCGTTGCCGCTGTCATATATAAGAACATTCAGAGGCTCCTTGTCTTTGATCTTCTCCTGCACGGCAGCTATACGCGCCTTCTGATCGGCAACATATGCCTCCGCTCTGTCCTCAACGCCGAATATTCTGCCGAGATCGAGTATCTCCTGATAAAGCTGCTCGACCGTCGTCGCCGAGTTTACATACACCGTCATACCGTACTGCTCGACCTCTTCGATGTTGCAGCCGTCCTCGCTTATCTCCCAGTCGAGCGCGTAGATGAAGTCCGCTCCGGATGAGATTATTGCCTCGCGGGTCGCGGATGCGTGGTTGAGCTCGGGGATGGCGTTTACTGCATCGGCATATTCGGGCAGAGGGCCTCTGCTGTGATTAACGAGCGAGCGGCCTACAACGAGGTCGGACAAACCGAGCGCCGCGAAAAGCTCGGTGCAATTGGGTCCCAGGGTCAGCACCTTCTGCGGTCTTTTTGTTATTTCCACCTGTCTGCCGTAGTTGTCGAGCGTGAACGGATAGCCCTCCTCGCTCTGCTGTGCGTCATTGTCCTTTTGCGTGTCTTTTCCTTCGCTCGAGCAGCCTGCAAACAGCACGAGCACCATTGCAAGGCAAAGCAGAAGCGAAATGATCCTCTTCATTTTCTCCATATTTTACTCCTTTGTTTTAATTCCTGCCGGCAGGAATGTTATTGACATTTTATCGGTCACCGGGTGGCGGCTCACGCAGCAGTCCACGCCGTAGACATTGCTTATGTTCTCCACCGTAAGAACATCATCCGGCGTACCCTCAAGAACGATCCGTCCTTCCTTGAGCACATAAACGTAATCACAGTAGAGCGCGGCCATGTTCAGGTCGTGTATCGCGGACAGCACCGTTGTGTTCAGCCTTTTTATAAGGTCGAATATCTGTATCTGAAAGCTTATATCAAGATGGTTCGTCGGCTCGTCAAGTATGAGAAAATCACTCTCCTGTGCGACCGCCCGCGCGATTATCGTACGCTGCTTTTCTCCGCCCGACAAATTCAGATAGCTGCGGTTTGCCATATCCGCCATGCCCAAATGCTCCAGAGCATGATGAACTATCCGCTTATCGTTGGCATTGTCGGCATCGAAAAGCTTTTTATGCGGAGATCTTCCCATCGCGACGATCTCCTCGACGGTAAAGTCAAACGGCAGCTCGTTTTCCTGCCCGACGACGGCCATTTTCAGCGCCGACTCCCTGTAGCTCATTTTGAGCAGATCCTCTCCGTCAAGGATTATGCTTCCTTCGGCGGGCTTCAGCGCGCGGTATATGTTTTTCAAAACAGTGGATTTTCCAGAGCCGTTGGGGCCTATAAGTCCGACGAACTGACCTTTTTTCACATTGAATGACACATGGTCTGCCGCATCCCGCGCATTGCCGTAGGAATAGCACAGGTCTTTTACCTCAAGTCTTGTTTCAGGCACGCTGACCACCCCTTTTCTTGAGCATCCAGATGAACATAGGTCCGCCGATAACGGCAGTCAGAACGCCGACCGGCATCTCCTCGGGAGCTATCAGGCACCGCGCCGCGACATCGACCCACACGACGAGTATACCGCCGAGCAGCGCCGACACCGGCAGCACCCTTTTGTGATCTCCGCCGACCCAAAGCCGGGTGAAGTGCGGCACCATAAGTCCCACGAATCCTATAGTGCCGCTCACGGCTATGGTAACGCCCGCCATGAGAGAGGTCAGCAGGACGAGCATTTTCTGAAGCCGCGAAACATTCACGCCGAGCGCTCCGGCGCTTTCTTCACCCAAAAGCAGCAGATTCAAGCCTCGGTAGTTTATCATAAGCACCGCCATGCAGATCAGCAGAATGGCAAGCGGCAGCGTCAGATATGCCCACTTTGCTCCCGCAAGGCTTCCCGACATCCAGAACTCTGCGTTGTGCAGGCCGAGCGCGTTCGGCGCGCTGAGCTTTATGATGCTCGTTATGCCGTCCATTATCATGGATATTGCAACGCCCGACAGCAGCAGCTGCATGATGTTGATCCTTCCGCGAACACGCGAGATCATATACACGAATATTATCGTTACCGCTGAGCCTATAAACGCGCTTATCGAAAGCGAGTATGTTCCGAGAAAGGAAAACGCACCGAATAGCATCCCCAGCGTTGCAAACGCCGCAGCGCCGCTCGAAACGCCGAGTATGAACGGGTCTGCGAGATTATTTCTCACCAGCGCCTGCATCGTTACTCCGCAAACAGCGAGAGACGCGCCGACAACAAGCCCGAGGCACACTCTCGGCAGTCTGAGACCGAGAATTATGTTCTCGTCAAGCTGCTGCCAGCTGTGATCTATCAGATTTCCCACAAACGGTATGCGGCTTATAAGTATCTTCGCCGTTGTAAGCGGCGCTACGGTCACCGGCCCCATGCCGGTCGCAAGTATCATCGTTAAAACAGCGATTACAGCAAGCGCTATGCAAACCTTACCCATGCTTTTCTCGCCGCTTTTAAGACGTTTTTCCTGTGTCATGTTTCCTCTCCCCACATGCTTTTGTTCTCTGTCTGTTGGGCAGTATAGCGTAGCAAATACGGCCACACAAGCCGGTAGGGGGGTTATTTTTTTATAAAGACTTTCAAAAAAATTAAAAGCAGTGGCCTCGACCGCTGCTTTTTTATATGCAAATCTGTCTTGATCCAAACACACTATTTGGCAATTTTTATACCTGTCTGCCACAAATCCATGCCGCACTGATGTTACGCGAAACGCCGCGGTCTGTTCCATTGTCTCGATACCGGGCAACCGCAATAAACGTATCCGTAGGTGCCTCAATGCGCCTTTGAAAGCGAAAAGCGGAGGCTAAAAAGCCTCCGCTTCCCGTAGCTGAAAATTAATTTAAAAGGAGATAATGTTTACTCGCACTGTGCGGGGTTTTCCCAAAGCAGGAGCTTGGTGCCGATGCCCTTTTCGAGCGCGGTCTGGTACAAATCGTAGCCGAGGCCGAGATCGAAAACGCTCATGCCGCAGGCGATGAAGCAGATGATATCGTCATCGCTTGTACGTCCCTGCTGCTCGCCCATGATGATCTTGCCGATGGCCAGAGAATCGTCGAGCTGCTCCTTCATGCCGAGGTCTATGAGGTGGTACACGGGGCCGCCGATTACGCCTGCGTAGTACTCTTCCTTGTCGCCGGTCGCGATGGCGTCCTCGACGTATGCGTGATGCAGACCGATGTGGTCGTAAACGACCTTCATCTTGGTCCACAGACCGCCGTTTTTCTCATACTCGCCGCCCTCTTCCTGGTCGAAGTGCACAGGACCGGAAGCGAGGATGGTGCAGCCGGGCTTTACCCACTCGCCCTTGATGTTCAGGAAAGCGGTGCGGGATGCAGCGACGGAGATAACGTCTGCCTGACGAACTGCCTTTTCGAGATCCTGCTCGACAACAGCTTCAACGCCGTATGCCTCGCGGACATGTGCTGCCAGCTTCTCTGCCGGAGCGACGGAGTGGTTATTGCAGATGACCTTTTTAACCTTGGGCATCTGGGTGATGACGTTGTCAAGGCAGGAGGTGCCGATAGCGCCGCAGCCGATGCAAAGCAGAACTTCTGCGTCCTTGCGTGCGAGGTAGCGCGTTGCAACGCCGGGAACGGCGCCGGTACGGGCCGCGCTCAGGAGGTTTGCGCTCATGTAAGCGATGGGTTCGCCGGTATCCTTATTATTAAGGGTAACCATCAGGACACTGCGGGGCAGACCCTTTTTCTTGTTTGCGGCATTCGAGCCGTACCACTTCTGGCCGCAGATATCGAATCTGCCGCCGAGGTAAGCGGGCATTGCGACGAAGCGGCGGTCGGGGCCGGCAACGGGCATGTTGGGGAACTCGCTCTCCTTGGGGAATACGATGTACATACCGTGGTTATTGTGGTTATTGCCGCCCATGAGATAGTCGCCCTTTGCAAGAAGGGTGAATACCTCTTCTGCGTTATCGATGCACTTTTTTGCATCCAGAACGCCGGCTGCGATGGTATCGGGCTCGGACAGGTAAAGGAAATCAGTTCTATGAGCCATGGTGGTTCTCCTTTCGGTTGATCGGGACAGTCCCGTAATTTTTCGTTTTGAGCAATATTGCGATATATTGCCCTGCGATATATCAAAATTACAATGTATAAGCAAAATAGTCAATGCCTTCGGCAGAGAAATAACACTATATTCGCAAAAGATGAGAATATTATTTCTTTTTCTATGAAAATCACAAATACCTATTGACCTGCGGCCTGATTATGTGTTAATATTTTTGTACTAAACAATACAGAAAAAATTAATTTTTCCTTAAAAATGGGGTGTGAATTGCATGAGCGAGCAAATACCGAAGCTTAGAGTGCTTAATCAGTGCATCAGTCCGGCATCGAAGACCGTTGGGCATCACCGCCATCGCGAGCCGGAGCTGCTGCTGGTCACAAGCGGCGAACTGCGCGCACTGCTCAGCAACCGCGAGCTCGTCCTGCACGAGGGCGAGGGGCTGTTTATAAACAGCGGAGCTGCACACGGAGTGGTCGCAAATTCAAAAGAAGGCGCAAACTTCATCTGCGTGAGCTTCAGCACCGACTGCATCGCCGGAGCGGACGACGCACGGCTCGTTGCACGTTACATCGACCCGATACTCAAAGCGCGCAATTTTGATTATATCCCTCTGCGCGGCAGCGGCTGGGCAAATGACATATGCGACACCCTGCGCAGCATGCAGTCGACGTACTCGGCAAAGATGCCCGGCTACGAGCTGAAGCTGAAGATCATGGTGTCAGAGATATGGCTTACGCTGTACGAAAACTGCGTGCCCGACCTCGGCGATAACCGCAGCGTATCGCACACGGAAAAGGCCCGTATAGATATTCTGCGCAGATTCATTCAGGAAAATTACGCCGAGAAGATAACTCTTGAGGATATCGCGGCCTCGGCGCATATAAGCCGCGGCGAGTGTTGCCGCATATTCAAGCGCCTGTACGGCACTACACCGTTCCAGTACCTCGTCCACTATCGGCTGACGCGCAGCGTGTACTATCTGTCCGAGACGGACAAGAGCATTTCGCAGATCGCACAGAGCGTCGGCTTTTGCAGCAGCAGCTATTATACAAAGTGCTTCCGCTCGGAGTATAACTGCACGCCGCTCAAATTCCGTCAGGCACAGCACCGCCTGGCCGAAATATGACCCACATTATACAGCGCATATAAAAAGGCAGCCCCCCGAGATCAAAAGGTCTCTGGGGGCTGCTCTATTTATTCTGCTATTTTTATCTCGTCACCGGTTCTTACGGCACCGGATTCGAGCACCTTAACGAAAATGCCCTCGCGCGGCATGACGCAGTCGCCGGCAGCCTTACGTATGGCGCAGTCGTTGTGGCACTCCTTGCCGATCTGCGTGACCTCGCATAAGGCCTCTCCGATACGCAGATGCGTTCCCACCGGCAGCGTGTGCACAGCCATACCCTCAACGAGGATATTCTCGGCAAATGCGCCGTGCAGGAGCTTGAAGCTCAGCTTCTCCTGAAGCTTCTGAACACTGTCGACCGACAGCAGGCTCACCTGCCTGTGCCAGTTTCCGGCGTGAGCATCGCCCTCAATGCCCCAGTCCTTTTTCAAAAACGCCTCGGGGATCTCGTGCTTTTGTATCCCGCGGACGTCGCTTATGCAAATTGCAGCTATCTCAGCCATATTTCAGCCTCCTATACGATACATGCTTCGTTTTGCCTCGCTACGCTCGGTCGCCGAAAGCGCGACGTGCTTTTCCGGCTTGTGCGACACAGCGGTAAGTATTGCATCCCTGAGCTCTTTGCCGTGCAGACCGCGCACAGGTATCTCCTCGGCGGAATGCAGGCAGGGCTTCAGGCAGCCGTCGGCCGTCAGGCGAAGGCGGTTGCACTCGGCGCAAAAATGGTTGCTCAAGGGGCTTATGAGCCCGATCTCTCCCTCAGCATCCGGCAGCTTATACAGCCGCGCAACGGTGTGCCTTTCGCTCGGGATCGCCTCGAGCTGCGGCAGCTTATCCAGAACCGCGCTGTCCGGCAGATACGCATCAGCCGAAAACTCGCCCTTCGTATCGCCTATCGGCATGAGCTCAATAAAGCGAAGCTGCACGGGGTAACGCAGTGTGAGCAATGCAAGCTCCTCGATCTCGTCATCATTAAAGCCGCCTATAAGCACGGTATTGAGCTTCACGGGCTTCATTCCGACTTCAAAGGCCGCGCGTATGCCGTCGAGCGCGTCGGAAAGACGGCCGCCCCGCGTTATTTTTTCGTACCTTTCGGCATTGAGCGTATCGAGGCTTATGTTTATCCTGTGTATCCCGGCCTCATACAGCTCCCGTGCCATCGGCGCAAGGAGCGTGGCGTTGGTTGTAAGGCTCATATCCTCGATGCCGGGTATTTCCCCGAGCCTGCGCACAAGGGGCACAATATCGCCTCTGACCAGCGGCTCGCCGCCCGTTATGCGCAGCTTTTTCATACCGAGCCCGGCCGCCTCGCGTGCGATCTCGACAAATTCGTCCGCGCTCATCGCCTGACGGCAGGGACATTCCTTCATCCCGTCCGGCGGCATGCAGTAGACGCATTTGAGGTTGCAGGCGTCGGTCACCGACATGCGCAGATATTCAATTTTTCTGCCGTATCCGTCAGTCATTTTTACTCGCAAAAAACTCCGTGGGCTTTTCGGAACTGAGTTATCCTCTCGTCAAGGATATGTCCGTCCTTAATGACGGTCGCCTTTTTGAGCGATTCGGGGTATTCGTCAAAGTCCTTTTCAATGATAATGTCGATGTAATTTGAAATACCCTCGCTGAGCACCTTCGTCACGGTTATGGGGTACATGGCGGGGGTGTTGTCCACAGCGTAGTGCACAACGCCGTCGACGACGTACACGGGATCGTCTATCGTCGTCGGGTGCGAGGTCTCGATCTCAAGATACGGGTCGCAGCTCACGTCGATGATGAGCGTGCCGGGGCGCATTTTCTTGAGGTCTTCCTTATAGATTATCCTGTCGGTGCGCGTTGTGTCCCACATGACGCAGTTTATGAGCACATCATAGTCGAACATATTCTGGCGGAACAGCTTTTCGAGCCTGTGGCTGTAAACATCGACCTTAGCACCGAGGCCGTGCAGGATACGCATTGCGCCCTTGGCGGTCTGGCCGTTGCCGAGGATGGCAACGCGCGTGTCATAGGGCATCTTGCCGCAGTAACGGAACGCCTGCATGACGGCTGCCTCGCCTGCGACCTCGCGGTTGCGGTAGAAGATATAGCGGCCGTGCTCGAATATCTCTTCCCACGCGACGACGGTGTGCTTTTTGCGGATCATGTCGCTTGTGAAGTCGATATTCTGCACCGTGTGCGCCCATCCGAACATAAGCTTGCTGTCCGTTATCTCGTCGAGGTAGTCTGCATCGCCGAGCTTAACGTCGGTTATGATATCGCATTTTAACGCTTCCTCGCGCGAGACGATATGGCAGCCGCAGGCGGCATATTCTTCGTCGCTGACGCCTACAGCCAGACCGTAGCCGGTCTCAAAATACATCTTATCTGCATTTTTTATCTTCCCTATGTGCTCGGGCAGAAGGGCGCGGCGGCCTTCGCCGTTCTTATGGCTTATAAGGAAACCGATAGTTTTCATAGTGTCTCTCCTGTCTCAGTATTTTTTAAGATCGTTCTGCTTTGCCTTGAGCGCGAGCTTTGCGCGGAAAAAGGCCTTGAACTCCTCCGAGTGCTCTGCGACCTTGTGCAGGTCCTGATGGATGTTTATCTCGATTATCTTAAATCCGTCGTCGGTGATGGCGATGTCAAAGCCGAGATACTCAAGCTCCGGCATGAAGCGGCAGATATCCGTTATGCCCTTTTTCATCAGCTCCCAGTTGGGAACGATGCCCTCTATCCGAACACCGGTGTCCGGATGCACGGGGCAGGGCGTGAACTTATGATCGATGATCTTCTCGGCGCAGTAGTAGCGCCCCGTCGGGATGTCTATCTTCGCGCAGATGCCGCCGTAGCCGACGTTGTCGGTAAAGCCCGTCGAGGAGGAGCCTATGCGCATATACGTCTGCATGATCTTCGGCTCGTAGGCCGACCGGTTGACGACCGCTACACGGATGGTGTTTACAGAGTACGGATATATCTTTTTAAGGTCCTTGTGCATGAAAAGATACTCTGTTATGACGTAAATGGACTTAAAGCCCTCTATCATCTGCCGTATCCCGTCCTCTGTCATCTCTGTTCCGTTTATGAGGTACCTGCCGTCCGCGTACTCCATGCGGTAAAAGCCGTCGCCGTGAGTGCCGGAGGAGGGCTTGAGCGCAAGGAGCTTTTCCTGCCGCAGCAGAGCGAAAATGCCGTCAAACGAAGCGTCGAAGCCCTCGGGGATATCCTGGAGCGCCTTTATGCAGGTCTGCCCCTCCATTTTTATTATGTCGTAGTAGTATTTCGCAAGATACTGCTTGTACGGCTCAAAGACATAGCGCGTCGTGGTCTTGTCGTTTATCCATATCTGATAGCTGTTGTTTATGCGGTTGAGCCAATGGTACTGATAATCGGACAGGAAGTTTTTATAGTTATCCTTCGTAAGCCCGTACTGCTTTATTCTAAACGACAAAAAGCCGCGCTTGTAGCACCATAGCTTTTGTGAAAGCGTCGTGCACTTATTGTGCCGGAGATCATCCCAGACAGAGCTCATCCAGAGCTTTTGCATATAGGGTCTTATCCCCGGGCGGCAGAAGCGCCGCACGAAGCGCTTAAAGCGCTTATCTTTAAACGCCGTCCACCATTTTTCGCGCGTAACGACAACGGTCTCGCGCTTTTCGCGAAGCCGCGCCAAGAGATAATCGTTGAGCTCATCGCTGTGCGCAATGGTAGGCAGATCGGGATTTGTGTCGATGGAATCAATAACGAAGCCGTCGTCGGTAAAGATGATGCTTGCGGTGAAATACTCGATCTCGCTTATATAGCCCGCAATATCCGTGACGGTTTTGAGTATCTCGTCCCAGCAGCTTATCTTCTCTCCGTCGAGCTGACCCGAGGATGTCACCGCACGGCAGCGCACCGCGCCGCCGTCAAGGTCAGTGTAATAATAGTCGAGAAGCTTTGTCTCTTTAAGCTTTTCGTTTGCGATGTATATCCTCAGTATACCGGGCTCGGTTCTGCTCATCTTATAGGGCTCGGCTATAACATAGCCGTATTTAAACGTCGATATGAGCTCATAGAGGCTCTCTTTATCGTAGTATTCGCGCTTGCAGGGGTTTTTCTCAAAATCCTCCGGCAGATCGTCGGGGTATTCGCTCAGAAGATAGGCCTCGTCATAGGCGTTTGCGTATATATTCATTCTCGCCTTGCAGACTTCATCCTCGCGCAGCTCGTAGCGATCTTCGCCGATGTGCTTTATGATATACGCACAGCGATGCACCGAGGGGCGGTCGGGCCGGATGACGAGCTCGCCGCGCGCATTGAGAAGCTTGATGAAATCGTCATAGTTTTCGCCGTACTCGCGGTCTACGGTGTCGATAGGCAGGAATATCTTTTTCTCCTCGCGCTCAATGATGTTATAATACATCAGCGGCAGATGTTCGCGACGGTTTATCAGCACCCTGTTTTCCGTCACAAGGTCGCCGACCCACTTGGTAAAGCTGTTGTTGAAGGGCTTTAAGTACATATAGTCGACATCGCTTATATATTTGCTGTCCGGCGCGTTTTTGAGGTCGTACTTTGCTATGCTGTCGGACAGATAGCCAAGCCCGTGCGCCCAGTGTTTGTCTGCGGTCGACACTCCGTTATCCGTTTCAAGATCACGGCAGACCTTTTTGTAATATGAGTTTGCCAAACGCCTTGAATAGCCTTTTTTAAGCCACGGGCGGATAAAAAGCTCTCTTTTTATCCTGCTTACTACTCCCATTTGCTGCTCTCTTTCCTGCGGGTCAAAATCCGCATAATTACCCATAATAATAACTTTATTATTATAGTACAAGCTTCGACTTAATTCAAGCCGTCGTCCCCCAAATTATCAAGTTGCGTATAATTCCGATATATAGTATAATTAAATGATTTATCTATAGACCGTGGAGTTTCGACATGAAAGCTTCAAAGCTCATTAAAAGCGCCGCTCTGCTGTTTCACGGCTTTACCTTTGCGACGGCCGACGAGTGGTTTTACCTTGACCGCATAAAAAAATACAAGCGCAAAAACAATATCGGCATGAGCGATAAGGATATTTTCTCGCTTCTGCCGTTTGACTCGAAATTTGACAAGCTATTCGGCGACCTGCTTTCGATGTCATACGCGCTCGATAAGCATACCGAGCTTCTGCCCGAGCAGTACTACAGCTTGTTAACGCGCAACGGCGGGCAGTTTATCCTTCCGCTAAGGCCCGGGCTTTCGCAGAGCATGGACGGCATAATTTCGCTCATACGCGAAAAAAGGAACGTACTGGTGCGAAAAGCGTCAAACTCCGTAAAGACGAAGGAGCACGTCTGCCGCTTTGACGGCGAGAGCTTTTTCTTCGACGGAAAATCGCTTGATGAGGCCGGAATGCGCGAAAAGCTCGAAAAGCTACCCTCCGGCACGATCATAACGGAGCTTGTTAAGCCGAGCTTTGCCCCAACGCTGCACCTTGCGTTTTTAAACCGCGGCGACGGGCCGGAGCTGCTGTTTTCCGTTCTCACCGAGGCGCAGGAGGGCGCACCGCAAAACTGGTACACACAAAACCGCGAGCTGTCCGCCGTCGATGAGGACGGCAATTACTCCGGCGGCAGAATAGAAAGCTTCCCCGATATCGAAAAAGCGCTGCGCGGCATCGCCGCGGAGTTTAACGAGCTTGAGTACATGAGCTTTGCCCTTCGCCTTACGGACGGCGGGTTTAAAATTTTGCGCATCGACACGGGTGCGGATCTTACGTATCTTGAGCACTTTAACGATAAAACCGCAGAATTTATACGTTTAAAGCGTGCGTCCAAGCCGCGATTTGTCGGCTTCAGGCGTGCAATGACTATAATCGACCGCTATTTCTGGAGCTTCAGGGCCAAGCGCCGCGGCTTCATGGATTACATGTACCGCGGCTGGAAAAAGGCTCTGCGCGAGGATATGCACGATAAATACACCACCGCAGAGGAGAAAAAATGGGCGCATGAGCGCGGCTTTTTATCCTATCACATAAAGCAGTACGGCCTGACGGAGGAAAACTGGCGCAGCTGCCTGTCCGACCGCGACTACAAATGGCTCAGGCCCTTGAACAACGAATACCGCAAGCTCTTGTGGGACAAGGTCACGCTGCGCTACTGCTTGGATAAATACAGGCAGTATCTCCCCGAGTATTATTATCATATAGTTCCGCGAAACGGAAAAATGGAGCTTCTGAAAATGCCCGACTGTCCCGAAGGGCTTCCCCGCAGCTTTGCGGGGCTTCTGGCACTTCTGCGTGAAAAAAAGCTTCTTGCCATGAAGCCGACCGTCGGCTCGCACGGTATAGGCTTTTATAAGCTCTGCTTTGACGGGAACGCCTACACCGTAAACAGCGAAAAGAAAACCGAAAGCGAAATGCTCGATTTCTTCTCCGCGCTGAACGATTACTATAATATTTCCGAGTACATAGTCATGCACAGGGACCTCCGCAGGATCTACAGCGAGGTCGCATGCACGGTGCGCATCATGGTCATAAACCGCCGCGGCCTCGACCCTGTTATTGAGAACGCCTACTTCCGCATCGGAACAAAAAGCACCGGCTTTACCGACAATATCGGCTCCGGCGGTGTCTTCGCCTATGTCGATGAAAAAACGGGCTTTTTCCACGACGCCGAGGTCATAAAGGAGCATGTCATAAGCCCCTGCCCCCTCCATCCGGACACCGGCGCGAGGATCGAGGGATATCTCCCTCACTGGGATGAGGTGCTCTCCGTCATACCCGAGGTGTGCCGCTACATATCGCCGCTTGAATATCTTGGCTTCGACGTCGTCATAACAGACTCCGGCTTTAAGATACTTGAGATAAACACGCATCAGGATCTGCACCGCTACCCGACGTATAACGAGAATGTTCACGCATACTTTGCGCATAAGCTTGAACTCAAGAGAGCAGGCAAAAAGCTCTGTTAATGTTAATAATTTTGTGGTGACAAAATTTTTGTTTGCGCGTATAATTAGTCGATTTTTAGTTGTGCCTGCATGGGGCATAAAAGGAGTAGTATGAGAATAGCTGTTATTTTGCTGCGCTGGGTGATGAACTTCATCTACTTTTTCCTGAAGCTCTTCCCGACGGACAAAAGCAAGGTCTTATTCCTCAGCCGTCAGTCGAATACCGTGACGGAGGATATTGATTTCCTCAGCAGCCGTCTTAAAGAGCTCAAGCCGGAGACGAACATCATTATCATAACAAAGCGTGCGGACAAGGGCTTTGCGAGCATGCTCGAGTATGCGCTCGTCACGCTTCGCAGCATGTATCACCTCGCGACGGCGTCGGTGTGCGTGCTCGATTCCTACTGGCCGGCAGTATCGGTGCTGCACCACAAAAAGCAGCTTGCCGTCATCCAGATGTGGCACGCCATGGGCAAGATCAAGAAGTCCGGCTACCAGTCGCTCGGAAAAAAATTCGGCCGCAGCGACATGATCGCGCGCGAGATGCGCATGCATCGCAACTATGACGTCGTTATCGCAGGCGGCAGGGCATTTAATCCCTTCTACTGCGCCTCGTTCGACGTTGAGCAGGACATTCTCTATAACGTAGGCCTTCCCCGCATGGATAAGCTGCGCGAGGGTCAGGATGAAGCACGTCGGCAGTTTTACGAGGCCTATCCCTGGCTCAGGGGCAAAAAGATCGTGCTGTACGCCCCGACGTTCCGCAAGGGCCAGACGCTCGATGCAAAGCCGCTTGTTGACGCGTTTAACTTTGACGGCAGCCAAATGCTTGTAGTAAAACGCCACCCGAACCAGCTTTTGAACTATGATACGCTCGCTCCGGCAATGACCTGCCACAAGGTGCCGACCTCGACTGTACTGTCGGTGTGCGACTGCGTCATAACCGACTACTCGGCCATAACAATAGAGGCTGCGCTCCTTGGCAAGCCCGTGTATTTCTACCTCTTCGACTATGAGGACTATCTTGACCACAACGGGCTGAACGTCAAACTCTTTGATGAGTTCCCCGACTGTATTTTCCGCGACGCCGGTGAGCTTACCGCCGCGATCGACAGCGGCAAGTACGATATGGATAACTACAGGCGCTTCTGCCGCAGATACCTGCCCGATCTCACGGGCCGCGCGACCGACAAGATCGCCGATCTTATAATCGACTGCATGGAGAGAGATAAACATGATGCGATTTCTGAGCATATTGCTCGCCAAAATCAAATTGATGGTGCTGTGGATAGTGAGGATACTGTTTGCACCCAATCACTTTAAGCTTCCGCTGCACACGAGGCTTTACTACTGCATTTTCGGCGGCTACATGGTCGATCAGGCCGCGCTGTACGACTTTAAGCATAACGACAAAAAACAGTATCTTTCCGAGTTTGACTGGTATCGCTCGCGCTGCATAAACGACCCCTACAGCGAGATGCTCAACAACAAGGTCGTTTTCACTCAGATAATAGAACGCTACTGCGAAACTCCGGAGATATACTGCGTCAAAAAAGGCAAGCGCCTTGCCGGGATGAACGGACACGTCATAGCCGATTACGACGATCTCGTATCTCTCCTTCGCGAGACGGGCGCCTTCGTCGTAAAGCCCGTGCGCGCGGGAAAAGGCAAGGGCGTGTATGTCGTCAAATACAACGGGCACGGCATCATCTGCAACGACGAACCGCACACGGAAAAAGAGCTCACCCAGCGTCTGCGCCGCGACACCGAGTGGCTCATCTGCGCCTACGCACATCAGGCGGAATATCTCAACAAAATTTACGCCAACAGCGCTAACACACTGCGCATGATCGTCCTGCGCAGCGCCGAAACGGGGCAGTTCGAGCTGTGCTTTGCCGTACAGCGCATCGGCGCCGACTGGACTGGCTCCGTCGATAACGGCAGCCGCGGCGGTCTGGTAGCAAACGTCGATATCGAAACGGGCAAAATGAGCTATGCCCGCACGCTGCACAATCTCACCGTTTACCGCACGCATCCGGACACGAATGCGCAGATTGAGGGCGCTTATATCCCCAATTGGGATAACATAAAGGCCGGAGTCATGGAGATAAGCCGCGCCTTCCCCTATCTCGACATCATCGCCTGGGACATTCTCCCGACCGACGACGGCTTCACCGTCATTGAGGCCAACACCTCCTCGGGTGTGAACATCATCCAGCTCTGGGGACCGCAGCGCTACGGCAGGCTCGGCGACTTCTATCGCGAGCATGGGATAATAAAATGAGATATGTCATAATGGCCGACGGCAAAGGCAGCCGCTGGAACGATTTCATGGGGCACAAAAAGCACGATATAAGCGTTTCGGGTGAAACGCTGCTTGAGCGCACCGTGCGCCTTGTGCACAAATTTGATAATACAGCCGAGGTCATCATCACCTCGCATGATAAGTCCGTCAACGTACCCGGCGCGAGCAGATATGAGCCGAAGAACAACGTTCTCGAGATCGACCGCTTTACAGCCGAGCTCATCGGCGACGATATGTGCTTTCTCTACGGCGACGTGCTGTATTCCGAGGACGCGATAAAAACCGTTATCGCGCACAGAGGACAAAGGCCCTTGCTGTTTTTCGGAAGCGAGAAGAGCATATGTGCCGTGCTTATCGGCGACGGGGAGCTTTTCCGCTCGCTTTACCTCGAGGTACGCAGGAGATTCGTCGAGGGCGAGATTGCCGAGTGCAAGGGCTGGCAGGTGTACCACCTGTACGCCGGACTGCCGCTTAGCGGCCGCGGGATCGGCGAAAGCTTCGTAATTTTGGACAGCTTCACACGCGATTTCAACACGCCCGAGGACTATTTGAACTACCTGTCCAAAAATTAATGTGGAATTATGCAATAAACTGTGCTATAATGGCGCGATGATGTGATCATTTTAGCACAGTTTTTTGCTTTTCAAGGAGAACAAACGTTTTATGACTTCGGACAAAGCTAACCACCGTTTTTTGCTTTCTGAGCTTATAAGGCGAGATTTTATCAAGAAATACAAGCGCACGACCTTCGGCATACTCTGGAGCGCGCTTTCGCCGCTGTTCCTGCTGTTGACTATGGATGTGGTCTTCGGCACGTTTTTCGGCCGCAATATGCCGCACTACACGATATACCTGTTTTGCGGACTGCTGCTTTTTAACTACTTCTCTGCCGCGACGCGAAGCGCGATGCGCGTCCTTTACGACAATGCGCAGATATACAGCAAGGTGCCGGTTCCCAAGCACTATTTTCTCGTATCGCAGAGCGTTGCGCAGGCGATCGACTTTTTCGTTTCGTTGCTTGTTTTCTTCATTTTTGTCGCTATCGACGGCATCAGCTTCCACTGGCGCTTCCTGTACCTGCTGTATCCG
Source organism: uncultured Oscillospiraceae bacterium (assembly GCA_934636655.1). GTDB lineage: Bacteria > Bacillota > Clostridia > Oscillospirales > Oscillospiraceae > F23-B02. The sequence goes on from CAKUAS010000009.1 coordinate 20,568, forward strand.
ATGATATGCCTTTATTTCATCAACTTCGGCATCGGCATGTTTTTGAGTACGCTGTACATATTCTTCCGCGACATCAACTATCTCTGGCCCGTTGTAACGCGCATCATCATGTACGCCTCGGCGATATTCTACGATCCGTCGATACTGCCGGGCATTATGCGCAGGCTTTTAAACTGCAATCCTCTGTACATGTGCGTGGACTATTTCCGCCAGCTCATAATCCATTCGACCGTTCCGAACCCCTCGACACACCTTATCATGTTCGCAATGGCTGCGGTCTGCACTTTCCTCGGCTGGTTCACCTACCACATCGCGCGCGATAAGATCGCGCTGTATGTATAAGGAGGCGCTCTGATGGACGGAAACAAGATACTTGTTCTTGACAATGTCTCGGTGCGCTACCGAAAGCAGGATTCGCGCTCTACCTCGGACATAGTCAAGCGTATACTCGGAAAAGCACCCCGAAACAATGAATTCTGGGCGCTCAAAAACATCTCCTTCAGCCTCGAAAAGGGCGATATGCTCGGCGTTGTAGGCAAAAACGGCGCAGGCAAATCGACGATGATGAAGGCCATAAGCGGAACGCTCACCCCGGCCTCCGGCACGATCGAGAAAACCGGCAAGATCTGCGCGCTGCTCGAGCTCGGCACGGGCTTTGACCGCGAAATGACGGTCAAGGAAAATGTATATCTGCGCGGCGCTTTCATGGGCTACGACAAGGAGTTCATAGACTCAAAATACGACGAGATCATCGACTTCGCGGAAATGCGGGAGTTCCAGAACAGTCCCTTCCGCACGCTCTCGAGCGGAATGAAAAGCCGCATCGCGTTTGCCATAGCGAGCATGATCGAGCCCGACATCATAATACTTGACGAGATCTTCGCCGTCGGCGACGGCGACTTCCGCAAAAAAAGCCAGCAGAAGATGCAGAGCATCATCGACAATGGCGACACGACCGCGCTCATGGTATCGCACTCACTGCAATCGGTCAGATCGCAGTGCAACAAAGTGCTGTGGCTCGACAAGGGCCGCATGGTCATGTTCGGCGATCCGAACACCGTGTGCGACGCATACGCCGAGTATCTGAACACCGGCAAGCTGCCGCAGACGGAATCTCTGGCCAAAACGCAGGAAAATCCCCGCAACAAACTCAAAAAGAACACCGGCAAGCTCGTCGCGACCTGCGCCGTATACTTTATGTTGCTCTTGGCCGTTATTGCCGGATGCTTCGTGTGGGCACAGTACGATCTTTTAAAGTCCTATGTCATTGCGCAGAACCTTACGACCGAGCAGATAAAAAACGAAGCGGCAAACTATCACCGCCAGATCGACCGCATGCTCGGCGTCGATACGACGCGATGGGACGTTGAGATATTCAAAGACGGCGCACAGCGGATAATTTCAGAAGAAGCGACATACACCGATATCGCCAAGGAAGTTCTGCTTCAGGCCGGTGACCTCAGCCGCGATCAGTACAAAAAAGCACTCGCCGCAGCCGAGATCGAGGCAATAAAATATTCTCACATGGCCCGTCTCGACGAGCTGGTTGCTCAGATGCGCACGGAATTCGAGGCTCAGCCCGAGGGAAAATATCGCAGTCTCATGGTGTACGCCTACACAAATTGCGACAGGTTCTATGACCTCGAGGAGGACTGCGAGAACGACATGCAGGAGGTCATTGAAGAGATCCGCGCATTTCAGCGCAAGGCCGGTCAGCCCGAGGATCTTGCCGACCGAGTCTGGAACGCATACAAATCGGAAAAGACCTACCTTCTCTCCTACTACTGCGTAAAACTCAGATAAAATATGACCCGGAGTTCTGTCTCCGGGTCATACTTTTTGTTCGGAATTTGACAAAACATGCGGAATAGGATATTATGCAACTATCTCTTATAATATTTTAATTTTTTAAACAAAGGAATGATACGAATGGAAAATATAAGCGCGAAAGCGCCGTGGAAAAACCATCTCGGCGAGGTACCCTTCACGCTCGATTACTTCGACGGCTCGATGTTCGAGGCCGTTGAGAAGATAGCAAAGCAGTACCCCAACAATATTGCCTTTGACTTTATGGGCAGGTCGACGACCTATAAGACGCTTGTAAGAGAGATCGAGGACTGCGCCAAGGCGCTGCGCACCATCGGCGTACGCGAGGGAGACAAGGTCACCATCGCAATGCCGAACTGCCCCCAGGCTATCCAGATGTTCTACGCCGTAAACCTCATCGGCGGCATCTGCAACATGATCCATCCCCTCTCGGCGGAAAAGGAGATAGAGTTCTACCTCAACGAGTCGGAGTCTGTCACAGCCATTACGCTCGACCAGTTCTACAATAAGTTTGAAAATATCCGTCAGAACACCAAGGTCGTCAACATCATCATCGCCAGCATAAAGGACGAGCTTTCAAAGCCCGTCAAGGCAGGCTACATGCTCACCGAGGGCAGGAAGATCAAAAAGATACCGGAGGACGCCCCGGTTATCCGCTGGAGGGACTTCCTGCGCATGGGCCGGCACTGCTTTTATAACTATAAGGTAAAGCGCACGGGCTCTGACCCCGCAGTCATCCTCTATTCCGGCGGCACAACCGGCACGACAAAGGGCATCCTGCTTTCAAACCGTAACTTTAACGCCCTCGGTCAGCAGGTCATAGCGGCAAACCCCATGTTCCGTGTCGGCGATAAGATGCTCGCGGCAATGCCCCTGTTCCACGGCTTCGGCCTCGGTGTGTGCATCCACACGATGCTCTCGCAGGGCGGCAGATGCATCCTCATCCCGCGCTTTACCGCGCAGACCTACGCAAAGCAGATAACAAAATACCACTGCAACTTCATAGCCGGCGTTCCCACGCTGTACGAGGCGCTGCTGCGCCTGCCGAGCATGGATAAGGCCGACCTGAGCTCGCTCAAGGGCGTTTTCTCCGGCGGCGACAGTCTCAGCATTGAGCTAAAGAAGAAGTTTGACAAATTCCTGTACGATCACAATGCCAAGATCCAGATACGCGAGGGCTTCGGCCTTACCGAGTGCGTCACGGCAAGCTGCCTGACTCCTCCGCACATGGCCAAGGAGGGAAGCATCGGTCTGCCCTTCCCCGACACCTATTACAAGATAGTTGAGCCCGGCACGGATAAGGAGCTGCCTTACGGCGAGGAGGGCGAGATACTCATTGCAGGCCCCACGGTCATGATGGAATACATAAATCACCCCGAGGAGACTGCGCAGACCCTTCGCAGGCACGATGACGGCCTTACATGGATGTACACGGGCGACCTCGGCATGATGGACGACGAGGGCTTTATCTACTTCAAGGGCCGCGCCAAGCGCATGATAATAACCTCCGGCTACAATGTCTATCCCGGTCAGCTTGAGAATATCCTCGACGCGCACGAGCTTGTGCACATGAGCTGCATTATCGGCGTTCCCGACCCGTACAAGATGCAGAAGGTCAAGGCCTTTGTCATGCTCAAGCCCGGCGTTCCCGAAAGTCCCGAAACCAGGGAGGCCATTCTCGCCTATTGCCGCAAAAACATTGCTAAATATGCAATGCCCTATGATATCGAGTTCCGCCGCGAGCTGCCTAAGACTCTCGTCGGCAAGGTCGCCTACCGCGTCCTTGAAGAGGAGGAAGAGGCCAAGCGCGCTTCCGAAACGGTCGCCGAATAAAAAATTTATCTGCCGCCCACATTATTCTGTGTGCGGCAGAACTTTTATTTACTATTTTCGTCTTGATGTATACATGCCGTATATGGTATAATCGGCAGGCATAAGCTGGTGGGAGCCGAACCCCTACCGGTTTTGGCAGGCGGCAGGAGTTCGACTCCTGTCAGCTTAACAAACAAATGAGGTGATAACTTTGAAGAAAAAATACATTGCCCTCGCGGCGGCGCTCATCATGCTGCTGTGCGTTCTGTGCGCATGCGGAAAGAATAACGACGATACGCAGAAGCCCGAGGAAACCGGAACTCCCCCTGCGGTGAGCACCGATAACCCCGACGCGCAGCCCACTGCGGCAGTTGCACAGAACACCGTCGAGCTCGGCGAAACTGCCGATGCAGGTGATGATTATATCTCGAAAATGGTCTTTATCGGCGACAGCACGACCTACGGTCTGAAAGCCTACGATGTCCTGGACGGCTCGCAGGTATGGACGCCGTCGAGCGGTACTCTTGCTCTGTTTAACCAGAGCATCGCCACCATCGTCTATCCTCCCACGGGCGAGGAGATACCCATCACTGACGCTATCGGCCGCGCAAAGCCCGAATATGTCGTCCTTACCATCGGCGTAAACGGCGTCTCCATGATGGATGAGGATCAGTTCAAATCCGAATATACCGCGCTTGTCGAGCGCATCAAATCCGTAAGCCCCGACACGAAGATCATCTGCAACTCCATCTACCCCGTCGAGGCGATGTACGAGGCTAAGGATAACGGCATAAACAACGCTGTCATCGACCGCGCAAACGGCTGGATACTCCAGATCGCAGAGGCCACCGACACGCATTTTACAAACTCCGCGTCCGTCCTCAAGGGCTCGGACGGCAAGCTCGTTTCCGATTACGGCAACGGCGACGGCATCCATCTGAGCGCCGTCGGCTTCAACCGCGTGCTTGATTACCTCAAGACCCACGCTTGGCTGTGAGAGGTGCGCAAATGAAAAGAAAAATTTATTCCGCGGCAGCTCTCCTGCTGCTCGTATGCATGCTCTGTGCGTGCAGCAGCGGCAAGTCCGCCAAGACCCCTGAGATGCAGGTCGTCGCCGACGCTGTCGGCGCTTCTATAGACATAAGCGACATGTCGCAGATCCCCGACGAATACGTTGAAAACATCATGGGCATAGCGCTTGACGGCTATGTAAGCCGCAACACCCTCATGTCCGCCGTCGGAACGAACATCAATGAGTACGGCATTTTCCTCGCCAAAGACGCGGATCAGGCCAAGACGATAAAGGATGCGCTGAACGCTTACCTTGAATACCGCGAAAGCGTCTGGATGGACGAGTACCTGCCCGACGAAAAGCCGAAGCTTGATAACGCCGAGGTCTTGCAGCAGGGCAACTACGTCATGTACACGATCCTCAGTGATGCCGACCGTGATGCGGTCAATGCAGCATTTGAAGGCTGCTTCGAGGGCTGATAAAATGAAGCTGATTTGGCATGGTCATGCCTGCTTTGAGCTCATATCGTCCGACGGCAGCGTGGTCTTTGACCCCTACTCTCCCGGCAGCATACGCGGGTTAGAACTTGCTCCCCTGCGCGCCGACAGTGTTATTTGCAGCCACGGCCATTCTGACCACAACTATGCCGAGGGCGTTACGCTAACCGGAAAGGCTCCCAAATTTGAGCTTGAGCAGATACCGACGTATCATGACGGCAAGCTCGGCGAACTGCGCGGAGATAATCTTTGCAGCATCGTTCATTCCGAGGGACTGACGATCGCGCATCTGGGCGATCTTGGACATACGCTCGGCCCGGATACGGCGGCAAAATTTAAACCGCTGGATGTTCTCATGATCCCCGTCGGAGGCTACTATACGATATGCCCGCAGCAGGCAAAGGAGATCGCACTCGCACTCGACGCAAAGACGATCATCCCGATGCACTATCGCGGCGTCGGGATAGGGCTCGAAAATGTTGCATATGTGGATGATTTTCTCGCTCTCTGGAGCGACGACGATATAGTCTATCTCCCCGGCTGTGAATACGAGGTCGAAAAAAGCCCGAAGCGGCAGATCGTTGTATTTGAACCGGACAAAAAATGTTTAAAATAATAAAAGCAGACGGCTAAGCCGTCTGCTTTTATTATTTTATAAGCTTGATCAGCAGCTTCTCAAACTCTGACAATATGCTGCTGTCGGATGCGAGAACAAGGCTCTTGCCGTACATCTGCGTGTACGCATCAAGACTGTGCTTGGTGTCGGCGGCGTAGATGACGGGAATTACGATTATGCCGCGGCGCTTTGCCTCATGCACCGCGCTGCGTACATCCTCGATAGCCTCCGTCTCTCCTCTGTACGCCGACGGCAGCCCGTCGGACAGCACGACCAGTATCCTGCGTTTTTCACAGCGCTTTATAAGCTCCATGGACGCAACCCGGATCGAATAGCCGTCCTTATTTCCGTTTCCGGCGGAAATCTGCGTTATCGCATCATAGCAGCGGCTGCCGAACTCCTTCTGCTCGAAATCCTTTATAACGCAGTGCTCAACGATATCCGGCCCACCGTCAAAGGCGACGATCTTCGTATAGGCAATATCCTTGAGCGCTTCTTCGATCATTGCGGCTGTCATAAGCGCCGTAAAAAGCTTGGAGTTTCCGTTGCCCAGCCCCGTACCCATGCTGCCGCTGCGGTCGATGAGCAGATAAAACGCGGTCTCGCGCGTTTTCGGCGGTGTTTTGCTCTTGAATATGTGCTTTGAGCCAAGCGGGATCTTCCACAGCTCGCTTTCCGAGAGCGCGCCGCGCCGCTGGCTCAGACTGCGCCTGCGCTGCTCGCGCAGTATACGGTCGAGCCGCTTATGCATCTGCCTTGCTTTTTCAGCGTATGCCGGCGGAAGCCTGCGCCGTGTGGGATTTATGCTGCTCTCTTCAAATTTGACGGACGAATATGTTCCCGACAGCTTCGAGCGATCGTCAAGGCTCAGCCGGCTTTCGCCCGCGGCCTGAACGGTACTCAATTTTTCGTACCGCCGCTCGCGCAGGAGCTCGGATGCCGCGTTACTGAGCATCTGATCGAGTTCAGCCTCGGTCAGCGCCGCCGCTCGCTTATGGGAAAAGCCCGCGCCAACGACCTCGCGCACGGAGTTCGGGCCCTCGGCAGCAGCTTTGGAAAGGGCGCTGCCGGAATCGTTTTTTATGCCGAGCGAGCTGCTCTGCCCGTGATTTGTCGAGCGTCCCGCACTCGACGACGCGCCCCTGTCCTCGCGCCCGTCCGTTCCGGCACTGTCCTTGGGCTTTACGTCCGAACCCGTGAGGCTGCCGCTCATATCGCCGTGGCGCTCCGAATTATCGCCGCTGCCCGGACTTGCACTGTCGCCCTTATCTCCGTCGGCATCGTCGCCGTCATCGGGCGTGCCCTTGCGTTCTGTCTCGGGCTCGGGCGAGTGACTGCGCAAGTAGCTGTCGCTGCCGTCACCGCGCTGCTCAAGACGAGAGGAAGACGAAAACGCATAGTCCTCGACCTGAGCGTTTATCCTTTCGAGTGCCGCGGGCAGGTCCGCCTCGGCATTACAGAGCTGCGCGAGAAGCTCCGATGCGCTCGTCAGCAGCTGCGAGCATATTCTTTCGCAGTCGGCGCACGTAGGTGCAACCGCAGCCGCATCAACGAGCATTTTTATGCTCTCGCCGAGTCCCGAACCGAGTCCTGTGAGCGCGCAGATCTCAAGCCGCACAAGGAATTCGTCCAGCTTGCTCTCAGGCGCAAGACCCTCTGTTTTTGCATAGTTAACAAAGCGCAGCATCGGAACATAACCGGGGAAGCGGCTGCAAATTATGTTATTCACTCTCGCATCCTCGAGGATGTTCATTACCCTTTGTCCGAGTATGCGCCCGACGAAGGGGCGAAAGCCCTTTTCCTCGAACAGGCGCTCGGAAAATTCGCGCACTCTGCCGAGCGCGTCGGAGTCGGAGCTGTTATCGTGCTGCACCTCGTGCGCCAAAAGGACGCGAAGCCCCGCCGTCCAGTGGCGGCGGTCAAAATCGGCGCGCAGAAGATACGGCGCGCCGCCGAGAATGACCCGTCCGTCCTCAGTGCGATTTTTAAGAGAGAGATCGAGCTTCACGGCGGAAACGAGCCTGTTATCGTCAAGCAGGAATCCGAGGTTTCGGCTTAGTATGCTCTCGATAGGCTCTGCGCGCAGAAACTGCTCATACCGCTCAAGCGTATCCGCGTTCATCAGGGCACCACGCTCTCTATGAGCTCGGTAAGCTGCAGGCGCGTGTATTGATCCTGCGGCTTGGCGGCGACATTATCCAGAAGCCCCCACTTCAATCCCAGCAGCGGCTCTGCGCGCAGAGCATCGACCAGACCGCGTATAGTCATCGCCTCGGGCTCAAGACCTCCTGATGAGTCGATGCGGCCTTTTATCGCGCAGTAGACCACGTCGCATATGCTCAGGCAATGCTCCGGCGCTGTCGGCACGACGCGGCGCAGTATCTCTTTAACGCTCTCGGGCTCGGACATCTGTATGGGCGTGAATCGGTCTATAGTCGCTTCGTTCATGTAGTTTGTTCCGGCGTAGCCCTCGTTCATGGTTATCATGAATGAGGATTTCGGGTGCATCTTCACAAGGCCGTAGCCGGGCACCTGTATCCTGCGCGCCTCGTCGGTCAGCGAGTGCAGAACGTCTGCGCATTCGGGCTTTATGGTGTTGCCCTCGTCGAGCACGACGTCCGCTCCGGCCTCGATATAGCGCAGCATGTCGCTGAGCTTATAGTGCAGCGTTCCGTTTTCTATCGTCGGGCCGCCGAGGAGGTCGAGCTTATCCATCTCGGCATTTCCCTGCATTCTGTACTGCGGAATGTTCAGCAGCCAGTCAAGCGTCTGTGCAAGCGTATTCTTGCCGCAGCCCTTACCGCCGATAAGGCGCAGATTGAGGCCCGACAGACGATAGGCCAAAGCGCGCGTAAGCTCCCCGTAAGCGTCGGACTGAACGAATCTCACCGGCGGGCAGGGGACGAGCTCGGGATAGGCGGGGCGTTCGAGCATCCACTCGAGCGCACGGACGATTATCTTCTGAGGTATGCCCTGCTCAAGCATATACCCGGCCTTATCATCAAGCTCCGATTCGCTTCCGCAGCCGCGCAACGCCGCCTGAGCTATCGCCTCGCGCACAGCAGCAGACAGCTTATCCGCCGTCTCAAACTCGGCTATAAAGCCCCATACGGCCGGATCATCGGCAGAGCACGCCGTTCCGTCTTTTTTGCAAAGCGCTCGCGGACGTGCCGTCACCGGCGCCGTGCGCAGCATGGATACAAGCTGCTCCGTGGGGTTGGATACGATGCCGATACAGTTAAAGATATCTCCTGCGTCCTCCGCTTCGGCAAAGCACATGGGCTCGCCCTCACGCTGAGCTCGCGCTATAACTATCTCGGGCCAGTCGGCAGGCAGCGCTTCGCGCAGCGAACTTATGAAATCAAGCTTCATCGGCGCACGCATATTGCTGCCGCCGCACGTGACCTTCTCGGTTTTTCCGCTCATATTATCTCTCCTTCAATTTCCGGCCACGGCGCCCCAGGGGAAGCCCTTGGCCGAGCCGTTATAATATATATGCGGCACACTCAGAAAAGCGCACCGGCCGACGGACACGACGCTGTCCGGTATGTAGACCGAAAAGAGATTTGCACACTGAAAAAAGGCCTCGGGCTCGATATGCGTGACCCCCTCGGGTATGACTATGGAATTGAGTGCACGGCAGCGCGAGAACGCACCCTCGGATATTCTCGTCAGGTTTTTTGATAGATTGGCATTTCGCAGATGCACCTTATCGTAGAAGGCATACGGCTCAAGATACGTCACACTATCGGGCATGACGAGAGTTTCAAGATAGGTGTACGACACAAAGGCGTATTCCTTTATCCTCTGCACGCGCACTCCGTCAATCGACGACGGAAGCTCAACAACGGTTGCCGGATTAAAGCAGCCATCGGTAGCTATCGCGCCGGTTTCCGCGTCGAACATAAAGTTGTGCTCCTTTGCCTCCTGCGCGGTCATAGGATTTGTGTCCCACGCACGCTCTCGCATCCAAACAGCCGTTTCTTCGGCGACCTGCGCGCGCTTTGCGTCAATGTACTTTTTCATCGTGCTCATATCGCATTCCTGTGAAAAAAACACCGCCAGATCCTCGGGCGTGAGCGCGAGGCTGTAGCCTCTCGGAAGCTCAAGCTTCATCTTAGCGGTCAAAATCCTTCGTATATATGCGCAGGCATCGTCATAGCGCGAAAGCACCTTTTTGTCGGCGATAAACGGCCTGTCGAGTACGCAGGCTTCTACCCCGTCGGATGTCGCAAGTCCGGCGAAAGCATTATTTTCATCCCGTATTATCTCAACATCGCCAAACTGCGACGGACTGTATGACAGGCTTTCCATTACGCTGCCCTCCCAACATTGTTACATTATTATCATATAGTCTAAACGCTTTACCTTCTGCAACAAAAGTAGCATAGCATTAAAAAACCGAGGTCATAGACCTCGGTTTTTTAATAATCTAACTGTTCTCGCCCATCATGCGGACGATATCCGCGCGCCGGCGCTCGTATGCGGCCATATTCGTCTCCTCAAAGAGAAGCCCGGGTTCTTTTACGCCCAGAAGCTGCATGAGGTATTTCACAAACGGCGGATTCATCATGATAAACGGCCCGACCATCGAGGTCGAGAAGTAGTTTTTGATCCTCACGCCCTCGAGTTTTGATTTTTTGTTTATGCCTACGCCATATTTTGCCTCGGCAAAATAAATGTCAGAATTATCGCCGTAAAGCTGCGAGAACTCCGCCTTGAAGCCCACAAGCTCCATGTCCTCGAACGTGCACAGCTGCGTGGAGTTATACCGGTGCATCATGTCTCGCTTTGCGTGCAGCGGAACAAGGCCGAGCCCGGCGATACGGCTGCCGTCTTCGTTTTCGATGTACTCGCAGAAAACCTCGCCGGCGTTTGCCGTCATTAAAAACACGACACCGGAATCAATAAGCCGCCGCAGACAGTCACGGTAAGGCATGAGCTTTTCGATAACGAGCTCCTGCTGATGCTCGGTCATCGCGCCCATGATTATCATATCTACCTTTTCAGAGACAAAGTGCGGCTCATCTCCGTAGCCGGTCTCTATCATTTCGGCCTCCGGCAGGCATCGCGCCAGATAGCGCCAGTTCCAGCAGTCGCCGAACAAATTCGCAAATTCGGGAAACAGCACTTCTATCTTCATTCCTGTGCCTCCTTTTCCTCAAGGCGCGCAAGGATGCCGTCACGCACCTGCTGTGTGAGCTGCGGCGTCGTCAGATCGTGCAGAATGAACACCTTGTCCGTGCCCGTAAGCTCAAGCTCGGCCGGAGCGTCGGTCTCCTGCTCGACGCAGCGTATCTTCTCCTCCGGAACGCCGGCCAGCAGCAGGCGCAGGTGATAGTCATGCAGCCTCACGCCGCCGACAACGATGCGCTTTATGCTCGGATCGTTTAAGAACTCAAAGTCGGCATCGTACACCCATGTGACGATCTCGGTCGTCTTCTTGTATGTCTTATCGTCGAGCATGACGATGACTTCCTTCATCCCCGGCTCGGAGCGAATATAGTCGAAAACGATCGAACACGCAACAGGGTTCTGACCCTTGGTCATGTTCGTCACAACCTCGACACCGTTTTTCTTCACGTTCGTGTATCGAGATTTGACGATGCTCATGTGCGAAAAGCTCTTTGCGATATCCTCGGCCGAAATTCCGAGCTCGCGCAGGAGCGTTACAACGGTGACCTGATTATAGGTATTAAACACACTGTCGTTAATAAGCGGATACTCCTCGTCGCCCTTGGCGGAGTGCACGATTATACTGCGCTTTTCGTAGTCGGGAGAGGCGAGATAATCGGCCTCGGGCGAGGCAAAGCCGCAGCTGGGGCAGCGCATTTTGCCGATATGGTGATAGCGCACGAACTCGTACTCGAGCTTGCCGCCGCAGTGGGGGCATGCACGCATATCGTTTATTATATTGACGCACGCATCCCTGTCGGTCGGCAGACGGCTTATTGAGAAATAGCTGCGTTTATTGCCCTTCTTGAGCTGACCGCTGATAGGATCATCGGCGTTTAAGATCATATGCGTATCGTCCGGCAGAGCCGAGTCGATAAACGAGAATATAAACTCAGGATGGGCGTTGCGCTGAATGGAATCACGGAAAAGGTTCGTGCACACGGCGTAGTCGGGGTGAACATACCTGTATATTTTCTGCGAGCTTCGCTCATCGACCTCGAACACGGCGTACTCAAACTTCGCCCTGCCGCCTATCGTGCTGCCGGAAATGAGCGCCGAGGCGATACCCGCATCGGTGTTCGAGCCCGCACGGTTATTGAGCACCTTGAAGCCCGCGTCGGACAAAACGTCCAGCGTCATGTTGCAGCAGGTGGTTTTGCCGTTTGTTCCGGTAACGGTCATGATGGTCTTAGGCTTGTCTATCCTTCCGAGAAAGTCCGGGCAGAGCTTTATTGCAAGCTTGCCGGGAAAATAGCTTGCGTTCATGCCCAGAAGCTTTTGCAGCCACATTGCGAGCTTACTAAGCCACAGGGCGATCAGAAATCTCAAATTCTTTTTCATCATACAAGTCCTTTTTTCAGAGGCGCACTAACGCCTTACTAATGATAGCCGGCTGATACAAGAGCGGCAATCATGGTTCATATTATAGCGCACCGTGCGCAAGCTTGTCCACAGCTTTTTGTCATCTTGACCGGCGCTGCATTTTAATGTATATTAAATTTATTGAATTGGAGGGATGAAATATGCCGTGGTACACATACGTTGCGTTTCTGGTGCTCGGCGTTATCGCGTATTTCGCGATCGTTGAGATAAAAACCAAGCAGAAGCTCAAGGAAAAGAAGTCTGCCGACCGTAAGGCCGCAAAGGAAGCGGCGAAAAAGTCCAAATCGGCAAAGAAAAAATCCAAATCGAAAAGATAAATTTTCGTTTGCTTAAAAAATTTTTTCAAAAATTGTTGACAAGAGGCTAAAAATCTGTTATATTAACTGAGCCGTGGCCGAGTGGTTCAGTCGGTTAGAACGCCGGCCTGTCACGCCGGAGGTCGAGGGTTCAAGTCCCTTCTCGGTCGCCATCGATGCCCCTTGAAAAAGGGGCATCAGCTTTGCTGCTGTAGCTCAGTAGGTAGAGCGCATCCTTGGTAAGGATGAGGTCGGCAGTTCGAATCTGCCCAGCAGCTCCAAGATAAAACCCTGAAGTCATTGAGATTTCAGGGCTTTCTTGATTTTACGCTTTCACGTGAAAATTTCACCTTAAGCGCATTTTATATGCGTTTCACTACATTTTAGGTACACAGTATGGCTAAAAAAATCATAGGCATTCTCGGCGGTATGGGGCCGGCCGCGACTGCGGATCTGTTCAACAAAATAATAGTCTCCACCAGAGCCGCAAGAGACCAGGAGCATCTGCACGTCATCATCGACAGCAACACTGACATTCCCGACCGCACCGAGGCGCTCGTTCACGGCGGCATGGACCCGACAGAGCAGATGGTGCTGAGCGCAAGGCGGCTTGCCGCAGCCGGTGCTGAGCTCATCGCCATGCCCTGCAATACGGCGCACGGCTTTTACGATGCCGTATGCGCGGCGGTCGATATCCCGGTCCTTCATATGATAAAGCTCACGGCACGGGAGCTCAAAATACAGGGCATCACATGCGCAGGGCTTCTTGCGACCGACGGCACCGTACAGACCGGCATCTACGATAAATGCTTTGAGGGCAGCGGCATTGAGCTTCTGACTCCCTCGTCCGAGGCACAGGCAGCCGTAATGGATCTCACATACAACGGCGTTAAGGCCGGACGCCGCGATTTCGACGCAAGCGGCTTTGAAAAGGCCGCTCAGGAGCTGCTGGATCGCGGCGCGCAGACTCTCATCCTCGGCTGTACGGAGCTGCCTCCGGCGTTTGAGATGTACGATCTGCACTATCCGCACATCGATCCGACTCTTGTGCTCGCACAGGCTGCCGTACTCGCGGCAGGCGGAGAGCTGAACTGATAATTCCAACGTGATGGTCGGCAGTCCCGATACCGGGCTTACGCGGCAAACGTATTCGCAGCGGCGTTAAAGCGCCTATAGAACCCCCACGGGTCTCCCCGTAGGGGTTCTATTATGTTTCGTTTGAAGGTATGATTATTTCGCGGTCATAGCCCGCACCGTAGCAGAAGGAATGTATCTTCCCCTCGGACGGATTTATGACGTTTACAATAAACGAGGTATCGCTTGCGGTATCGTGGGTCTTGCTGTATGTCGTATCCTCGCCGAACTCGATATCGTTTGAATCTGTGCCCTCATTTTGGCCGAACTCATTGTTGTGGAAATAGCACATGTTCGGTATTGCGATTCGCAAAACGTCAAATTCCGTACTGCCGGATTCCTGAACGTCACTTAGCTTTGCGACCTTTAAATTATGCGTATGGCCGTGGAACGTTGCGTATATCTTCGCTTTGTTCGCATTTTTAAAGGATATCGTCATACCCGATATCTTGGCAGAGCCGCCTTCGGCATATTTTCTGAGTATCGTACCGACGGCGTTTGCCGCGCTCGTCGAGGTCTTGCCGACATCGGTAAAATCCAGCGGATAGTGCGAGAGGATGACTATGCCCCAGCCGGTTTTCAGCCCGACTGTCCTGAGCATCCGCGCAAGCCACAGCTGCTGCGGCTCGGAAACGTTGTCGAAATTCTGCCCGTTTTCGGAAGTGTTCAGGCATATTACTCGCAGCTTTTTCTCGTCGAAGTCGCGGTAGCAGTAACCCTCCGATGTGCTGCCATAGGTCGCACCTTCGTTGTATCTGCCGACGTAGGTATATATCTCTTCCGATTGCAGCCAGCTGCCGTTCTGCGTCCACGAATTTCGCAGGCCATCGCGCTCGCCGGGCGTCCTGAACTGCGGGATGGCGGCAAAAGCCTCCTTTAGTCCCGCATTTATCTCCGCAAAATGCTGCCTGCCCTCAGCGAGCGTTGTCGTGCTGCTGCCGGCACTGTAGTCGCCCAAAAAGCAGCAGAAATCTATACCGGGCAGAACGTAGCCGAGCGCTTTCATAGCCATGCTCGCGTGCAGATTGCCGTTTACGACATATTCATCCGTATCGAGCTGGTGTGCATCTGACGCGGCAATGAAGGTTATACTGTCCGCAGTCTGCACGGCGCTGACCTTTTTCGCAAGTTCGAGCACCGCGGTCTTCACATATTCGGGCACGTCCGTCTGCACAAAATTGTCGCCCGTCTTGAGCGACTCTATCGCCTGAGCCATCAGAGATAGCTTATAGCCTGCGGCCGTGCCGTTTTTCAGTCTGATAGCCTCCGCTATGGCCTGCACATCGGTTTCCTCATAAAGCTTTTTTGCCATCAGTAGCTCACCTCGCTTCCGTCTGCGACCTCGATGGTCTTATCATTGGAGCCTGTGTATTCATAGCGCTCCACCTTGTCGCCGATAATGATCGTCAGCACACTGTAGGGCGAGATCTCGGGCTTGTCGACCGGCTCGTTGTCTCTGTCGGTTATGCACTCTGTGCAGCGGAAAACCGCCGGGGTCGAGGTGTGAAGCTGCCCGGCATAGAGACCGATATTTATCCACGGGCGCTTTTTGATAACGGGCAGAGCGCAGCTCGTGCCGTTAAAATCAACGTCTTTATATTTGCCGTTGCGGTAGCCTATGCGCATGGTCTTTTTGTCGTAGGCCTCCCACTCGGCGTCGAGCTCGAAATTAACGGTGTAATCGCTGTTGCCGCAGACGATGAGCGTTCCGTCCCCGGCCGCTATCTTGTCTTTAACTTTGATATTTATGTCCATAAGAAGTCTCCTTATCATTGATCCGAAGCAAAAAGCTCGAGGCCTCTTTTCGCTCCGGCGTTTTTGATAGTAGCAAAATTGCATGATTTGTCAATGCAAGCGCTGTGCCATTGCGCAAATTTTGTTTCGTGGACAATCAATACGATGTATGGTATGATGAAAGAAAAAACTTATGAGGTAAAAATACATGTCCAATTCCGAACTCAGCCAGCAGCAGATAGATCAGATATCCCGAATGGGGATAAAGAAGCTCATCGGGAAATACAGTCAGTCGCAGGGCAAGGATCAGCAGTCGCTGTCAATGCTTCTCGAGCAGCTTGCCAAAACGCCGATGTACTTCGCCGTGCAGAAGAACAGCGCATCCTCCGCAATGCTCAATTTCATCACCCTCACCGTAAACAATCAGGTGTTCATCCCCATTTTCACCGATCCCGATGAATTCGGCAAGCTCAAGGATCAGTGCGACTGCGTGTGTCTAAAGCCGATGGATTATTTCCAGATGCTCGTTGACACCAAGCGCCATGCCGTCGTAAATCCTTTCAGCACCTATTTTCTCATGTGGCCGGAGCTTGTACGCGACCATATGCTGCCGTACATGAAGGAAGCCGAGGATTTCGAGCGCCAGCAGCGCGAGCAGAAGGCGGATTTCAAGCCCATATCGTAAGCATAATAGTAATGTTAACGCCCGTTGCTTGCGGCAACGGGCGTTTTTGCGTACAATAAGGCTCGAAAGAAGGTGGCGTAATGCTCAGTGAAAACATAAAAGCCGTAAGAAAAGCAAAGGGGCTTTCGCAGGAGGAGCTCGCCGTTAGACTGAACGTCGTACGGCAGACGGTGTCAAAATGGGAGCAGGGACTGTCGGTGCCCGATGCCGATATGCTAATCGCACTTTCCGAGACGCTCGAAACACCGGTGAGCACTCTGCTCGGCGAGACGATAATTAAGCCGCAGGCCGACGATCTCAAGGCGATATCGGAAAAGCTCGAAACTATAAATTTGCAGCTCGCGCAGCGCAGAGAATCGCGGCGGAAGGTCTTCCACTGGCTGTTTATCGCCCTTGGCGCTATAACTCTCATAATTTTCGCGCTGCTCGCATCAATGGGAAGCCCCTATCTCGGCTGGGACTACGCAGACCCCGAGACCGCAGTTTTCGGCGCGGCGTTTCATGTGTTTGAATATGTGTTCGTAAGAGCCGCTCCGCTCGTTCTCATAGCTTCCATCGTCGGCGCGGTGCTGACTCGAAAGAAGAATTAAACCATGAATGCAAAAAGAGCAATAAGCTGTCTCTGTATCGTTTTGCTGCTTTTCGCGGCAAACTATATTGCTTTCGCCGGCATCCGTTCGCTGTTATCAACGATTCAGGGTTACGAGGAAATGAGGCCGCTCGAGCATGCCGGGACCTACATAGCAAACCTCGATCCCGAGTCCGAGCCCGATCTTGCATCCATCACAAATGCGGACATGCAGAAAACCTTCGATTACATTCAACGCAGCTTTAACTGCGCCGTTTACTCCGACGGATACATCACAGAACTGCCCGGATGCGACATGGAGGTCGCACTCGACTATGTGAGCGAGGAATACTGCACACTGTTTCCTCTGGAGCTTACGCAGGGCTCGGCTTCCGGCTTTGATAATGATTTAGACGGCAAAATCCCCGTCGTTGTCGGCGCCGGGCTGAGCAAGGCTTATCCTTTGGGCTCCGAGATATCGATCACCGACCCCGCTTTGGGTCGCCCCGCCACATACCGGGTGACCGGTGTATTAAAGCAAAACGCCTGCCGTTCCAATTTCTATTCGCTCAACTGGAAAAGCTACTTCAACTTTTCTATTCTCGTACCGATAAACGAAGAGTTTATTGAAAACTCGGGTATTGATTTTCACGCTAACGCTCTGATGAATCTCATAGTTCTGAACACAACAGGAGAAAAAACGCAGGAGCTCGGCGATACCATAGCAAACACACTCGGGATCAAGCTCAATTTCTACACACAGAGCGAGAACAATGCCGAATTTAAGGATAATTATCTGCCCGCACTGCTTCTGCGCTTCGGTTTGGCGCTTATTTTGTTTGCGGCCGCTGCGTTCATCGAGCTCAGAACGGAGAGCCTCACGGGCATTCACTGGACGGTGCTGTGCGCCGTCGGCTTGGCCGCAACAGCCGCGCTTACAGCTGTCGACCGTCACAGCGCTTGGATCGAAAAAAGCACTCTCGTCGCCGCCTACGGTTTTTTAGACCTCATCGGCATCGACTGGCTGGCCCTGGCTGCGGTTATGATTATTGACGCTCTCCTCTTCGCACTTATCATTGTCTGTAAGCGAAAAAAACTCCCGCTCGACTGAGCGGGAGTTTTTTTCTTATTATTCGCACACGAGCTCGCCGTCGCACACGTCGACCTTGATGACGTGGCCGACCGGCATATCGCCTGCGAGTATCGCACGGGCAATGAGCGTTTCGACGGTGCTTTGGAGATATCTCTTAAGAGGACGCGCGCCGAACACGGGGTCAAAGCCGCGGTCGATTATGAGCTGCTTTGCGGCATCGGTGATCTCAAGGCCGAGGCTCTTATCCTCAAGGCGCTGCCTGAGCGCAGAAGTGAGGATGTCGATAATGCCGTTAAGCTCCGCCTTCGTCAGAGGCTTGAAGCAGATTATCTCGTCAAGGCGGTTGAGGAACTCCGGTCTGAACTGCTGATGCAGCGCGGCCATGACCTGCTGCCTTGCGCTCTCCTCGATCTCACCCTTATCGTTTATGCCGTCGAGCAGGAACTGGCTGCCGAGGTTCGAGGTCATGATGATAATGGTGTTCTTGAAGTCCACCGTGCGGCCCTGAGAATCGGTCACGCGGCCGTCATCGAGAATTTGCAGCAGGATGTTGAACACATCCGGGTGCGCCTTTTCGATTTCGTCAAACAGCACGACCGAATACGGTTTTCTGCGCACGGCCTCGGTGAGCTGGCCGCCCTCGTCGTAGCCGACGTATCCCGGAGGTGCTCCGATAAGTCTGGAGACCGAGAACTTCTCCATGTACTCTGTCATATCGATCCTTACCATGTTGTGCTCATCGTCGAACAGGCATCTTGCCAGAGCCTTTGCAAGCTCCGTTTTGCCGACACCCGTTGGGCCGAGGAACATGAATGAGCCTATCGGCCTGTTCGGGTCGCCTATGCCTGCGCGCGAGCGCCAGATGGCCTCGGTGACCTTCTGAACGGCCTCATCCTGACCGATGACGGACTTATGCAGCACCTTGTCGAGGTTCAAAAGCTTCTCGCGCTCGCCCTCGAGCAGTTTTGAGACTGGGATGCCCGTCCACTTTGCGACGATACCGGCTATCTCCTCTTCGGTGACAGTGTCGTGCACCATGCTGCTGGCCTTGCGCTCCTCGCTGAGCTTTTCGGCCTCCTCAAGCTTCTTTTCAAGCGCGGGCAGGTCGGAGTATTTGAGCTTTGCCGCCGTCTCGTACTCGTAGCGAAGCTGCGCGTTTTCGATGTCGGCGTTCATCTGCTCGATCTGACTCTTGAGCTTCTTGACCTCGTCTACGCTGCCCTTTTCGGCCTCCCAGCGGGATTTCTGCTCGTTGAACTCATCCTTGAGGTTTGCAAGCTCCTCGGTGAGCTTTGCAAGCCTATCCTGCGAAAGCTTATCGGTCTCTTTTTTGAGCGCCGTTTCCTCGATCTCGAGCTGCATGATCTTGCGGCGCATGTCGTCAAGCTCGGCGGGCATGGAGTCTATCTCCGTGCGGATGAGAGCGCAGGCCTCATCGACGAGGTCGATGGCCTTATCGGGCAGGAATCGGTCGGAGATATACCGGTTTGAAAGCGTCGCCGCTGCGACGATGGCGTTATCGTGGATGCGCACGCCGTGATAGACCTCATAGCGCTCCTTCAGGCCGCGGAGGATGGAAATGGTGTCCTCAACGGTCGGCTCGTCTACCTGCACGGGCTGGAATCGTCTTTCGAGCGCCGCGTCCTTTTCGATGTACTTGCGGTACTCGTCAAGGGTCGTCGCGCCGATGCAGTGCAGCTCGCCGCGCGCGAGCATGGGCTTTAAGAGGTTGCCTGCGTCCATGCTGCCCTCGGTTTTGCCCGCACCTACGATGGTGTGCAGCTCATCGATAAACAGGATGATCTGACCGTCGGACTGCTTTATCTCCTCAAGGACGGCCTTCAGGCGCTCCTCGAACTCGCCGCGATACTTCGCGCCCGCTATCAGCGCGCCCATATCCAGCGAGAAAATAGTCTTGTTTTTAAGTCCCTCCGGCACATCTCCGCGGACAATACGCTGGGCAAGTCCCTCGGCTATGGCGGTCTTGCCGACGCCCGGTTCACCGATGAGCACGGGGTTATTTTTCGTCTTACGCGAAAGGATACGGATTACGTTTCTTATCTCGGTATCGCGGCCGATGACGGGGTCGAGCTTATTGCTGCGCGCCCGCTCGACAAGGTCTGTGCCGTATTTTTTTAGCGCATCGTAGCTGTTTTCGGGGTTATCGCCGGTGACGGGGCCTTTCTTTACTTTACTGAGCTCCTCGGTGAATTTGGCCTTTGTGATGCCGTGGTTATCGAAAATGCGCTTTATCGCGGGCGTGGGGGATGCGAAAATGCCGATCATTACATGTTCGACTGACAAATATTCGTCGCCCAGGCTCTTTGCCGATTTCTCGGCCGCGTTCATGACACGCTCCGCTTCACGCGAGAGGTAGATATCATAGTCGCCGGAGACCTTGGGCATGCCCTCGATCGCCGTGTCAAGCTCCGAGAGCACCGCGTTGCAGTCAACGCCCATCTTGCCCAGCAGCGACGGAATAAGTCCGCCGTCCTGATCGACGAGGGCATACAGCAGATGCTCCGGGGTTATATACTGATTGTTGTTTTCCATCGCCATGGATTTGGCGGTCTGGATCATTTCAAGTGTCTTTTGGGTGAAATTCTGTGCATTCATAAAAACACCTTCTTTGCTGAATTAATTAGTTAGATGAGAATATCGGCTCTCCTTAACTGGGAGAAGTAACAGGCTTCGATATCGCGGGCGTCGAGCCGTCCGCCTAGGTAGCCTTTCATCATGGTATCGAATAATTTGATGTATTCCGACAGCACCTTCGCAAGCTCATCGGAGGAACAGTCGCGCGACGGAACGGAGATCGAGCGGATAAATTTGCCGTCGTACAGGGCATATTTCGGCGGCTCGGAGTCCATAACGGGGCGCAGGTGCGCATCCTCGATGCGCTTCCAGATGCGGAAGAATTCCGTCATCGAGCGGATAAGCGCCGCCGACTGCGTGCGGAAAATTACAGTAAGCTCTCCGAGGCTGTCGCTGTCGCCGCGGTAAAGCTCGACCTCATATTTGACCGTCGGGCGGTACTTATACTCGAGCGAGGACTTGAGCGACATCGTCAACGCATTGGGCGACACGAAAGGCACTAGCTCGCGCGATGGGGTCATGAGCTGCTCGATGGCCGAAAAAATATCGTTTATCCTGCGCTCGGGAGTTACGAGGTTAACATGCTCGGCAAGTATCTGATTTATTAGATTTGAACGGTTCGTCCCGAGCCTGTGGGCAAGTCTGTCCACCTCGGCGACCACTTCGTCCGAAAGCATCAAGCTGTATAGTGTCTTTTTCATAATAGCCTCTCTTCATTCACAACTAATGGGCCGTATCTGATGATCCGACCCTTGTTATTTTTCCTTTGTAAGCTTAATATACTCTCGTTTTTCTAATTTGTCAAGAGTTTTATATAAATATTTTTGCGAATTATATAAAACATTTTAATGGCAGAGCTCTACGCTCTGCCATTCTATACTTATTTATAAATCTCCGCCTCGACAAAAAGCCGGCCCTTGCGGCTGACGCCTCCGGAGGCCGAGACCGTTCCCTTGCCGTGACCCCGCAGGGAAATAACGTCGCCCGGCGAGACAAGGGCATCGTTTTTAAGGCACTCGGAGTAGTTAAGGCTTGCAGCCCCCTCGGCAATGTGTGACACAGCCGCCGTGCGCGACAGTCCGAACATTCCGGCAAGCACCGCGTCAAAGCGCATGCTTTTTACGGAAAACGAAACTCGCTTTACCTTCCGCTCGGGCGGCGTGAGCTCCGATAGCTCCGCCTTTTGCAGCTTAACGCCGTATCTTCCGACCTTCTCAAGCCCGTCGGCGACGTGGCGCTCGACAGACTGCATGATGAATATGACCGCTTCCTCACCGTCTATCCAGATATCTCCGAGCCACTCGCGCTTTATGCCGAGGCCGAGTATCGCACCCATATAGTCGCGGTGCGTGGGAGAAGCGAAGTGCGCCCTTGCGCGCAGGGCACTTATATATTCGTCTGCCTCGAAGCTCTCGGCATCCATATAAAACGGCAGGAAGAACGCGGCGCGGCGCTCGCACCCTTCCGCACCGCCGGTAAGAAGCATATTGCAGTCGGGTGCACTGCGCGCCCACTTTTCGAGCGCGAACTGCTCTGCCGGGGTAAGGAACGCCGTGTGCGTAACGCTCGCGGTCTTTTCGCAGCGGCGGCACAGATCCTCCGCACGGCGGATAAGCTCATCGTTTTCCATCAATGTACTCCATTATTCTTTTCATCACCACGTCAAGCTCGTCGGAAAACTCCTTGACCGACATGCGCAGAACACCCGAGCGCATGGCCGACAGGCGAATGAGCGAATCGTTGGTAACGACCTTGACCGAATAGTTTTTGCCGATATCGTTTGCAAGCTTTTCGATATACATATCGGCAGTCTCATTTTCCTTTGTGTACACCGTGCGTATGCCCTGCGTTTCGCGCTCGCCGACATTTCCGGCGACTCGATATCCGTCGAATACGAGCACAAGCTCGCAGTCGCGCATAGCCCTGTAGCTGCGCAGCACATCCGACAGGCGCTCGCGCGCAAGCGTCAGTGAGGCCGCGGCCAGTTCCTTATATTCCGGTGTTCCGAAAATAAAATTATAACCGTCGACGATGACATACTCGCGCTTTGACGGTGCAACGGAAAACGAGGGCGTTTCCTGCACCTGTGTCTTTGTGTACATCCTGCGGCGCACGGGGCCGAACTCGCGCTCCATTATCGCCTCGAGCTCCTTATCGTCGATTGAAAAATAGCGTGGGCGGGTTACAGTCTCCGATTCCTTATTGCCGAGCGTGGGATTAAGGTGCGCAAAATTTTCGACCTCGTTCCATTTAACGACCGTTCCGGCGCCGTGCGAGCAAAAAACGGAATCGGGCGTGTTTTCAACATCCGCCTCGGGATCGTAGCTTATATCCTCAATGACCTTCTTCTCGTCGTGGCAGGGATAATAGCCCGCTGCGCGGCAGCTGAGCCTGCCCTTGCCGGATGTGTAAGATGCAAGCACTTCCGCGTATCCGCTCATTTCAGAAACGGGCGCAAGGCCGGTTATGACGCTGCCGCCCTCGGTGTCGAACTGTCCGCTCATGGCGCGCACGTCGGAAATGGCACGGCCTATATGCTCGGGCGGCAGCTCGAGCCGGAACTCGTACCATGGCTCGAGCAGCACGCTCTTGGCCTTCATCAGTCCCTGACGCACCGCGCGGTACACTGCCTCGCGGAAGTCGCCGCCTTCGGTATGCTTAAGGTGTGCACGTCCGGCGATGAGGCTTATCTTAACGTCCGTCAGCGGCGAGCCCGTCAGAACGCCTAAATGCTCCTTTTCCGCAAGATTCGTCATGATCAGACTCTGCCAGTTGCGGTCGAGCTCGTCCGTGGGACAGCGGCTTTCAAAGCTCAGGCCCGAGCCGCGCTCTGCCGGCTCGATAAGAAGATGCACCTCGGCATAGTGCCTCAGCGGCTCAAAATGCCCGACACCGTGCACCGGCTCAGCTATCGTCTCCTTATATGCGATGCCGCCGGAGGTGATGGCGACCTCAAGGTCAAAGCGCTCGCGTATAAGCTCCGTGAGCACTTCGGTCTGCACTCTGCCCATTATGCGCACGCTTATCTCGCGAAGTCGCTCGTTCCACTCAATATGAAGCTGGGGATCCTCGTCCTCGAGCTGCCTGAGCTGCTTATATGCCACAAGCGCGTCTGCGCCCTCGGGAAGTTCTACCCTATAGCTCATGACAGCCTCGGTCTCCGGCTGCATGCCGTCGTTTTCAAAGCCGAGGCCCTCACCGGCGTATGTATCGTCAAGGCCCTGTACGGCAACGATGCTGCCCGCGGCCGCCTCCTGAACGGCTTCATAATTTGCACCGGAGTAGACGCGCAGCTCGGTGACGGTCTGCCCGTTCACACTGTCGCGATTGTGCAGCGTGCCTCCGGTTATTTTCATGCAGCTGAGTCTGCGCCCTCGCGCATCACGCATTATTTTATAGACCCTCGCGCCGAACTTTTCCGGATACTCTGGGCTCACTGCGTATTTTTCTATGAATTCGACAAGCTCCGGCACTCCCTCGAGTTTGAGACCCGAGCCGTAGAGCACGGGAAAAAGCTTTCGCTCGGCGATAAGGCGCGATATGTCATCGTCCGCGACATCAACGCCGGACGCGAATTTCTCCAGAAGCGCTTCGTCGCACATGGCAATGCTTTCACGCGTTTCCTGCGACTTATCGGAAAGATCAAAGCAGTTTTCCGAGAGCCGCTCGCACAGATCCCTCAGTATTCTCTCTTTGTCGCTTGCCGTCAGATCCATTTTAGTCGCAAAAATGATCGTCGGCACCCTGTGACGCTCAAGCAGATGCCACAACGTTTCGGTGTGCGCCTGAACGCCGTCGGTACCGGATATTACGAGCAGCGCATAGTCAATAACGTCGAGCGTGCGCTCCGTTTCCGCGGTGAGATCCGCATGTCCGGGCGTGTCAAGAAGGCACAGCTCCATATTATCGGTACGGAGCTGCGCCTGTTTTGAAAACACGGTTATTCCGCGCTCACGCTCTATCTGATGAGTGTCGAGCGCTGTGTTGCGATGGTCGACCCTGCCGAGCTTTCTGATGCTGCCGCAGGTATACAGCAGCGCCTCGGACAGAGTCGTTTTTCCGGCATCGACGTGCGCGAGGATGCCGAGAACGAGCTTTTTCATAGCTCGATGAGTTCGTATTCGCGGCTGCCCACGCCGATCTCGGCAGCGGCCTCAACGGTGTGGATGCCGTTGCGCGATTCGATGCGTTCTATAAGATCACCCTTATCGGGATCGTCGCTTGCGTAGACGAGGTCAACGCAGGCCTGATCGAGCGCAACGGGATCAAGAGATGCGAGGATGCCGATATCGCCGATCTTGGGGTCGGCGGCGACAGCGCAGCAGTCGCAGTCGACGGACATGTTCTTCATTATATTCACGAAGGCCATATTGCCTTCAAAGTGATCGACGATGCTCTTTGCAGCATCCGCCATGCACTCGAGGAAGCTGTCGTGATCTGCATGCCAGAAGTTAGCTATCTCCTTGACACCGTGGATATACTTCTTGCCATAGCTCGAAGCGAGGCCGATGGATATGTT
This sequence comes from uncultured Oscillospiraceae bacterium, assembly GCA_934636655.1. Classification (GTDB taxonomy): domain Bacteria; phylum Bacillota; class Clostridia; order Oscillospirales; family Oscillospiraceae; genus F23-B02. Next base: position 45,514 of record CAKUAS010000009.1, read on the forward strand.
CTTGAGCGCACCGCCGAAGCCGCCCATCGGGTGGCCCTTGAAGTGCGACAGAACGAGCATGGAGTCATACTCCGGCAAAGTTTTGCCGACGTAGTTTACGTCAAGGTGCTTGCCGCCGGCAACGGGGATGGTCATCTCGCCCTCTGCGTCCATGATGTCGACGTCGGCGATCTCCACCCAGCCGTGCAGCTGCATGGTCTTTTTGTGGTGCTCCGTTGTATCGCGGCCGCCGTCGTAAGCGGTGTTGCACTCTACTATAGTTCCGCCGACATGGTCGACGGCAGGCTTCATGAAATCGGGGCGCAGGAAGTTCTGGTTGCCGGGCTCGCCGCTGTGCAGCTTGACCGCAACATTGCCTTTAAGCTCAATGCCGAGTGCATCATATGCTTTTATAACGTTTTCGGGACTTATTTCCCTTATAAAATATACTTTGGACTTTTCCATAATGCTACTTCCTTTCGTCTTAGAATTTGTGATGATAGACGATTATATAATAATATTTTTCATTCTTCAATATTGGCTATTCCAATTTTAATAAAAATGTAATAAAATAAACGCGGTGATGTTATGAAAACCGTTTTGATAGTTTTAATAGTTATCTGCGCCGTGCTGGCGCTTTTTTACGCCGTGGGGCTCAAATTTGTCCGCATGCTGATTTTGCGGCAGGATAATTTCCCGACACCAGAGACCGGGGCAAGATCCTCAAACCTTTTGGAACCTACAGGGAACGCACTCTGGGCGCACAACATTCCGTACTTCAAGCCTTTTCGCGAGCTGCCGTTTGAGGAGATAAGCATCGACACAGACGACGGGCTCACGCTTCGCGCAGATCTCCTGCGCGGCACGGGTACGGGCGTTACGGTTATGTTCTTTCACGGCTACAAGTCCGAGCCTGCCTGCGATTTTGCGGCAATGTACGATTTCTATAAGTCCCTTGGGCACGATCTTATCTATGTCCACATGCGCGCACACGGAAAAAGCGGTGGGACTTACATAGGCTTCGGCGCACTGGACAGATACGATGTCGTAAAATGGACCGACAAGGCCGCCGAGCTCTTCCCCGACAACGACATTTATCTGCACGGCATGTCCATGGGCGCGGCAAGCGTTCTGCAGAGCATGGATCTTGAGCTCAACAAAAACGTACGCGGCGTTATCGCCGACTGCGGCTATTCCGATCTCAACACGGTTTTCCGAAATCTCGTCGGGCAGCTTTATCATTTGCCGACGATGTTTGTCGACGTTTTCGAGTATGTAAATCTCCTCAAGGCAGGCTACGGCTTTAAGGAGGCAAGCTCCGTGCGCAGCGTGAGCGTGACTGAAATTCCGCTTCTGTACATCTGCGGCGACAGTGACCGCTATGTTCCGAAGGACATGGCTATGCGGATATTCGACGCATGCAGAAGCGAGAAAAAGCTGCTGCTCGTGCCCGGAGCTGGGCACGCGGCAAGCTACATGTGCGCAAAGGACGAATACGAAGCTCTCGTCAAAGAGCTTATCAATAACAATCGGAGGAAGAATTAATGGGTAAAACACAAGGCGTCGAAAAGAAGGGTATCGGCGCGCTCAACTGGACTCTGCTGCTGGTCATCGGGTTTTCCGCACAGATAGCATGGGTCATCGAAAACAACTGGTTTGCAAACTTCCTGTATTCCGACTTCGGCGCGCAGCTCGGTGTCGTCACGGCAATGACCATCTGCTCGGCGACGGCGACGACGTTCTCGGCGCTGTTTTTCGGAACGCTTTCCGACCGTATCGGCTCGCGCAAGAAGCTTATAACCTGGGGCTCTATCCTGTGGGGCATCTTCACGATAGCCTTCGGCCTGACGCATTATCTGCGCGACAGCATTTACAACGACGTCATGCTCGTCGGCGTGACCATCGTCGCGGCTGACACGATAATGAGCTTTTTCGGCTCGATGGCAAACGACGCGGGCTACAACGCTTGGTATGCCGACATGATGGACGACTCGAACTCCGGCCAGATCGGCGCCGTCGCCGCAACGCTGCCCGTTATCGGGACTCTCGTTGGCACCCTCGTCGGCGGCATGTTCGTCACCGGGCTTGCGACCGAGGCAAACCCTCAAGCAGGCTACATCATCTTCTTCTCCATCGCCGGCGGCGTTACCATTCTCATCGGCATAGCGTCGTTTTTCCTGCTCAAGGACGCGCCCACGCTCAAGCCGGTCAAGGACGGCAGCTTCTGGCATCAGTTCGGCTCGACGTTTAATTTTAAGCGCTTTATCGCCAACCGCGAGCTTGCGCTTGTCTTCCTCACCCTGTGCGTATTTTTTATCGGCTACAACTGCTATTTCATCCACATCATGAACTGGATGAACTACACCCTCGGCTTTAACGACCCCAGCCTCATCCTCGGCATCCCGCTGCTCATCGCCGTTGCGATATCCATTCCGTTTATAAAAGTCATAAACAACAAAAAGGTGCCCGCCGTCGCCGCGTTCGCAACAATACTGAGCATCCTCGGCTGCCTGTTCGTGTACTTCGTCGTCGGCAGCATGCAGGGAACGTTCGACACGGAAAACGCTCTGAACTTCGCTGCCAACTGGCCATGCTTTGTCGGCATAATCCTCGTCGGCATAGGCTATGTCGTTTTCATGCAGGCCATGACGGTCTGGATGAAGCGCCTGTATCCCGAGGAGCACCGCGGCCAGTTCGAGGGCATAAGGATCATGTTCTTCGTTTTCTTCCCGATGATAGCGGGCCCGCTGCTTGCCGACCCTATCTGCCGCGCTTTCGGTGAGAAGGTATATCAGGTCGTCGATAACGGCAACCTCATCTTCGTCACCGCCCAGCGCGCGGCGGAAATGGGCTATGACATAAGCAGCATTGCCGAGGGTTATCTGCCGGTAAACGAGCTGTTCATTGCCGCCGCCATCGTCACGGCGCTCGCGCTCATCCCCATGAGCAGGGCGGCAAAAATGTATAAGGAAAGGAACAAGTAAAATGTCAGAAAAGCGTTTTGAAAAGGTCTATGCCCAAGGCGCGATCGACGTCGTGGAGATCTGGGTGGATAAAGAGACCGGCGTAAATTATCTCTACCACTACTCCGGCTACGCGGGCGGTCTGACTCCCCTGCTCGACCGCGAGGGCAAACCCATTATAAGCACGATAATTAAGTAGATTAAACAGCAAAAAAAACGAGGCTCAGTGAGCCTCGTTTTTCATTTCAGCTTTTTCTCAAGCAGAACTAAATTAACATTCGGTATGCCGTTAAAAACGCAGGGGGCTATATCCGCCTCGCGGTAGCCAAGCTTTGCATACATTGCCCGCGCCGCCGCGTTTATCGCGTTAGTGTCCATCCTCAGCACCGTGCAGCGGCGCGACTGGGCGTATTTTTCGTAAAACGCGACGAAGCCTTTGCCCAAGCCCCGGCCGGCATACCGCGGGTCGACCGCCAGCGTGTGCAGAACGCACACCTCGTTATCGCCGGCTGCAAAGCTCCACTTTGCGCCCTCGTACACGTCGACCTGGGTCTTGTTTATAACGGCCGCGGCTTTTATGCAGCCGTCCTCCTCAAGCACGAACATATCGCGGCGGCGGATGGCCTCCGCGGCGGTCTCGCGCACGGGATAAACGCCGCTTATCCAGCCTATCGTCATTCTGCCGCTCTCCTCGGCTGCGTGGATGTCGTCATAGATCTTCTCTATTGCGTCAAGGTCAATGGGTCTTGCTTCTCTGATCACTGCTTTTCTTTGTCTCCTATTATTCTGTATAGCATTTGCGCAACGCCGTGCTCATCGTTCGAGCCGCACACAAAGTCGGCAGATGCGATGCACGCGGCGGTAGCGTTTTTCATTGCGACGCCGAGCCCCGCGAAGGCGAGCATGTCGGCGTCGTTATCGCCGTTTCCGAAGGCGGCGACGGCGCTTGCCGGAACATTCAGCATCCCGCACAATCGCCGGAGCGACGCGCCCTTTCCCGCCTCGGCATCGGATATCTCGATAAGCCGGGGCGAAGAACTGGTTATGTAGGCTTTGGGGAGCGCGAGCGCCTTTTCCCAAAGCTCGGCTCTGTGATCTGCGTTTTGGCACAGAACGTCCACGCTGTCGAGCCTGTCGGAATTATCGAGGATGAAGCTCTTCATATCCTCTACCGGCAGGCGCGTTGTTTTGACATAGCCTATATACGCCTCGGAGCATCCAAAGTGCACGGGGTCTGCGATGTATCTTGCGTCGCAGTAAGCCTGCCCGTCTATAAAGCACTCAAGAAGCTCACCGCCGAAAAGGGCGATGAGCTCATGCACCGTATCCGGATGCAGGGTAAGGCTCACAAGGCGTTCGCCGTCAGGCAGACGCGCGGTGGCGGCTCCGTTTGAGGTTATAGCATAGCGTATGCCGGGGATCTCCGCAACGTCCTTTGGCAGTGAACGCAGCGACCTGCCCGAGGCAATGACGAGCTCGAGCCCCGCGTCTATCGCCGCTTGTATCGCCTTTCGCGTTTCATCCGAAAGGCTTCCGTCCGAGCGCAGCGTCGTATCGTCAAGATCGAGCGCTACGAGCCTTATATCTTCAAAACGCGTCATCAGTAAATTATCCTCACGCGGCGCGGCAGCATCTCGAGTGCGTGGCGGCTTCCGCCGACGCACTTTTCGCCGTCGAGCGCCCAGGCAAGCTTTTTCATACACTCGATCTCTACCTTATCCGTGCGGCAGAAGGATATAAGCTCATTGTTCAGGTTCTGCTCGCGCAGAGCCGCGATGGTCGACTGGAGCTCGGCCGGCGAGTTCGGGCGGCGGATGAGCAGCACCTCAAACAGGCCGTCGTCGGCAACGACCTTCTGTCCGAAGAAGTCGAGTGCACCGGCCAGCGCACTTGACGAGGCGACAACGCCGAACACGAACTCGCCCTCCTGCGTCTGCCCGTTTATCGTAACGCGCAGATGCTCGCTCTGGAGCTTTGCCAGATCCTTTATGCCGTCGAGAACATAGGCGTAGAAGCCCATTTTGTTCTTCAGTCTCTGCGGCGTGGTGTACGGCAGCCAGGTAAACGCGCCGAAATCGGCCGCATTTATGAAATACTTGCCTCCAAGACGGCCCACGTCGATACGGTGCTCCTTGCCGGAGACGATCTTTTTCGCCGTTTTCGCAACGTCGCAGCTTATGCCGTGAAACTCCGCAAAATCGTTCGTGCTGCCGGCCGGCATGTAGCCGATGGGTATATCGAGACCTGCTTCTATCATGCCGGATATCGTCTCATTGAGCGTTCCGTCGCCGCCGGAGCAGCAGATCATGTCAAATCCCTTGCCGTAGGCCTTGACGTACTCTGTTGCGTCGCCGCGGCCGCGCGTCGGGTAAAAGCTCACGCGGTAGCCCGCGTCCATGAACGTGCCGGTGACCTCGGCGAGGGAGCGCATCATCTCGCCCTTACCGGCAACGGGGTTTATTATGAGCATCATGCTCTTTCCCTCGGCGGGCATACTGCGAGCGGGCTCGACTTCGGGCTCAGCCTTACTGTCAGAGCGCTCCGCGTCAAAGCGGCGGTACTCGGCGCAGACTGTGTCGTATATGGTTTTCGTCGCCTCGAAGGGGAAGTCGTTTTCCCGCTGGCGCACCATCTCCATTGGATCGACAGCGCCGCTCAGGCAGGTCTCGACAAGGTGCGCCATGCCCGAGGCGGTATCGGCCTCAAGTGCGTAGGCGTTGTCGGTCATAAACTCTATATTGCGGCTTTCACAGCCGGGGACGGCATCGATAAACAGTATCGGCAGGCGCTTCATGACCGCCTCGGTCGTACTCAGGCCGCCGGCCTTTGTGATGATGAGGTCGGCCGCATCCATGTACAGGCTCATCTTGTCGGTAAAGCCGCAGATCTTTATGCGTATGTCGTCGCCCGCGAGAAATTGCAGGTCCTTTTCAAGCTGATGATTGCTGCCGCAGACAATGACAAGGCTGTCATTGTCGTCCATTATCTCGCCGATGCGCAGGGCTATGCTGCGTATCGGGCCGCAGCCCATGCTGCCGCAGCACAGGAGCAGCAGCCTGCCCTCCTCGCTCATGCCAAGGGCGCGGCGCGCGGCCTTTTTGTCGCTTCTGCGGCAGAACTCCTCGCGCACGGGAATGCCCGAGGCGACGATCCTGTTTGCCGGTATGCCCTGGCTTACGAACTCCTCGCGCAGCTTCTCGTGCGGAATGAAATACTTATCCGCAACGATCTCCGATACGCCGGGGCTGCATGTGTAGTCTGTCGCAACGAAAAAGCTCGGGATATTTATCTCGCGGTTTATCCTAAGCTCCGTCATCATCATCGCCGCAAAAACGTGCACGCTTATGACGACGTCGTAGCTGCCGGAAAACAGCACCTTGCACAGCTCATCGGCACCCTTTGCATTCTGCTCATAGAGCCTGCTCTGCGGCGTCAGCTCGCTTATGCGATAGCCCATACCGTAAATGCGCGGAATGTATTTATACGCAAGCTCATGGCCGCGGCTTATGAGCTCCGCGCGTGCCTTGGGCAGAAAATCGAGTGCGTTTACAATGTCGCACTCGCAGTTCATTTTCTCAAAATACGCGCATATCGCGGAAGCGGCGCTGTTGTGTCCGCCGCCGGTGTTGCAGCTTAATATAAGTACCTTCACTGTTTTGCAGCCCTCCTCTTTCTGCGCTGCTCAAGCAGCACGAGCCTTGGTCTGTTGTATCTCTGTATCAATATAAACGGAACATTTCCCAAAATATTATACACAAGCCAGAAAGCGACCGCCCAGCCGCTGTGCCAGAACAGGAATATGCCCAGCGACAGAACGATGAGCCAGAAATGGACACACTCGGCAACGCAGGTCTCGGCGATCAGAACATCCATGCCCTGCTCGCGGTTCTGCTTGGTCATTTTCTTCTTGACCATGTCCGGCATGATGCGGCTCATATCGGGAAGGACATCCTTCCAGTGCTTTATTCCGAGCTTCTCATATACCTTGCCGCCGTTTTCCCAGTCCGCCGCGCGGTAAGGGAACTTTTCGGCCGAAAACCACGCGCGCGGAAGCGCCTGACCGACAAAGTGCGAAACTATGCCGAGAACGGCTATATAAATGACCGCATAGAGTAAGCTCATTTTTTACCTCCGAGGATCTTCACATATCTTGCAGTGTAAACTATAAGGCTCAGGACGATGAGTCCCGCGCAGACGACCGTGCAGCCAATTGACACCGACTGCGGCAGATACGGCAAAATGACATGCAGCATCATGACGGCGTAGATAACGCCCGTGCAGAGCTTGCCGACCCATATCGCGCTGTTTACCGTATCGGTCTTTTTAAGGACATACCAGCCCATACCGAGCATAACTATCTCCTTTACGACGTGCAGCCCAAGAAGCCACCACATAGCGGGATAGCGCATCGCAACGCAGAGCATCATGGCGCACTGCGTGAGCTTATCGGCCACGGGGTCGAGCACCTTGCCGAGATCCGTCACCATATTGTACTTTCGGGCTATGCGTCCGTCGAGGATATCGCTCAGGCCGCTGGCGGCGAGCGTAATGAGCGCCTCCGTGAAATCCTCTTGCACATAAAGCACTATAAACAGCGGTATCAGCAGCAGACGGAAATAGCTGAGCATGTTCGGGATCGAAAATGCCTCGGCGCGTATCTGCTTGCCTATGTCTCTCTTTATCGGGTCGTTTGACATGTTCTCACCATCTCAATTTATATTTCCTTTATATTTTATAGGCATTTTAAAATCCCGTCAAGTTATTGGCAATACACACCTCGGCGCAAGTGTCCAGTAACGCGCTAAACTTATCGGAAAATTTACAATTTATTAATTACTATGCCACAGGAAATCCGTATAATACGCAGGGCTCGTTTGGGTCTACATTACATACGGGGGCAATTATAATGAATAATTCATACGATGTTGCAATTATCGGCTGCGGCACGGCCGGCATTTTCGCAGGCTATGAGCTTATAGCCCGCCATCCGGAGCTTAAGATCTGTGTGCTCGATCAGGGCGGAGATATCTATTCAAGACACTGCCCCATCGTCGCGGGCAAGGTCAAGGAGTGCATCCATTGCAGCGTGTGCGACACGATGTGCGGCTTCGGCGGCGCGGGCGCGTTTTCCGACGGAAAGTATAACTTCACGACCCAGTTCGGCGGCTGGCTGACCGATTTCATGGACGACGACGAGGTCATGAGCCTTATAAATTACGTCGACACCGTCAACATGAAATACGGCGCAACGGACAAGACCTTTTCGACCGATACACCCGAGGCGAGAGCTCTCGAGCGCGAGGCATTAAAATATGACCTTCACCTGCTTCAGGCAAAGGTCAAGCATCTCGGCACCGAGAATAATCTGCGCATCCTTCAGAACATGTACGAGGATCTGCGCAAGGTCATAGAATACCGCTTCCGCACCGAGGTGTGCAGCATAGATCGCGACGGCGAGGGCTACTCGCTTTCGCTCAGGCAGGGCGGGGACATAAAGTGCCGCTACCTCATCGTAGCGCCCGGCAGAAGCGGCGCGGAGTGGTTCTCCGAGCAGTGCCGCAAGCTTGGGGTGAAGCTCATAAACAATCAGGTCGACGTCGGCGTTCGCGTCGAGCTTCCGGCCACGGTCTTTGAGCACATCACCGACGTTGTTTACGAATCCAAGCTCATCTACCGCACAAAGCAGTACGGCGACAAGGTACGCACCTTCTGCATGAACCCCTACGGCCACGTCGTTGCAGAAAACGTCGAGGGCATAAACACCGTTAACGGCCACTCCTATTCCGATCCCGCTCTGCGCAGCGCAAACACGAACTTTGCGCTTCTGGTATCCAACCGATTCACAGAGCCCTTTGACCAGCCCTACCGTTACGGCAAGCACATCGCCTCGCTGAGCAACATGCTCTCCGGCGGCGTTCTGGTCCAGCGCTTCGGCGACCTCGTCAAGGGAGTTCGCACGAACGAGCACCGTCTCGCGCAGTCTTACACCCGCCCGACGCTCACAGCGGCTGTCCCCGGCGACCTGAGCCTTGCTCTGCCGAAGAGACAGCTCGACGATATCATTGAGATGATCTACGCCTTGGACAAGATCGCTCCGGGCACGGCAAACTACGATACGCTCCTGTACGGCGCGGAGGTCAAGTTCTATTCCTCGCGTCTCGAGCTCTCCGGCGATCTCGAAACAAAGTTTTCAAACTTCTTCGCCATCGGCGACGGCGCAGGCATCACCCGCGGCCTTGCTCAGGCGGCGGCCTCCGGCGTGAAGGTCGCGCAGGTCATCTCCGAGCGCCTCGGATGATTAAAACAGCAAAAACGACGGACGCAGTTTGTGTCCGTCGTTTTTTTGCGTTTCACACTATCTTTTCGGTTGAAAATTCGCTCTCAAGCACCGCAAAGCCCGCGCGATTTCGCATATTAACGGTCCATATGCTTATCCCCGCAAGGCCGTATTCTCGCACGAGCGCAAGCCGTGCGCGGACGCTGCGTGCATCCTCAAACCACACCTCGTGCCGCACGCCCGAGGGATCGGTGTAGTTAAAAAACGGTGCCTGCGCTGTTTCGTCAAACCTTATCTGCGCAAAAACGGACGCAGCCAGATTCGCGGCCGCAGCGTTCGATATGACCTGCGCCGCCTGTCCCTGCTTCCATGGAAGAGCCCAATTGTAGCCGTAATTTGAAAAGCCGAGCAGGATCTTCGACGGCGGCATTTTCGTCACCGCGTAGGCTATGACCCTGCGCATTTCATTCACCGGCGATATCGCGCGCGGCGCTGAATATGTATAGCCCCATTCGTAGGTCATGATGACGACTCTGTCGCAATATTGCCCGTGTGCGGCATAGTCGTGCGCGGTGTACAAAACGCCGTACTGATCGTCCGATGTCTTAGGCGCTATGGCGCTCGAGAGCATGTAGCCGTTTGCGTGCAGCGTTTCGGACATGCGTTTTAAAAATGCGTTGTAGCCCTCGCGGTCGTAGGGCTGGACATACTCGATGTTGAGATTCACTCCGTAATATCCGCGGGCTCGGAGCGCGGAGAGCGTGTTCTGCACCAGCGTATCCTGCGCGGCCGTATCCGTGAATATGCTGTGGGCAATGTCGCTTGAAAAGCCGCCGTTTGCGCCGAGATTGGTAAGCGTTAAGAGCGGCGCGCAGCTTTGCTCCCACGCGGCGCTTATCATTTTCTCGTCATCAATGGGCGTGATGCCGCCCGTTTCGTCAATGTGCCACGAGAACGGGCACAGATACGTCAGCTGCGGCAGGACAGCACCGAGCTGCTGTTCGCTTATGTTCGGGTAAGCGTAGCCGTTTACCTCCGTTTCTGACACCGGGCGCGCTCCGTCGGGAATGACTATCGCCTGCCCGACGCTCAGCCGCGCGGGGTCTGTGAGCTCATTTAATTCGGCAAGCTCCTGCACCGTCACTCCGTTTGCCCGCGCTATCGAATAAAGGCTGTCGCCCCGCCGGGCAATATAAATTCTCATACCATCACCTCTGTAAATGGTATGAGAATTTTTATCGCTTAATACTGTATCATCCCTGCGTAATGCCGAGATAGCTGTCCGCGTTATCCCGGAACATCCTGACCGCGCCGTTCCCGTCACCGGCGGCAATGAATTTTGCAAAGCCCTCCAGCGATGACAGCGTCTCGTCAAGCCCCATTTTCTCTATCCAGTCCCTCCAGAACGTTATGCTTACATCCTTAAATCCGTTCATTATAAGCGGTATCATATTATTGCCAGACTTTATGCATATGTAAATGTGAAACCGATACACCAGCTCCGCCAACAGATCGATATTGTCCGGCTCTCGCGCCGCGGCATCCCGTACATCCTTTATATGCATACGCAGCATGAGTATCTGGTCGTCGGTATGCTTCCCGGCCATTAATCTCATCGCCATGCCCTCAAGCGCCTCATGCACCTGCAAAAGGGATTCGACCGTTTCACGATCGAGCCTGCCGCCGTTATATTTAAGCAGAGCAAGCAGAGTGTCAACATTCCCCGTCTCGGAAAAATCGGCCACATAAACGCCGTGGCGCGGCACGATCTTCAAAAAGCCCTGCCGCTCGAGATTTTTTATTCCGAGATGCACGATGCTCTTGCTGACGCGCATACTGTCGGCAAGCTCACGCTCCGTCGGGAGCTTTTCGCCTGTTTTCATCCTTCCGGACAGGATCATCCCCTGTATCTGCTGCTCAAAGATCTCTGTTATCGTCGGCGCAACTATCGCTTCGAACTTCTGCATGACACAACCTCCGCTGTGATACTGGTCAAAACATAACCACAGCAAAAATATAGCGTTTTTATGCCTAAATGTCAAGTAAATACTTGATTTTATTTTTAACGATCGCTATACTTTCCGCAGTGATTAGACCACAGTGTTATTAGGAAACAATTCTTTAAGGAGGAAAACGATGCAGAAATTTGATGCAATTGTTATCGGCGGCGGCTCCGGCGGCAACGTCGGTGCGCTGACGCTGCAAAAGGGCGGAAAGAAGACCCTTCTCATTGAGAAGCACAACATCACCGGAGGCACGGGCTCGTCCTTCCGGCGCGGCCGCTTTGAGTTTGAGACGGCGCTGCACCAGCTCTACGGCATAACGGACGACTACAAGGGCGACAAGGGACAGCTCAGGAAGATATTCGAGGAGCTCAATGTTTACGACAAGCTGGACTTTGTTGTGCAGCACGAGACCTTCCGTCTCGCTCTCGGCGACCTGTCCGTCGCGTTTCCCGGCAGTCACGAGGGCTTCAAGGCCGTGTGCAAGAAGGTCTCTCCGGCGGAGGCGGATGCAGTGGACAAGTACCAGGAGCTGTGCGACAAGGTCGCGGAGGAGTTCTATGATCTTTTCGCCTGCATTGCCGAGGACGGAAGGATCTCCAAGGAGCGCTTCCCCAATCTCTTCGAGTACGGCCCCCTGCCCACGGCGGAGCTTCTGAGCAAGTTTTTCAAGCATCCTCTCGTTATCGGCGCATACTCGACCTACTACGGATATCTCGGCATACCCGTCGAGACCAGCCCCTTTGTCGACATGGCACTGTGCTATGCCCGCGGCGAGGGCACCTGCTATGTCAAGGGCGGCAGCGCAATGATGTCGGCAGCCATAACCAACGAATTCATGGACTGCGGCGGTACCGTCAAGCTCGGCAGCGCCGTTACCAAGATCCTCGTCGAGGACGGCAGGGTAAAGGGCGTGCAGTGCGACGACGGAACGGAATACTGTGCCGACATGGTCCTGAGCAACATGAACAAGGTTCGTGCCTATGTCGATCTTCTCGACGAGAAGGATGTGCCCGAGCAGGTATTCGACGATCTGCGCGTCTCCGTTCCCAGCCAGTCCATATTCTCCGTGTACATGGGGCTTGACTGCACCCCGGAGGAGGCTGGTATTCTTAACGAGACCAGCTTCTGCCGCAAGGTCACCGACCCCTCCAAGACGATGGCGACCCGCTATGACGTTAACCTTCGCACGGATTACCTGTCCGGAGTGGAGTTTTCCTGCTATAACGTCGACACTCCGGACGCAAGCCCCGAGGGCACCTGCGTCCTCTCCGTTCTGGCAAGCAAGGTTCCCGACTGGTTCCTCAGCTGCCCTATCGACGAGTATTATGAGCGCAAGGACCACTATCTCGAAGAGGTGCTTGACTACGTCTACGAGTGCTATCCCGGCGTAAAGGGACATATTGAGGAGATCGACGCCGCGACGCCCGTCACGCTGATGCGTTATCTCGGCTCGCTCAACGGCGGCATCTACGGTCTTGACGCATACATGAAGGACTACATCGCAAACAAGCTCGATGTTGATTCCCCGATAAAGGGGCTGTACTTCTGCGGCTCGTCCGTGTTCGCAGGCGGCTTCAACGTTTCCATGACGAGCGGCCATTTCGTCGCCAAAAGAATGCTGCATGACGCAGGGAAGGAGGCATAAGCATGAGAGATATTAAAGAATTTGAGGGCATGACAAATATAGACCGGATCGCGCACGAGATCGAGGTATGCAAGACCTATGCCGTTGACCACCGCTCAAAGCGCGGCTGGCATATGGAAACGCTCAACCAGCTTCACCCGAAGCACATCGACTTCACCGTGACGCAGATCACCGAGGCAAGCCCCTCGGCCAAGACCTTCCGTCTCACTCCGAAGTGCGGCTTTGTGCCGCCGTTCCGTCCCGGACAGTTCATCAACATTGAAATGGAGATAAACGGCATCCGCACCACGCGTGCTTATACCATCAGCTCTCCCATGAGCCAGCGCAGCTATTATGAGATAACCGTCAAGCGTGCTCCCAACGCCTTCGGCAGCGCGCATATGCTCGACGACGTAAAGGTCGGCGACACTATCATCTCCTCAGGCCCGTCCGGTACGTTCTACCGTCTGCCCTGCATACACGGCAAGCGCCTCGTGTTCATCGCCGGCGGCAGCGGCATCACTCCGTTCATGAGCATGCTCCAAACCGATTATGACAAGATGGTCAGGGATTTTGACATCGACCTAATCTACGGCTGTACCGACGAGGACGATATCATTTTCAAAGAGCAGCTCGATAAGCTCGCCGCCGAGGGCGTATGCCGGGTACACTATGTCATCTCCAACCCCAAGCCCGGCTGCAAGTACCGCACAGGCTTTGTCACAGGCGAGCTCATAAGGGAGATATCCGGCGATGTTTCCGCCTGCACCTACTATATGTGCGGCCCGAATGTGATGTATCACTTCGTGCGCAGGGAGCTTGAGGCTCTCGGCGTTCCCCGCCGCTGCATCCGTCAGGAGGTCGAGGTCATTCCCGGCGATCCGACGCAGTTCGCGGGCTGGCCGGAGGATGTGGGTCCCTCCAGCCATTTCACCGTCACGCTTGCCGACGGGCGCAAAATAGATGCGTGCGCGACCGATACTATTATGGTATCGCTCGAAAAAGCCGGCATCGTTGTTCCGAGCCTCTGCCGCAGCGGCGAATGCAGCACCTGCCGCACAAAGCTCGTTTCCGGCACGGTGTTCCATCCCGGCACGGAGCTTCTGCGCAAGGCGGATATGCGCTTTGGCTATATCCATCCCTGCGTGACCTACCCCGTCAGCGACATAAGCATACTGATCTGACATGTGTTCCCCCCCTCCTAACGTTTCTCCCCGGCAGCGATCGCTGTCGGGGAGACTTTTAATTTTTCGGTTGACAGCATATCACAAAAGGTGTACGCTCAAAGAAAAACATGGGAGAGAGCAATGAGGATAATAAAAAAATGGATAGGCCGGCAGCCGGATACCGCCGGAGAGGTCAGACTTCTCGAGGTCACGCAGGCCGAGATGTTCGAGCAGATGTACCCTCTGCTCGGTCAGCTTGCCCTGCACGCGACGAGCGGTCACGACGTGGACTACCGCCTGTATTTCATCTGCGAGAACGGGCGCAGGATACTGCCGGTGGATAAACCGAGCGTCATGAGCGGCGCCTTTAACGGCGGCGTAAACCCCCTCGTCGACTGCGAGCCGGTCTCGGCGTCGAACATCTCGGATCTCGTCGACACGGGCTCCCTGCTCCCCGCCGTCGAGGCGAGCGAATATCTGTTTAAATGAAAAATTCCCGTCCGACGGACGGGAATTTTTCTTAGAAATATATCTCCGACTGCGCAAACAGCGCAGCCTTGCCGCTTATTTCGGTGCGGTCTCCCTTATCCCGGCAGTACAGCTCGCCGCCGCGCGCGGAGGCCTGATACGCCACAAGCTCGTTTTTCCCGAGCCTTTTCGACCACAACGGCACGACATGGCAATGCGCGCGTCCGCACACGGGATCCTCCGCAACTCCGCACTTTGGCGCAAAGGTCCTCGTTACGCAATCGTATTTATCGCCTTTGGCCGTTACATGCAGGCACACTCCGTCCATTTTTCGGATAAGCTCCTGATCGGGGCACACCGTGCGCACCTGAGCCTCATCCTCCAGCACACACACGATATCCGCGCCCATGTACGCCTCCAATGGAACTACTCCGAGGGCCGCGATCAGCTTCACTGTCACCGGCATCGCCTCAAGCTCAAACGAGGGGAAATCCATCGTCAGAAGCTCGCCGTTTCTTTCAACTCTAAGCAATCCGCTGAGCGTTTCAAAGCACACGCGCTTTCTTCCGGGCTCTGTAAAGCTCATTATAACATATGCCGTCGCCAGCGTCGCGTGTCCGCACAGCTCGACCTCGCCGCCCGGCGTGAACCAGCGCAGGCGGTAATTTTCGCCTTCCCTGACGGCAAAGGCCGTTTCGGACAGATTGTTTTCTATGGCTATCTTCTGCATAAGCCCGTCGGCTATCCACTCGTCCATGACGCACACGGCGGCGGGATTTCCGGCAAAGACCTTATCCGTAAAAGCATCTACTGTATACTGTTTCATCTGAAAGCACTCCTTCCTGTCATTCGCCCAAATAGGCGACGAGCTCGATCTCGCACAATATACCCATGGGAAGCTCTCTGACCGCCACGCAGCTGCGCGCCGGCTTTGACAAAATATTTCTCATAAACGCCGTTGAAGGCGCGAAAATCGTTCATATCGGCCAAAAAGCAGGTAGTTTTTATTACATTACTGAAGTCCGCTCCGGCCTGCGATAAAATGGCGTGCAGGTTTTTTGCCGCCTGCTCGGTCTGCCCGGCAATACCTCCGTCCACTATCATTCCTGTTTCGGGGATCACGCCGCCCTGTCCCGAGATAAAGAGGAGATCCCCTGCCTTGTATGCCTGAGTATATGGTCCGATCGCGGCAGGCGCGTTATCGGTATGTATCTTTTTCATGCTCATTACAGAACGCTCCTTTTCATGTTATAAAATACAGTGCGCTGCACACGGCGACCGCAGCGAGCACACTGACTATAAGCGGGCACTTTTTTGCCGCCAGCAGCGTCGCCGCGAGAGCTCCCGCCGCGCCGTACAGCGGGTGCGCGCCGTCTATGCAAAAAACGCCCGGAAAAATGAGCGCCGCCATCGCGGTGTACGGCAGCAGGTTCAGAAATCTCTGCGTTTTTTCGCCGAGGGTCAGCTTTCTCATAAAAAGCGCGGGGAGAGCGCGTGGAAGATAGGTGACCGCGGCCATTCCGAATATCAGCAGATATATCTCATTTTTGCTCATCATGCGCCTCCGGTATGAAAGTTCCTATCGCCGCGGCCGTGATCATCGAAATTATGACAGACCAACTCACCGGCAGAACAAGGCGCAGGCCCGTGTTGAGCGCCGCCGCCAGAAGAACAAGGCATAATATGCGTCTGCTGCCGGCCGCACTTGGCGTGAGCATGGCGAGGAATGCCGCATAAAACGCGACGCCGAAGCCCTTCGCCAACGCCTCGGGCAAAAAATCGCCGAGGATGCAGCCGGCCAGCGAGCTCAGCACCCATGCGGCATAGATCGCCGTGTTTGCACCGAGCAGATGCTTTTCGTCCGCGCTGCCGGAGAGTGAAAACAGCGCAAACGACTCGTCGCAAAGCGCGAATGCACACAAAAGCCGAGTGTGCAGCGGAGAGCGCTCAAGTCTGCTCATGACACAGCAGCTCATAACGAGATGCCGCAGATTTACGAAGAATACCGCCGTTATTATCGACAGCACCGCCGTGCTTCCGAGCATCCCCACGGCCATGAGCTGGGATGAGCCCGCCATCACGGTCACCGACATCAGCACCGACTGGAACAGGCTCAGCCCTGCCTGAACTGCGAGCATGCCGTAGGATATCCCGACCGGGATTATGCCGAGGCACACGGGCAGCGCTTTTTTTGCACCGCGCACAAAGGACGGGCTCACTTTTCCTTCACTGCTATCATTGTGCCGAGCATTTTGGCGATCAGCTTGCCGGAATCCGCGTCGACCGCCTCGGCTTCAGTTATGATAAGTGTCCTGCCGGTTTTTACTACGCTGCCGGTCACAACGAGTTTGGTTCCGGTCATCGGGCGCAGCAGATTCTGCTTGAACTCGACGCTCATGACATTATATCCGTCGGGCGCTGTGCTCATCGCGGCATAGCCGCATGCAACGTCCGCTATCGTGCTTATGACCCCGGCGTGCATAAAGCCGTTTTGCTGCGTAAGATCGCTTCTGCTTTCGCAGGTGATGACGACCTTTCCGTTCTCGACAGTGCAAAGCTTCGCGCCTATCGTCGCAAGAAAGCTCTGTTTTTCAAAGCTCGATAATATTCTTTCAAAAAGCTCATTGTTTTCCATATCGGTTCCACCTTTCATACCTTCGATTGACAAGGGCACACACGCCTGACTGTGTCCCTTTTCGGCGCTTTCCGCCTTTTTCTCTTTGGTGGGCGTCAGCCCACCTGCATCGAAGAAAGCCGAAAATCACACAAAAATTGCCGACTGACAGGTGCTTTGCAGTTTTGACAGAGCTCAAATGTGTCCGGGCAAGGCAAAGTCCGCAGCGCATACTGCCGTATACTCAAGAGCTTTAACGCCGCCAGGGCGCATTTGAGCCTGTCAAAACCGTATGTGTCCTTGTCAATCGAAGGTAATTTTTCGAGAAGCGTCTTGCATTCTCATGCAAAGCATTATATACTCGGAACACAAATAAGTAAAATTGATATTTGTTATATCAACATACAGAAAGGTTATGTCAGATGCAGAGGTACATTGCTCTTTTGAAGATCGTTGAGTCCGGCAGCTTCACTGCCGCGGCAAAGCTTTTGGGCTACACCCAGCCGGCGCTGAGCCAGATGATAGCCTCTCTTGAAAGCGAGCTGCGCGTTAAGCTTCTGAACCGCTCGCGCTACGGCATAAGGCTCACGCCCGATGGCGAGCGCCTGCTTCCGGGCATCCAAAGCGCGGTTTCGCAGTATGAGGCCATGCGGCAGACCGCAGACGAGATACGCGGGCTCGACTCCGGCCTTGTGCGCATCGGAACGGTCTCGAGCGTCTCCTGCCACTGGCTGCCCGGCGTTATACGCAGATTCTGGTCGGAGCACCCGAATATAGAGATCGCGCTGCATCAGGGCGATTACACATCTATACAGGATTGGGTGCGCACGGGCACGGTAGATTTCGGCTTTGTAAACCCAAAAGCTGTGCACGGGCTCGAGGTCGCCGATATCGTGCGCTCCGGCGAGTTTCGCGCTATACTCCCCGCAGAGCACGCGCTTGCGCGGCGGAAGTCTCTTACGCTCGAGGAGCTTGCGCATGAGCCGTTTATTCTGCTGGAGGAGGGCGCTTACAGCGAGCCCCTCGAAGCATTCCGCGCAGAAGGCCTTGACCCCGAAATAAGACTTCGCGCACATGATGACTACTCCATTTTGTCCATGGTCGAGCAAGGGCTCGGCATTTCTATGCTTACAGAGCTCGTGCTAAACAAAACAAGCTATAATGTGGCCGCCGTGCCTATTGAGCCGCCGATAATACGAACGATGAGCATAGTGGTCAAGGATAAAAAATCGCTTTCATTGGCGAGCAGACGGTTCATAAAATGTCTGCTCGACAGCCGCAGTGAGCTGCCGTGACTCAAAACGCACAAACATGCCCAATTCGACATTGAATTTGAATGCCAATTATGGTAAAATATCCTCAGCAATTTCTTACACAAAGCCGCTGACGCTTACCGGAAGGAGATATTTGGTTTATGAAAAAGTTTCTTTTAGGATTGGCTTTATTTCTCGGAGGTCAGATCGGGCTTGCCGGATGGCTTATTGCAAGCGCACTCCGCGGCGGCGGAGATGTCCGGCTCACTCTGCTCTATGTTCTGATATCTTTGGTCGGCCTTGTGCTCTCTGTCTATGAAGCATTTGCGCAGCGCCCTGAAGACTGGCAGAACGATAAACGCGAAAAGCAATAACAGCCCCGATACGCAAAAACTCCCGGTCACATGACCGGGAGTTTTTTATTTTACTCTTGTTATCGTAATCTCTTCCTGATGCTTTGTGTGCATTTTGTACTCAACGCCGCCATATATGACGTGGTGCTCACCGTCCTTACCGTCGTTTTTGAAGCGATGGCCGTCATATTCGCGGATTCCATCCTCAATAACGCTGGCAGCACCGAGAGCTGCCATATGACCATTGAAGTGTTGCACCATTATCGGACGTTTCGAGGGCTTTATAGCAAGCCAGTCGTCACTCATCGGATGTCCGGGATAGACTTTGACGGACGCATCCAGCGGCATAATCGCCGTTTCGCAGATACCGTAGGCCGGGATGGGTGCCTGAACAAGCTTGCCGTCCTGGGCAAGGTAGCAGCGCTGAGGCTTTGTATCGCGTGAGAGCATCCCGCGCTTAGGTGCACGCATATCGAATATTTTCTTGCCCTCAGATGCCAGGCAACATTCGAAATACTTCCCGTTTGATGTGAACGTCATGTCGGATATGAACTTGGGATAGTTCCACATGATACGCCCGCCATCCATAGCCCATTGGGTCGTTACAGGGCAATGGAACACAAAAGTGCCGAAATTGGGATCGCGCGCCTGCTTTATCAGCGGCAGTGGACCCTTGGGCTCTTTGTTGTGTGTGCATATGGCAACCATAACGGTTTCGCCGTAGCTTCCTACAGATGCGTGAATGTAGTTATAAGTCGCAAGCGCGACCATACAGCGCGTCGGCGACACCTTCACAACATGAAGATTATCCGACGGCAGGCGCTTCTGCACTTCCTCCGCATCGGCAGTGAAGTAAAAATAAGCGCACTCGTCCTTGTAGTAAAGTATCGGCATCTCGGTCTCGCCGTCTATGCCGAGCTTTGCAGGGCGCGTACCCTCAAAAAGATCCTTTCTTTCGAACATTTCTTCCCCTCCAATATGATATATTGTTTCGTCCTTGCACTTTGTGTGCAGTGCTGTTATAATTATAACAGCACAATTTCTGTTAAACAATCGTCAGACGGCAGCCGTTATGTCGGCTGTTACTGAAAGGGTGTATTTGTAATGGCCGAGAATAGTACCAAGCTCCGTGGGCTGAAATACTCCAATGAGGAGGCAAACAGAATAAGCTGTGAAAGCCTTGAAACAGCGCTTATTCAGCTGCTTGGCGAAAAGGACATCGATGAGATATCCATCGAAGAGCTCGTTCGTCGTGCAGGCGTGTCACGTATGGCATATTACCGCAACTTTGGGGCAAAGGACGCGATACTCAACAACGTTGTCGGCCGTGTATGTGCAAAGATTGAGGAGGTCATGGAACCGCATCTTATACATGACGACTGGGTAAGCGCAAGGCAGGAAATGTTTCGCGTTTTATACGAATATAAAGATTTCTGCCGTGTACTCGTCGCCGCACACGAGAGCGAGCGTCTGCAAAACTTCTTTAACGATTTTGCAGCCAAATTTGCCTATGACGATTCCGAACGCGAACGGTACCGCATGTATTTTTGGGCCGGCGCAACATATAACCTTATGTACGAATGGCTCAAGGATGACATGAAAATATCTCCTGACGAGCTTGCCGATTACTGCAACACTGCAAGTCTGCCGAGGGAATGAAAAAACTCAGGTCGATCGACCTGAGTTTTTTATTCTTTATCAGCCTATGCCGCCGAGGGCCGCTCCGGCTACGAGAGCAAGGAGCGCGCAGGCGCAGTAGACATATTTGCCGAGGGGATAAAACCACTTACCGATGGGCTTGCGCGCGCCGAGGTTGACCGCCTCGAGCGCAAATTTTTTGCCGCCGACCCAGAAGAACATTATCGCCGCGAGCAGTGCGCCGAAGGGGCATATGTAGATCGAAACGACATCCATCCACTGCGAGACAATGGCCTGGATGCACAGCGCAACACCGCAGCCGATGACGTGGATGACCGCCGTCGCGGGTACGCGCTTTAATTTAAACTTCTCCTGCAAAAACGCAACGGGAGCTTCGTAGAGGTTTATTATCGAGCTTATGCCGGCAAAGGTGACGCAGACAAAGAACACGATGCCCACGATACGTCCTCCGACCATGCCGTTTATGACGTTTACGAGGAAGATGAACATAAGTCCGGGGCCGCCGGAGTCGAGCTGAGCGCCGCCGGTTGCCATGGCCGGGATGATGACAAACGCCGCCAAAAGCGCCGCGAGCGTATCGAAAATGGCGACATTACGCGCAGAGGACGGGATACACTCATCCTTACTCAGATACGAGCCGTAAATAACGCTGCCGTTTCCGGCAACGGACAGCGAGAAGAACGCCTGCCCGAAGGCATATATCCACAGCTTGGGGTCTGCAAGGCCCTTGGGATTTATGGTGAGGATGTACTTATAGCCGTCCGACGAGCCGTCGAGCGTGAAAACGTACACGCCCAGTGCCAGAAACAGCACGAACAGCACCGGCATCATGACCTTGTTTGCTCTCTCGATGCCGCCGGCTATGCCGAAGGACATGATGGCAAAGCTTACGACTATGGCAATGATTATCCAAAGGTTTGCTCCCCAGGAGCTTGCCGTTGAGTTAAAAGTCCCGACGATGGCGTCCATGTCCTGACCCATGGCGAGCATATCGCCCGAAAAAGCCATAAAGGTGTATTTGAATATCCAGCCCATAACGCAGGTATAGCCTATGGCCAGCGCCAGCGAACCGAGGATGGGTATGTAGCCGATGCGCTCACCGATTTTTCGCTTGCCGTATCTGAGCTCGGTGCACTTGCCGAACGAGCCCATGGGACCCGCACCGCCCGCTCTGCCGAGGGCAAACTCCTCAATGACGCCCGTGGACGCGATGAGAATGACAAATATAAAGTACGGTATCAGGAAGGTCAGTCCTCCCCATGTCGAGACCAGCATCGGGAAGCGCCATATGTTTCCCATGCCGACGGCCGAGCCGATGCAGGCGATTATAAATCCGCTGCGGCTGCGAAAACCGTCGCGCGCGTGTTCATTCTTCTCCATTATTCTAACCTTTCGCTCTCTCTGTTTTGACATGCTTCTCTAACTATACATTGACAGTGCTCCAAAGTCAAGCTGATGAGGTCAACGCAAAACTGACTTCGGCTTAACGCCGAAGTCAGTTTTTTATATGCTTTATGCTACATTCTCCTCAATACGCTGATGAGTGTTTTCAGGCTCTTGTTGCCCTCGACTATGCTTCGTATATCCTTTATGAAGCTTACATCCGGCACCCGTTCTTTGAGAATATCCCTCATACGATGCCTTATCATGGGCTTTGTGTTGGGGTGAAGCTGTATGTAGAAGGTTTCTTTCTCCAAGGCGTCAAACACAAACGGTCCCACAGGCTCAAGCGGTGTACCTGTCGTGATAACTTTATCGGCAATGCTCTGAATGTACGCAGCATAATCACTTGAATAATAGGGGTCATCCGGTGCTTTGTAGCGTTCGGGGCGATGGCGGTTATAGTTATTAAGATCCGTTTGTACAAAGCTTGGGCAAAACACCGACATCTTAATATTGGCCTTTTCCTCCTGCAGATCGTAGTAAACACTTTCGCTGAGAGCCACTGCAAAATGCTTGGTGGCAAAATATGCAGGCATGCTCCCCATTGTAAGCAGACCCGCAAGAGAGGCCACATTAAGAATATGGCACGGAGTCCCCTGCTTTTTCATTATCGGGATGACCCTTTTCATAGAGTAGATGTGGGCAAAGTCATTGACATGGACTATCCACTCCCAGTCACGGGTGGGAAGCTCTGTCACACTGCCGCCGATGGCAACTCCCGCATTGTTGATAAGCAGGTCTATCCTGCCGTAGGCCTCCATGGTCTTATTGACCATCTTTTCAACTTCTTCTTCGAGAGATACATCCACAACACATATCTCTGCTGTGCCATCATGCTCCTGGACCCAGCGTTGAGTACGCTTTACGTCGGCCTCGTCAATGTCGGCCAGCATGAGCCGCATTCCTCGTCTGGTAGCTTCCTTCGCGAATTCCTGCCCAAAGCCATTTCCGGCGCCGGTTATCAGGGCCACCTTGTTTTTGAAGTCTTTCATTTTGCTGCCTCGCTTTCTTAATATTTTTGCCGTTTATGCCATTGGCGGCATAACTATATAGACAATATATCGGTGATTGTCGTGATAGTATACGACTTTTGTTACACAAAAAAACCGACTGCAGGGTTCTATCCTTTGCAGTCGGTTTTTCGCAATATGTTTTTTATGTCCGCGGGCTGATCACTGTGATAATTACTTCAGAAGGCCCTTTACGAGACCCTTATCGGTTTTCTGGACGTGCTTGAAGACCTCCTCGAAGCGGTTGAGGGCTTCGTCGATGATCTCGGGCGTGTCGGCCAGCGAGGTGTACAGACGGCTACCGGCAAGCGTTACGATGCCATTTGCCATGTAAGCCGCGCCCATGCGCTCCATGGAGTCCTTGCGGACATACATCATGTCCTTATTGCGCAGCAGGCCGATCGCGGACTTTGCAAAGGACATCGACGAGAAGTCGAAGCTCATTGCGCCGGTGCACTCGAGGTGGACGATAGAGCCCTGGTTGTACGCAACGAAGGGCAGACCGTAGCGGTCGATGAGCTCCTTGAGGCCGTCGCAGAGCCTGTCGCCCATTTTGCCTGCGATCTCGCAGGCGTTGGTGCGCTCGATCTCCTGAATTGCAGTGTAGCCCGCCAGACAGGACAGGGGGTTAGCCGCCAGCGTGCCGCCGACGTATGCTCTGTGCTTGCCGGTCGCAAGACCCGCAGCCATGAGCTGAGCGTACTCTCTCTTGCCACCGACGCCGCCCGCGGAGGGATAGCCGCCCGCGACGATCTTGCCGAAGACAGTCAGATCGGGAACGACATCGAAATAGCCCTGTGCGCCGGAGAGGGCGACGCGGAAGCCGGTGACGACCTCGTCGAATATCATCAGTGCGCCGTACTGATCGCACAGTGCGCGCACGCCCTTATTGTAGTCATGCGCGACGGGGCGGGTGCCGCTCTCGGGGCCGACGGGCTCGAGGATAACGGCCGCGGTGCCGCCGAGGAGCTTATTGCGCTTGAGCATACGCTCGAGCATGTCGAGGTCGTTCGGGCGGACCTCATCGGTCGTGCTGTACGCGCCGTGGGGGATGCCGTGCGACTCGAGCAGAGCGCGGCTGCCGGGGATCTTCAGGCCGTAGACCATTTGATCGGACCAGCCGTGGTAAGCTCCGCCGATCTTGATGATGCGCTTTTTGCCGGTTGCGATGCGCGCTATGCGCAGGGAGGCCATGACAGCCTCGGTGCCCGAGCCGAGCATACGGAACATCTCGACATTGGGCATGTGCTTATTTATCTCGCGCGCTATAAGCATCTCCGACTCGTGCAGAAGACCGGTTACGGGGCCGCACTCGTTAAGAAGCTCTATGACCTTCTCGCGGATGACGGGATAGTTGCTGCCGAGGATGGTCGGGCCGCCGGCCTGGAGGAAGTCGATATATTTGTTGCCGTCCTTATCGTAAAGGTACGCGCCCTCGGCCTTTGCCATGCACATGGGGAAGGGCTTGTTGAAGGCGAGATTATGCTGAACTCCGCCGGGGATGTACTTCTGCGACTCCTCGTATACCGCGCGGGAGGCGGTGCACTTTTCGTCGTAGTACTTCATAATGACATCCTTGTAATACTCGTCGGTGACCTCCCAAATGGGCTGGCTGGTCAGCGCCTTGAGCTTTGCGTTGATCTCATTGGGATCGTCCCATCTGCTTATTGCACAGTTATTCATGAGTTTGGTTCTCCTTTTCCTGTTTTTTCTTAGCTATATCATTGGTGTCCTTGCTGTTGCGGTAGACAACGAAGTTATCCCACAGATATTCGAGCGAAAGGTTCAGCGCCATGTTGATGGCGAGCACGGCGTACTCATTCCAGCCGTGCGTATCGGCGAGGAAATGCTCGTTCCAAATCGTAAACGGCGCAAACGGCACATAGAACAGGAACACCATAAGCATCGCCTTGGGCACGTTTTCCGCGCTTTGGAACGTGAACTTTCTATTGAAGGTAAAGTTCCACAGAACGCTCAGCACGAGCGCTATCGTGTAGCACACCCAGTGTCCGGGGATCTTGAGGATCTCCTCGCACAGGGTCATCGCCAGGACTTCGATTATACCGGCCGAAGCTGAAAAAAGAATGAATTTCAAAGCTCGCGCGGTCTCTTTCTTTTTCTCCGTTTTCATGCGTCATCCCTTCCTCTTTGAATATTTTTTCTTATACACAAAGCGCATGAGCGCCGTATCGACGGTGCTGAGCTTCACCTTCGCGCCCATTCCCGCAGTGTGCAGGGCGCACAGCGCCGACTTTTCGGTCAGAAGACGCAGCGCCTCGCGGTCGTCGGGGTCAATGGCCTTGACAACTGCTCCGAGCCCCTGCACGAACACCGCGTCGCGCTTCCTCAGCGCCTTCACGACCTTCTTCGGGCTTGCCTTGACGCAGCTTACGTGCGAGCCGAGCATCTGCGCCATATCGTCGAGCTGAGCGTGCAGAGTCTTTTTCGTGTTCGCCCACATGACGGCATAGTCCCTGCCGGAGAGCTCCGCCGTGGGTATCTCCGCGCGAACGGCATCCATGAGCGCCGAGGCTTTTTTCTCCGCAAGGCGCTTGGGAGCCGATGTGCTCACGCGCAGATTGCGGCGGCAGACCTCCTCGAGGAGCTGAATGCGCTCCATGGCCTGCTTTTTGTCATTTCCGCAGACGACCACGCCGTGGTTTACCATGAACACGGTATGTGCACCCGTCTGCATCGCGGCGCGGACTGCGTTTTTGAGCTTTTTCATGCCCGGCAGGCCGTACTCTGCCTTTGCCACGCCGCCGAGAGCCTCACGCTCGGCAGAGGTCATATCCATGCTCTCAAAGCCCGCAAGTCCGATGGCCGAGGCGCAGTTCTGATGCGTGTGGATAACAAAGCCCACCTCCGGGAACAGCTCGTATGCTGCGGCGTGAACGCCCTTCTCGCTCGAAGGCTTGTGCTTGCCCTCCCACTCCATCGTTCCGAGCTCTACTCGGGCAATATCCTCCGGTGTCGTCTTGAGATAGTCAAGGCCGCTCGGGGTTATGAGGAAATGCTTTTCGTCAAGGCGGCAGCTTACGTTGCCCCATGTTCTTGCGACAAGGCCGGTTTTCAAAAGCTCCCTGCCGGTGTCGCATATAAGCGCTCTTGCAATGCTTTCTTCCACGATCACGCCCTCCTTAATTAAGTGCGGCAAAGTTCTTCTTGTTCGCCGCGTAAAGATTTTTGAACACCTCGTAATTTCTGTCGTACAGCGCCTTGTTGCCGGCGTTCGGCTCGTATCTGCCCTCGGGCTTTATGAGCGAGCCCGCAGCGGAAAGGTCCTTCATAAGTCCGCTTCCGACGGCAACGAGCATCGCAGCGCCAACAGCCCCCACATCCTTTGTCGAGGCCACCGTTTCGACCGTGCGCCCCGTCACGTCGGCAAGTATCTGACAGGTCACCCTTGACAGTGCACCGCCGCCGACAAAGCGTAGCGTATCGGCCGTCTTGACCTTTTTGTCCTCGCATTCGAGCATCCATCTCAAATGATAGCATATGCCCTCAAGCACCGCACGCAGCATCTCGGTCTTGCCGGTGTCGAGCTTTATGTTGAAAAACATGCCTGCCGCCTTGGGATCCTCGAAGGGGCAGCGGTTGCCGTGCAGCCAGGGCGTAAAGATAACGCCGCCCGCACCGGGCGGGATGGCCGCTATCGTATCGGTCATGTAGTCGTAGAGGCTTTCGTACACGCTCTCCTTGCTCTCGGCTACATTGGTCTTTTTAAGGTAAATGCCGATCTCGTCGAGCACAAGGTGCTCCTTGACCCACTCGAAGCATTTGCCGGCGGTCTCCATCTCGGCGAAATAATTATATTTCCCCTCCTGCGCGCCGACGATGCCGGCGATCATGGCAACGATGTCGACCTTCTGCTTGTCGATGACCGTGCCGACCCAGCCGGAGGTGCCGGAATAAATGTGCGTCTGGCCGACCTCGGTGCAGCCTGCTCCCACGCCGATGAGCGTTGCGTCACCGCCGCCGCCGTAAACGGGCGTTCCGGGCTCAAGGCCGAGGTCGGAGGCCGCTTTTTCGCTCAGCGGGCCTGCCACGTCGGTACACTCGATAAGCTCCGGCAGATGGGAAAACTCAACGCCGTACATATCGCACAGCGCCCTGCTCCAGCAGCCCTTGCCGGGGCGGCTGTCGTACAGGAACGTCGAATACGCCGAATCGCGCGTCATGACGAATCTGCCCGTGCAGCGGCAGATGAGATATTCCTTAACGTCGAGCCATTTGTGTATCTTTTTAAATATCTCCGGCTCGTTTTTCTGCACCCATTTGTACTTCCACAGGGGGTCTTTGACGCTCGTGGACGCGGCGCGGGTCCTTATAAGGCTTTTTAGCAGCATGAAGGCGTTCACGCCCGATATGGTGATGCCGTGGGTCTGGCATTCGGCAAATTCCTTTCCCGCGCGCTGATCCATGTAGCTCATCGGGCGGCGCAGAGCATTGCCCTTATCGTCGACCGCCACGAAGCCCTGCATCTGCGAGCAGAAGGATATACCCTCGATCTTCTTCGGGTCGACTCCCGTTTTTTCGATGAGACGGCGCGTGCTTTTTCTCATGGCCTCCCACCATTCGTCGGCGTCCTGCTCCGCGCCGCCGTCGGGCAGGATGTACAGGCCGTAGCCCTCGTACTCGCCCGACAGCAGCTGGAGCGCTTCGCCCAGCTCGAAAAGGCAGGTCTTAACGCCCGTCGTTCCGATGTCATACGCGATAACAAACATTTTTCTCTCCCTACTTTCTCTCTATTAAATTTTTATCTCCCTATTTTCAGCGCGTTTTTCGCAAAGCGCATGAAATACTCTGTCATTTTTTCGGTATCGTCCGCAATATCTCCGCCGCAGAAAATTTTCATACGCTCGGCGTAGTAATCGCAGCTGTAGGAAAACTGGAGCATCATGAAAAGATTATCGAGGAAAAACGCGAACAGCCCGGGATCGAGCCCGGGATCGACCGTACCCGCCGCGCGAGCATTCTCCAAAAGGCCGGAATAGACCTTCGCCGTGCGGCCCTCGATCTCCCCGGCCAGCTCCTTTGCGTACTTTTTGCAGCCGCCGGAGGTGATCTCGTTATACATCGCGTTGTGATTTTTATGCTCCCTTGCGTGGACAATGAGGGCACGGACTATGCTTCTTATGCCGTTTTCGACATCCGTCTCGTGCGAAACGGCCTCCGTGAGCACCGCGTCGAGAAGATCGAGCGAATGGCGCACGCAGGCAAGGAAAAAGCCGTCTTTATCCCCAAAATACTTATATATAACGCCGACCGAAACGCCCGCTTTTTTTGCGATGGTATTGATGTTGGCTCTGTCAAGACCGCGCTCGGCAAATTCATCGATGCCGGTCTCGAGTATCATGAGCTTCGCATTGTCGTCAAGCTTTTTGTACATTCTTCCGTTCTCCGTCGGATCGTGTCGTGAGCGGTCGCTCACAAGTTGAGTTCATTATACTCCCCAAACGCATGTCACGTCAACGTTTTTTAGAAGCGCAGGGACGCAGTACCGATACGTCTATTGCAGCCGCCCGGCAGCGATGGTACGAAAAATTTGAAAATTTTTGAATCGAACGATTGAAATGCCGCTGCCCCGATGATCGATGATAATATAAAGCTGACGGAAGCCGAACACCTACCGGTTTTGACAGGCGGCAGGGGTCCGGCTCCCGTCAGCTTAAGGCACAAAGGAGGTGAGGCATGAAAAGGAAAAGCAACATCATCTGCGTTTTGGCGCTTCTGCTCTGCGGCCTGTGTGCCTGCTCCAGAACGCCGCCGGAGGAACGGGCAATGAGCATCGCCGCGGAAAACTTCGGCCTTGACCTGAGCGGCAAATGCACGGTCGAGGAGCTTTATTATTCATATGATGACGGCAACATCTTCGGCGAAGGCACTGCCGAGTATAAGCTTAGTTTTGACTACGACGCTTCGGGGCTGTTTTCGTCGCTCGACACACTGCCCGACATAAACGGAAACGACGCCGTGAGAAAAGCGGCCGCCATGGACGGCATTTACCTGCCCGAGACCGAGGACGGTACGCCGTTTGCGTACACGAGCAAAAATAACGAGCTCAACTGGGTGCTGCTTTTATATTACAGCGGCGAAAACGTGGCATATCTTATTAAAAGCGACGCATAAAAAAACAAGGGATGTTCGAGAGAACATCCCTTGTTTTTTTAATTATACGTCAGCCGCCGAAGCCGAAGATATCGGGCATGGTCTGCTGTTGCTGAGACTGCTGGCTTTGCTGCTGATTTGCAAGCGCCGAGGTGGTCTGCTCGCCGACAGTCACGGTGACGGTGAGGGTCTGACCCTGGCGGTAGACGCTGAGGGTGAGCTTATCGCCTGCCGCATGGTCGGCAATGATCGAGCTCAGGTCGCTCTTTCCGCTTATCGCCTTGCCGTCGACGGCGGTGATAATATCGTTTTCCTGAAGGCCGGCCTTCTCTGCGGGGCCTCCCTCGGTGACGGAGGCAACGGCCGCACCTGCGGGAGTGCCGTAGCTTATCGCCTCGTCGCTCACGTCTGACACCATGACACCGATGTAGGGCTTTGCGACGTAGCCCTTTTCGATAATGCTGTCGACGATGCTGCGTACGGAGTTTATGGGGATGGCAAAGCCGATGTTATCTATCGACGCGCCCGATCCGGATGAACCGGAATACTTGGCGTTTGTTATGCCGATGACCTCGCCGTAGAGGTTAAACAGCGCGCCGCCGGAGTTGCCGGAGTTTATCGCACAGTCGGTCTGGATGAGCTCCATGGTGACGTTGTTGGACATCGTTACCTCTCGGTCAAGGGCACTCACCGCACCGGAGGTCAGCGAGAAGGTCAGCTCGCCGAGAGGATTGCCGATAGCTATGACCGAGTCGCCAACATTGAGATTGCTCGAGTCGCCTATTGTGACGGGGGTGAGATCCTTCGCGTCGATCTTCAAAACGGCAACGTCGTTGCTCTCATCGTAGCCGATAAGCTGCGCATCGTAGCTCATGCCGTCGTAAAGTGTGACCTTTATTGAGCTTGCCGACTCAATGACGTGGTAGTTTGTGATTATATAACCGTCGGAGGAATATATAAAGCCGGAGCCGGACGCTGCCGACTGCGTGGTGTAGCCCCAGTAGTTTGTGGTGACCTGGGTGGTTATGCCGACGGTGGAGTTAACGTTTGCGGCATACACCTCGGCAGCGGTCATTTGTTTACTCGTATCGATATTCGCGGTGTTTATGACAGTGGTCGGACGCTTGCCCTCGTAAACGGTCGTGCCGCCCGATGAGCCGCCGAAAACGGCATTTCCGATAGCCGAACCGCCGAAGCCCGCGAGCATCGCCGCAACGAGCACACCTGCGATCATCGCACCGGGTTTTTTCCAGAACGGCTTTTTCTCCGCCTTGGGCATTTCGGGCTCGGTCTTCGGAGCGTCACTCTGAGCCTCGGTCTGCTCGTTCTCGGGCTTGTGGCCGTAAAAGAAGCTGTATTCTCCGTCAACGGGAGTATTCTGCTGCTCCTGAGCATTCTCGTTTTTATTTTCCATGTTATCCATGATATTGCCTCCTTTATATCTTATCGCCGGAGCGTTGAGGCTCGGCGCCGGTTGTTGGTCTGCCGCTTTGGTGAAGTCCTCTTCACGCGGTGGGCAGTTACCCGTGTTCTGTGGAATTGTGTATTTCGTGGAACTGTATTGAGCTTAACCCGCGAACCTGAAATGAGCTGAAAAAGATTTGTTAGCAAAATATGAATTTGCATTGATTTTTCCCGCACTGCTGTTAAAATGATTTCAGGTTCGTTTCAGCTAAATACATTAACATATGTATAGGAGATGATGGTATGCGCATTCTTATTGCCGAGGACGAGGTCGGGATAGCAAAGGCCTTAAAGCTCGTTCTCGAAAAAAACCGTTTTGCCGTCGACATGGTGCATAACGGTCTCGACGCGCTTGAATATATGTTATCGGTAAGCTACGACGCGGTGGTTCTCGATATAATGATGCCGGGTCTCGACGGACTCGAGGTGTTAAAGCGCGCGCGTGAAAAGGGCATCACGGCGCCGGTGCTGTTTCTCACCGCCAAGGCCGAGGTCGAAGATCGCATCGCGGGTCTCGACGCTGGAGCGGACGACTATCTGCCCAAGCCCTTTGCCATGGGCGAGTTTCTCTCGCGAGTGCGCGCGCTGACGCGCCGCAGCGGAAACTACGCGTCCGACGTTATCCGCGTCGGCGAAACGACGCTCGACCTGAGCTCGTACACGCTCTCGGCAAACTCGCAGAGCGTGCGCCTTAACAATAAGGAATTTCAGCTCATGGAGCTTTTCATGCGCAATCGCGGCCGAGTTTTTTCGACCGATGCCCTGATGCAGAAGGTCTGGGATCTCGACACGGAATCGGAGACCGACGTTGTCTGGACTTATATCGGCTTTCTGCGCAAGAAGCTCAGAGGGCTCGACGCGGATGTTGAGATAAAAACCATTCGCGGCGCTGGATACGCGCTGGAGGAAAAGTGATGCTCGGTAAAATGCGGCGCAGATTCATAGCCTCTGCAATGGCGGCAATGGGCGCTGTCACGCTCGTGCTGCTGGTCGCGGTGAATCTGTGGAACTATACAATAACAACAAACAGACTCGACGACACGATCGACGCACTGGTTACCACCGGTCAGGAGCCGTATTCCGGCTCCTCAAGCTTTACGCTGCCGGACATTTTCAGCGGCGACTCGCCGGAAACTAAGTATATGACGCGCTATTTCGCCGTTGTGTATGATTCCGACGGCGACGCGCTGCGTGTTTTCAGCGACTATATCGCTACCGTTTCCGCTCAGCAGGCACTTTACTACGCCTCCGATGCACTCTCGACCGGGCATGCGCAGGGCTATTACGGCGACTATCGCTATTGCGTGAAAAGCGGCTCGACGGCAAGCGCCATAATATTCTTAAACGCCTCGCCGGAGCAGCAGTCAATGAAAACGCTGCTTACCGTTTCCCTCATGGTGGCAGCGGCAAGCCTGCTTCTGGGCTTTGCACTTGTGGCGGTATTTTCAAAAAAGGCCATCGCACCGTATGTGCGCAATATGGAGCTTCAAAAGCAGTTTATCACCGACGCGGGGCACGAGCTCAAGACCCCGCTGACCTCGATCTCGACGAGCGCGGACGTGCTCAAGATGGAAAACGGCGACAATGAGTGGGTCGACAATATCCAGAAGCAGACCGTGCGCATGTCAAAGCTCGTCAAAAACCTCGTGACGCTCTCGCGCCTTGACGAGGGCATGCCGCTGCCGGACAAAACCGAGTTCTCGCTTTCGGACGCCGTGTGGGAGACCGCCGAGCCCTTTGAAATGCGCGCAAAGGCACAGGGAAAGAGTTTTACCCAGAACATAAGCCCCGACCTTATTATGACAGGCGACATGGCTGCCGTGCAGCAGCTCATATCCATTCTGCTCGATAACGCCTTTAAATACTCAGACGACGGCGGTCAGATACGACTTGCCGTGTACTCACAGCACAAAAACAATGTCATAGAGGTGTATAATACCTGTCCGCCGGACTCGCTCGGCGACATTGACCGCTTTTTCGACCGCTTTTACCGCGCGGACAAATCGCGCAGGTATGACGGCGGCACGGGCATCGGTCTTGCCATCGCAAAGGCCACCGCGCAGGCTCTCGGCGGCAGCATAAGCGCCGAGACAGCCGACGGCAAGAGCATAGTTTTCAAGGTAATACTATAGCTGACGGGAGTTGAACACCTACAGCCAGCTATAAAAGACGCCCACCGTGGGTGGGCGTCTTACCTGTCGCTCGGACCGGGATCGTAATCTCCGAATATCATATCGTCAATATCTGTTCCCATATTAAATCACCTCTGATGAAATTCAGCATACTTTCAGTATATGCTGCAAGGTATGGAAACATGACAATTTTTCAGCGCGACAAAAAAGTCCGTGACTTTTTTGCACGCTTCAAAAAACGCCACATTTTTTGTGAAAATAAATTTTCACGAAAAATCTCGCTGCGCTCGTCAAAAAGTCCGTACCGGACATTTTTGATGGCTATAATCCAACTTGAGGCGGGCCTTGCCCCCTCAAACTCCCCCGCTGCGCGGTTATCTTCCCGCAGCAGCATAGTTTTCCGACAGTCTGAAATTTTACGCTGCCTTGAGTGTAACGCAGACTATCTCGGGCCGGTTGAATATACGCGGGATGGGCACGGAGTTGCCGAGGCCGCGTGAGACGATCATGGTGTAATTTCCGTTATTGAATTTGCCCTCGACAAAGTCCGGGAACAGATGCCGGTCTGTGCCGATCAGGCCGCCGACACCCGGTATGCGGACAAGTCCGCCGTGCGCGTGGCCGCTTAAAACCAGGTCCACCGGCAGTTCCGGGTACTCTGTCATCCAGTAGTTGCGATGCCCGAGCAGGATTTTAAACGCCGCGGGTGCGGCTTCATTCATTTTCTGCGCGAGCTCCTCGGGCGTGAGCATATCCGCGTAAGCGTTGGGGTCCTCGACGCCGCCGAGGAGGATAGCGTCCTCTCCGCGGCTTATTGTGAGGTACTCGTTGCTTAAATATTTTACGCCGGCATCCTCCAAAATGTTTCTGAGCTCAACGGCGAAGCCCGAGCCGAACTCGTGATTTCCGCTGACAAAGTACACGGGGCAGAGCCTTGTTATCCGCTCTGCAAGTTTTTTTACGGCGGCAAGATCACTCTCGTCTGTGATAAAGTCGCCGGTGAGCGCGATAATATCAGGCTCGAGCTCCCGCACCTTTTCGACAAGTCCCATGCCGTCGTCGCCGAACTCCGCTCCGTGGAGGTCGGACAGCTGCACTATTCTGAAGCCGTCAAAGCTCTCGGCAAGTTTGGCCGACTCGACCTCGTAACGGCTTATCTCCAGATCGTCCCTGCTGTCTTTTATCAAAAACGCGCAGGCTGCCGCGATGAGTGCTGTGATGATAAGCGCCGTCAGGCAGCCGCGTCCTCTGTGCTTTTTGCTGTGAGTTTTCAATGTATTGCCTCGCTGAGTTTATGATAGTCCGCAGCAATTGTACCACAATGCGGCCAAAGCCGCAACTTTGCTATTGAAACCATTGCCCGTTTGGGGTATAATGTATAAATCCTATCGAAATTTTAAAAAGGAAGATAAGACATGAGTGCATCAACCGAAAGAAAAAACAGGCAGACCGCTCGCAGCGAGGGCTCCTACACCAAGGACATCAATGCGCAGAAGGAAGCCGCCAAGAAGAAAAAGCAGAAGATCAGATGGACCATCGTGGGCGTTGCTCTGGTCATCTTCTTTGGCTTTGCAATCTACCTCAACTCCGGCGCGCTGTACAGATCGCTTGACGCGCTGACGGTCACGAACACCGAGGTAACCGCCGAGGATACGACGATAACCGCCGGCACACGCAGCTTCTCCGTGGCCGAGTGCAACTATATATATCATATGCAGTATATCAGCCTTATGAACACCTATGGCGACTACGCCTCCACCATTTTGGGTCTTGACACCTCCAAGCCTCTCGACGAGCAGGAGTGCCCAATGAATCCGAATGCGGACGCAGACGAGAATGCAAGCTACACTTGGGATGATTATTTCCGCGATGCCACCAAGTCTCAGCTCACTCAGCTCGCGGCCTATGAGGCTTACGCCGAGCAGCACGACATCAAACTCACCGACGACGATCTCAAAGAGATCGACGACACCATAAACACCATTGCATCGACCGCAAAAGAAAACAACTACGGCAGCGTCAGCAAGTTCCTCGCCGCAAACTACGGCCGCGGCTGCAACGAGAGCGTTGCCCGCGCGATCATGGAGCTTCAGGCTCTTGCATCCAAGGTCCAGTCGAGCATCACCGATGCCGAGACCTACACCGCAGCTCAGCTTGCCGAAAAGTACGACTCCGTCAAGGACAGTTACGATAAGTTCACCTACAGCTACTACCTCGTAGCAGCCGAGGTCGAGGAGCATGTCCACTCCGAGGACGAGAGCGAGGACGCACATGATCAGGCCTCCGAGCCGACCGACGAGGCAAAGGCAGCCGCTCACGCCACAGCCGAGGACATCCTCAAGAAGCTTAGCGACGGCAGCTCCCTCGCCGACGCGGCCAAGGCCGCCGTCGAGGGTGCCGAGATCAAGGAGCAGACCGATCTTGTCGGCTCCTCCGTCGAGTCCGACATCTCCGAGTGGCTCAAGAGCGCCGACCGCAAGGCGGGCGACACGACCGTTATCGACGGCAGCACCGGCAGCTACGTCGTCGTGTTCACCAAGCGTGACAACAATCAGGCTCCCACCGAGGAGAGCGGAGATCAGAAATACTGCGACTACGTCGCCGAGAACCTTCTCAAGCAGGATGTGCTCAGCGAGTGGAACGAGCATGTTTTCAGCGGTATCGTCGAGGTCTACAAGGGCTCCTTCACCGGCGCCTCCCGCTACGTCGGCATCTGATCATGAAAGCACTAAAGGCCGTTCCGAGAGGAACGGCCTTTACTTATCGGAGAATAATTATGAACGAAAGAACCATACGCGCCGAAATGCTTCTCGGAGCCGAGGCGATGGAAAAGCTCCGGCGCGCGCATGTGGCCGTGTTCGGCCTCGGCGGTGTTGGCTCATGGTGCGCAGAGGCGCTTGCGCGAAGCGGCGTGGGGCGCCTGACGCTCATAGACCAGGACACCGTGGGCTTGAGCAACATAAACCGCCAGCTTTGCGCCCTCAGCTCGACCGTGGATATGCCCAAGGCCGAGGTGCTGCGCCGCCGTATTGAGGATATAAACCCCGATATCGACGTGCGCACGATCGTCGGCCGCTATGAGGCGTCGAGCCGCGAGAGCTTTTTCGCCGATTACGACTATATCGTCGACTGCATCGACCTCGTTTCCTGCAAGGTCGACCTCATACGCACGGCAAAGGAGCGCAATATTCCGATCGTCTCCGCCCTCGGCACGGGCAACAAGCGCGACGCGCAGAGGCTCATGCTGTGCGATATAAAAAAAACCGGCGGCTGTCCGCTGGCAAGGGTCGTGCGCAGGGAGCTGCGCAAGCTCGGCATCGAGCATCACGAGGTCGTTTTCTCGCCCGAGGAGGCGATGGAGCCGGCGCAGTTCGAGGCTCCGCCGCCGGGACGCAGGAGCGTGCCCGGCTCGCTGGTGTGGGTGCCGGCAAGCGCGGGGCTTCTCCTGTGTCAGCATGTTGTACTGACTATAGTTCAATCACCTGAGGCCTGACGTCGGGATCGTGGTTTGCTATGACCGCAACGCAGCCGGGGTCGTTCGCCTGCTCCCTAATCCAGTCAAAGGACTTTAGCATGGCCTTTTCGTTAAAGCCGCAGCCGGGCAGTATCCTCTCGCGCCACGAGCGCTCGGAAAACGCCGCGTCCGAGGTCAGAATGACGAACTTTTTGCCGTTTCTGATCTTAACGCCGATCTGCCCGTCCGTATGTCCGGGCAGGCACACGAGCGTCACCGTCCCGTCGCCGAAGAGATCATACGACCACCACAGCGGCCCGTCCATTGTGCCCTTGAACCAGAAGTGTTCGATGGGTATGCCCTCTCTCATGCTCTCCGGCTGGCGCAGCTTATACACCGTGCGGATGGTCCACCAGCCCTCTTCCTCCGGAAGCAGGATGCGCCGGGCGTTCTTCACCGAACGCAGGCCGCTGACGTGGTCGGCATCCAGATGAGTGAGCACAACGGTGTTCAGATCCGCAGGCGCAATGCCCATTGCGGCCAATTGTTCAACAACGGTCTTGCCTTTTTCGACCCAAGGATGATAAAATGCAGCAAGGTATCCGGGCATCTGGCTTTTGGCCGCCCGCGCGTCATACACGCCGTCGGGGCTTATTTCCCTGCTCCAACCGGTGTCTATAAGCACCTTGCCCTTCGGATGCTCTATAAGATACGCCGAGACCGGCAGCTCAACCCGCTCGGAGGGTTTATCGAACACGCCGCGGCGCGCGTTTTTGAGGTTCACTCCGCCGCCGTACGGCACAGCCTTCGACACGAGCATGCTTCCGCAGTGAAGAACATGGATCTTAATGGCCGATTTTTCGCTCGTCATTTTCCTGTCACCTCTGGATTTTTATTTACCAAGTGGTAAAATATTATCACAAATACTCAGTCTTGTAAACAGCAAAGGAGATAAAATGCCCCTGATCGTTGATAAAGAAGCCGTCCGGATGGACATACTCATGGCGTTTCAGCGCTGCATCGACCGCAAACCGCTCACAAACGTCTCTCTGCGTGATATTGCTGCCGAAGCAAACATGAGTCACGCGAAGCTCCTGAATTATTTCGACAGCAAGGAGGAGCTGCTCATAAGCTATGTGCGCTACACACGCGACTATATGAGCGAAAAATGTGTTGCCTGGTTCAAAGAGCACGACAGAAAGGACTACGGCTCGAATGCAGAGTACATGAACGCATTCATGAGCTACGTCGCCCGCGGCAAGGTCGGCGAACAGCGCCCGAACGCGACGACGCAGACCTATGTCCTTGCACACTACAACGAGCGCGTGGCCGAGCTCATAAAAGAGGAATTTGCCGAGTGGCGGCGGATAATGGAGCAGTGCCTCAAGCGCATCTACGGCGACGAGGTCGGCGCTCGCGAGGCAGAGGGCATGATGATCCTCATCGCCGGAACGTTCATCTGCAACTACAACAACGCCCTGACAGGCAGCATAAGCGACAACATAATCGGCTCATTCGACAAGCTGCTGCAATCGTAAATAATGAAAAATCCCGTCCAAAGACGGGATTTTTCATTTTACACCGCGGTGCTTTCCGCGTTCTTGCCCGAAGCGAAGAGGCGTCCGAAGAGATTTACGAACACGCCGGTCAAAAGCGCGGCAACGAGCGTACCTTCACGCACCTCGAGTATCTCGCCGCACAGGATAAACGACAGCGCGACGGCAAGCGCGACGCAGCACGCGTCAAATGCGATCTTCATGCTGCCGAAGGCTTTTCCGGTCTTGTCTGACACGGCCTTCACGAGCGCCTCGCCCGAATTCATTATAACGTCGGCAATGACCGTCAGGCTTATGCCGAGCGCCATGGTAGCCGTTCCGAGCACGACGAGCACAAAGCACTCAATGTAGCTTCCCGGCTCGACAAAGTCGAGAAGGCTCATCGAAAGGTCGGTGAACAGCCCGAACAGCACGGACAGCGGCAGCTGCAGCAGCTCCACGGGCCTGAAATCGCGCCGGAGTATCAAAAGCTGCCCCAGAATGAGCACGCAGTTCCAGATTATCAGCCACGTTCCGAGTGAAAGATCCGGCACAGCGATCGGCACGATGTTTGCCGCCGACGATATCGGCGACACGCCAAGCGCCGCCTTCTTCAAAAGTGCAACGCCCAGTGAGCTGAGGAATAATCCGAAAATCAGCAGCACAAGGCGTTTAAAAAACGATGTTTTATCCGATTTTTGCGTCAAATCAAACTCTATCTCCTCTCTTGTTTGCGAGCTTTTATATTATACGCCCAAGAGGAGTCCGTGTCAAATCATCCGTGATAATCGCCTGTTGCGGAGTCTACCGTTACGAAAGGTATTACATTGCCGTCCAGTTCAACATAGACCTGATATATGCCGTTTCCGAGATCCTCATATTTGACCGGCGTCTTACCGTAGTTATCGTAAAGGCTCTTTTCAAATTCGGCCTTCCAGGAATCCTTCGCTGCCGCGGGCGTGCTTGAAGGTGTGCTCACCGGAGTCTCCGGCTTTGCGCTGGGCGCGGGCGTCGGCTCGGCGGAGGGCTTTACGGCCTCGGGCGCGGCGGTCTGTACCGCAGGAGGCGGCAGCGGCGTTTCCGTGGGCTTTGGGGTTTCCGTTTTCCCGCACGCGGCGAGGGTTGTGAGCATTGCCGCGGCAAGCACGGCTGCAAAGATTCTATGCTTCATATTCTTATCTCCTTGTACTTATCTTAAATCTTTTTTTCTGAAAAATATCATTCCGCAGCCTGTCACTGCGAGCAGGATAATACCGTCATACATGGCGGTGAGCGTGAACAGCGCCGTGAAATCGCGGTAGCGCTTCGTGAGCCCGTCTGTTTCAAGAACAAATTCCATAAAAAAGCAAGTATCTCCTTTGTTCTCTTTTATAGTCGAGCGCTCTTTATTCCCATCGGAAAAAACGAACAGCGAGAACAGTGCAAAGTGCGGTGACTCCGAGCATTACACATATCGGCAGCAAGACGCTCCCTGCGCTGATGCCTAAGAATGTATTCTTCATCATCGTAAGTCCTTGTGTCAGCGGGAAAAAGCTGACGATCTTCTGCATGGCCGTTGGCATGACCTCAATCGGCAGCGTTGTGCCGGAAAAGATCAGCATGGGGAAATAGAGGATCGAAGCAATGACGCTTGCCTGCTTGGTGTCCTTCGCCACGCCGCCTACAAGCATACCGATGGATTGTGTGGAAAGCATGGTAAGCAGCCAACTTCCGAGAAAAGCCAGAAGCGAACCGTGCAGCCGCACGCCCCACAAAAGCGCCGCAGCCGACAGCGTCGCAAGAGACACGGCACAGTAGACGGCATACATCGCCAGCTCAACACCAAGAACGAATACCGGGCTGACCGGCGTAACACGCAGCCGTTTGAGAATCTTCATCTCCCGCAGACCGGATACGGCCAATGGCAGGCCCATGAGTCCACTCGCGCAAATTGCAACCGCGCTGACCGCGCCGAAAGACTGCTCCAAGAACATATAGTCTGCACCGTCATAGGCAGGCTTTGTTCCGTAAATGATGCCGAGGATGATAAAGATCACAAGCGGCATAATGACGGCGAAAATCACCATATTCATATCCCGCACGCTGAGCTTCAACTCCGTTTTCAGAAAAGTAAAAAAGCGTTTCATGCGTCCACCTCCTCATCCGAAAGCTGCAAATAAGCGTCCTCAAAGCGTTCGCAGCCACATTGCTGCTTTGCCTGCTCCACGGTTCCGCGGAAAACGGGCGTACCCTTTTTCAAAATGCAGATCTCATCACACAGCGCTTCCACTTCATCCATAAAGTGAGACGTCAGGAAAATCGTAAGTCCCTGCCGCTTTAAGTGTCCCAGTGTTTTCCACACGCTGTGCCGTGCCTTTGCATCAAGCCCGGTGGTCAACTCATCGAGAAACACCAGCTCCGGCTGTG
Organism: uncultured Oscillospiraceae bacterium; assembly: GCA_934636655.1. Lineage (GTDB taxonomy): Bacteria > Bacillota > Clostridia > Oscillospirales > Oscillospiraceae > F23-B02. The sequence goes on from CAKUAS010000009.1 coordinate 85,431, forward strand.
GGATCAGCGCCAGTACGATAAAAAGCCGCTGACGTTCGCCGCCCGACAGACCTTTGACCGGTGTGTTTGCCTTATCCCCAATACCGAACTGCTCACACAGATTGCGCCAATCGGCAGGGCTGCGGTAAAGGCTTGCGGTTTCCTCACAAAGCTCGGAAACCTTGATCTCTTTCTGATAGTCGCCCTCCTGAAACTGTACGCCGACACGCTGGAAAAGTGTGCGGCGGCACTTCTTCGGGTCTTGTCCCAGCAGGCGGATCGTTCCGCTTTCGGCCTGCTTTGTGCCGAGCATACATTCGATCGTGGTGCTTTTTCCTGCACCATTTGCGCCGAGCAGCCCGAATACCGTGCCGCTCTTCACAGAGAGATTCAGATGATCTACCACTGTTTTGCCGTGATAGGTTTTCGTCAGTCCTTCAACAAAAATCGCTTCGCTCATTTCTGAACCCTCCTGACTGCCCGCAGCTCGATATAGCCGCGCTGACCACGGGGTTCAAGCTGGATGCGCGGATTCTCATCATCCCAGTGATACCCGATGACTGACGGATCATAGCTGTCCATCGCCGTCTGCACGGTTCGGATCGCTTCGCAGTAGTCCTCCTCACGGAATGGCTGACCTTGAAACATCAGGTATTCCGCCTCCGGCAGATGAATGGTGTCGAAGCCCTCCGGGATCATCCCCATATAGTCGGTTTCGACCTCCACGCCCTGCACATAGGTAGAGGTGTTTGGCTTTTTGTACTTTTCAGGCAGCCACATAGAAACAGGCTCTCCGCAGAGTGATTTCATGCTCATGAGTATGCCCCATACATCGCAGCTTACTTCCTCGCAGTAGGGGAAATAGTCTTCTGCGGACTTGCCGCGTTTGATGATGCACAGACGCTCCGGCTTGCGGACGACCTGTATGAAAATCGGTTGAATGTTGGACACGTCGATGTTCTCCTTTCTCAGTTCACGATATTTTGCACCGTAAGGAATGAAGAACGGGACAGGAACGGGATTTTTCATATAGTCGCTCGGATTCAGCCCGAACTCCCGGTAAAATGCCCGCGTAAAGGTGTCCACGTTATTAAATCCAGCGGCAAACGCCGCATCAATGACCTTTACGTCTCCGCTGCGAAGCTGTTTTGCGGCCTGTGTCAGCCGGTATTTACGGATATACTCGGTCGGTGTAAGACCTATGTAGTCTCGGAACAGTCGATAAGCATACCACGGTGAAAACAGCGATGCCCGTGCGAGATCAGACAGGCTGATCTCCTCTGTTTTGTTTCTTTCTATGTAGTCCTGCATTCGCTGGACGGCGAGTATCTGTTCTTTCACGTTTTTCAGCTCCTTACAGCGCACATTCTACCGCGCACGCCGGATTTTTTCTCGACGTTCCTTGCTGTTTTGAGCCGAAATTCACTCGACAGCCAAGTCCTCGGATTTGAAGCTGTTATTGTTTTTTCCCTTATCTCTCATTATAAATATTTTCCTGCAAAAGCTTTAAAAAGCGCCCGTCGTGTGCGCCGTCCATCTGGGTGTGGTGAAATTGGAACGACAGCTTGAGCGTCGTTTTGAAAAGCCCCTTATGATATTTGCCCCAGATGATAAACGGATTGTTGAAAATGCCGCTGTACATGCCGACGGCGCCGTCTATCTCGGTATCCACAATAGCGGAGGTCCCGATGACCATGCTGTCCGTCAGATCATGGTTTTCGCACGACTCCGCGGCACTGCGCGTAAGGCGCAGATAGGCCTCGTTAAACTGCTCAAGGTCGGCGGAAAACGGCACGTCGCAGGAGCTGACCTCACCGTTTTTGTTTTTGACAATAGTGTTTACGGCAATGCTGTCATATTGCCAAAGCTCGCGCCCCACGGGGAGCATATAAAATTCCTTGACCTCGCTCGCCGCTCTGCCGATGCACAGGCACAGCAGCATATTGAACTTATAGCCTTTCCTGCGGGCAAGACGAACAAGCGGTGTTACATCCAGCGTCTTGAAAAACGTCACCATAGGGTTCGGCGCGTCCATCCACAGCTCAAATGCTGCGGCACGGCTCGTTTTTTGGGGGTCTATAACGGTCGGCTTCACAGAAGCTCCTCCAACGTGCTGACCGTGCAGCCCTTGCTCTCATAGTACTCGAGCATTTCGGGAATTTTATTTTTGTTGTAGCTTGTAATACAGTCGGACAGTACGCAGACGGTGAAGCCTTCCTTTTTCATGTTGTAGCTTGTGGATTTCACGCAGGCCGTGGCATCCGCTCCGGCAAGGTAGAACTGATTTAAGTCGTTTTCACGGATAAAGGCCGCGAACTCCTCGCTCGTCAGAGCATTGCTCTTTGTTTTAATGAAAATATTGTCCGAGACTACCTTCAGCTCGGGAACAAGCTCAGCGCCGTGCGTACCAGGCTTAAAGGTTCTCGTCCCGGCGGAGAGATTGTGGTTTTTTATGTATATAACGGTCATGTTCTGCGAGACTGCCCAATCCACCGCATCGTTTACGCGTCCGATTATTTCCCTGTAGTTTTTTGTGATATCGTTTTGCAGGTCGATAACGACCAGCGCTCTTTTAATCATAATAGTTTTCCTCCAACAGCGCTTCCAGATTGCCCGACTGAATGTCGGCAATGCTGCGTTTTATTTTTTCCTCGTCCCAGTCCCACCAGCTTATCCGGCGGAGCTTTTCCGCAGTCTCATCGTCAAAGCGGCGCCGTATGGGCTTTGCCGGAACTCCGCCGACGATCGTATATGGCGGTACGTCCTTCGTCACTACGGCACGGGCACCGATAACCGCGCCGTCACCTATGGTAACGCCCGACAAAATAACGGCCTCGTAGCCTATCCACACGTCGTTTCCGATAACGATATCGCCCCTGTTGTCCCACGCCTGGCGAATATTTTTGACGTCGAGCCCCCACTCCTCAAAGAAAATCGGGAACGGGTAGGTCGACAGACTGCCAAGTGTGTGGTTTGCGCCGGTGAAGAGGAATTTTGCTCCGCAGGCAATGGAGCAGAAGCTGCCGATCCTGAGCTTATCGCCGTTTACGGGATAGTGATAGAGAACGTTATTCTTTTCAAAATCGCGCGGGTCGCGCACAAAGTCGTTATACATGGTATAGTCGCCGACCTCGATGTTCGGGCCGGTGATTACGTTTTTCAGATACACCGTCTGCCTGTCGCCGGTGCGGGGGTATACGTCACTTTTCATTGTTTCACCTCAATTCATAAAACATGCGGCAGCAGCTTGTATGTGCCGCGCTTATATTTCTCGTACTCCTCACCGAAGCAGCCCAGCAGCGCCCTTTCCTCTACACGGATACGCACGCTGTAGCAAATAAAGCAGCATATAAGCACAAGGCAGACGGCAATAACGCTCCTTAGCGCCAGCGCCGTGCCCAGCAGGCTCAGGATACTGCCCGAATATGCCGGATGGCGCAGCTTCGCGTAAAGCCCGGTAGTCACGAGCCGCTGCTCGTTTTTCGTCTGAACATTCAGCGTAAAGGCTTTTTTCAGCGTCATGACCGCCGAAAGGCGCAGAATGACACCCGAAAATATGAACACGATGCCGACCTCCGCCGCTCTATTAGGGAACGCAAGGCTCCGTATGCTCTCCGGCACGGAATGACTCACGGCGAAAAAGCTTATAAACACGCAGAATGCAAAATTTAAATACAGCAGCCACTTTGTGCCTTTGTCGGCAGCTCTTCCCCTATCCGAATTTTTCGCCGTGTAAGCGAAAATGAAAAGTTCGGAGCATACAAGACTCAGAAGCGCAAAGTTAAATATGTAATATTCAAAAAGATATTCAAATTTCGTAGGATCGAGCACAATAGTCCCCTCTTAAAACAGCGGCATCTCGCCGACAAAGCGCTCCGCCTTTTCAAGCAGCGGCATGAGTGAAAATCAGCCTGCCAAAACCGGTAGGTGTTCGACTCTCGTCAGCTTACTATTCTTGCGATCTCCATGGTAAGTATCTTAGCCATAGCGCCGCCGGACATAATATAGAACCAAATTTCGCGCGCGTGCTGGGTCTTTGCGATGGGTGTTGCGATTGCGGCTATGATGATGAGCGCCGCTCCCACACAGCCGACGATGGTCGGGATGCTCACAAGAGAAAATATACCCGGCGCGCAGCTCCCGTCTATGGCGTGCTGCACGGTTTTATCCAGCCCGTCGCGCGCGGCGGCAAAGCAGCACACCGCAAGGCCGTAGATGAGCAGAAACACGCTCCTGCGTCCCCAGTACTGGATGCTCGCGCGGTTAAAAACGCTGTAACCTATAAAACCCATAAGGGCAAGTATCATTATCGTCGTGACCGTGGTCACGGTGTTTCCGAAATAAAGCTTCATTTATTTTTCCCTCTTTCATAAAAGCCTTTCCCAACGGACGTTTTCCCAGCCGCTCGTGTCGAAATTTTTGCGGATGGCCTCGCTCATGTGGCGGAGCTTTTTCTCAATTGCCGGAGATTTTATGAGCTCGCGTGCATCGTCATCGCGCGTCATGAAATATTCCATTATCCTTGCCCTATCCTCCTTGGCATTCACGCGTGAATAGCCGTCGACAAAATACACGCCCTCGTCGCCGCCGCTGTAATAGGTCCAGCGCCGCCCGTCGGGGTCGTTTTCCGAATAATCCTCATAGTACGAAAAGCCCTGCGGATCATACCGCGCCCAGTCCTCGACGGTGAATGCGGAGTAATCTCGCGAAAGAATGCAGTTTTCCGTCGCGTGCCAAAGCTCGTGGCAGACGATACTGTCCATACTGTAGGCGTTGCGGATATCCAGCGCGACATTCTGCCACCGGAAGCGCTCATAGGTGCAGCCGACGGTGCCGTAGCCGCTGTCTATCGCCTCGACGAGAAGAAATCTTATTCCGCCATCGCCCGAGGAGTTCTTCATCTGCGCAAAAAAGCCCTCCGGATACAGTGCCAGAACACGGTCAAGGCAGTCGAGAGAGGCGCTTATGCTGCCAAGTTCCTCGGCAGCATCCATTGTATCGGTGAGCGTTATCTTAAACTCGCACTGAGACGCCACTTCGGCACATTGAGACGACAGCAGTATCCGTACGCCGTATTTTTTCTCGAGCTCATCGGCGCGCTGCCGTGCCTGAGAAAGCGTCTGCGCGACCTCGCCGCCCAAGGTTTTGCCAAGGTAGCTTTGCTCGACAGCTTCACTCACCGTTAAAGGCGAAGCTACTGACGCAACATCTGCTATGGGCTCAAATTCGAGTGTCGCCGGTTCGATGACATAAAGGCTGTACACACCGCCCGCAAACACCGCGCCGAGGAGCACATTCTCCTCCGGCAGGGAGCATACCTGATACATTTCGCCCGGGATACCGCAGTCGGACAGGCGGCAGGCCTGCATATTTTCGGCCACGCTGTAGAGCGTCGTTATCTCGCTGCGTGTTCCAACCAGATAGGGTGCGTCGGCAATGCCGTAAATTTCGCTGCTGCCATCGAGAAAAATGCCCGCGTCGACAAAACTGAAGTTATTCCCGGCCACGCCGCTGAGGACGCTGTAGCCCATGGCGTTTTCATCAAATAACATAAGGCATATTCTATCGCCCTGAAACTTTGCCTGATAGCGCTCGGTGCAGAGCATAGTGAATTTGCCCGTCACGGGGTCGAGCATCGCCGTGCCGCACTCACTGCTGTAAGGCGAGAGGTAAAACTGCAATATCATCCGGCTTCCGGCACTGTCAAAGGCGATAATGTCGAGAAACCGCAGATCGTAGTCTAGCTCAACGCGGCTCACTTCCCCGCTTTCGAGCTCCTGACGGTACAGAACGTCGTCACGCAGAAAATAATAGCTCTTAGCGTCATACGAAAAATATCCGTCGGAGTTTTCCGTCTGCACGGTCGAGATGTCGGCAAGGCCGCTTGTTAAAAAGCGCCACGCATTGTTCTCTCGATCACACAATGCTATGCGCTTGTCGCAAAAGCTCTGCGGCTTTATGACCCACTCGCCGTCGAGGCTTATCTCCTTTTCGACGCTGTCAGACTCGGTATCGACAAGCTGCACGGTCGTGACCGACTGCGAGTCCGTCCAGCACACGGCCGCTTCAGCGCCCGTTACCGCGCATATGCCCGAAAGTGCCTCCGGATGCGTGCACTCAAGCTCGCGTACGGCCTGCGTCTGCGCCGGCTCTTTCGCCGTTTTGCAGCCGCCGAGACCGCAAACGAGCGCCAGCACCGTTAAAATTATGAGTACGCGGCGCTTCATGCTTTTTCGCCTTCGTACCATGTGAGAACATCTTTCAGGTTTTCGGCCTTGACGCGCGGGCTGCCGGTGAGCATCATGTTGAGCATATCGTCCTCCTCCGGTGTGCGGTCGGGCTTATCGGCAAGAGCTTTGCCGACGGTCTTGACCATGACCTCCATCATCGCACGGTGAACGCCGTGCAGCTTTTTAACATCGAAATTGCCCTGCAAGGTGAACAGCGGAGTTTTTGCGGGGATCTTATTCTTTACCCTGACCTCCTTGAGCTGAGTGCCGGTCTGACCCATGCCGACGGCGCACACGGCCTTGACATCAAAGCGCCGGGCAGCATCCGAATAGCCCTTGACGCTGCTCGCCATGATCCAGCCGAGATAGATGATCTTTGCGCCGTTGGAGAGCTTGCCCTTCGCCTCGCCGAGTGAAAATACCGGCAGGCCGGTGGAGCGCGCCAACATTTCGGCATAGCTTTTCGAGCTGCCGGTTTCCGATGTATAAACTATTGCATCCATAATAAAATTTGTCCTTTCTTTAGAGGCGCTTTGACACGCCTGCGAATATATTTGCTGCGGCAGCCCGGTATCGAAGCTGCCGGTCATAACATTAATCATTAATACTATCTGCCGACAGGCAACGGATGTTAATTTTAACTCCCGAAGGCAAAGAATCGGCAAATTATTTGGCCAGATACAAGTGTATTCCGAGCGCAGCGTTAAAGCCCGTCGCGGCAAAGACGCTGAAGCGCTCGACGATGCCGAAGTATTCCGCCGGGACCGCGTTCATCCCAACGGCACCCACGAGCATCATTGTGAGGGCAACGGCGGCGCACACGCCGTAGGAACGGTTTTCCTTATCCCTCGCACCGGCAACGATGATCGTAACGAGAGATGCTATCGACAATATGACGACCAGCGCCGTGACGACAAGATGCATCCTGTCCTGAAACGCTCCGGCATAACCGCTGCTGCTGAGCGGAAACGCGCGATAGCCCACGGCGGAGACCCACTCCATTACTGCAAAAATGCAGATCCCCGCACGCAGCAGCTTTGTCTTCTTCCCCTGAATGCCGACGCACACCATCGTTGCGCACAGCACCTCGCAGACGTTATATAAGCTGCTGAGACTGTTCCAAAGGCCGAGCGACGGCGCGTCGGCAGCGCTCAGATCGCTCACGGCCTGCGCCATCCAGTCATAACCCGGATACGCGAGCGGCGAGAACACCACCGCCGCCGTGTACGACAAAAAACTTACAAGTCCAAGCAAGCCGAGCTTTTGAATAAGTGGTTTTTTCATTTTATTCACCCCTTTAATGTGATGATCGTAAGCCGCAATTTTGCAGCACACTTGCGAAAAGCGAAACATTACGTTTTTGCCGGCAGCCTCGATACCGGGCACCGGCAATTTGCACCGCGCTTGCGGCACACGAAACGCCACGGTTTCCGCCGCAGTCTCGATACCGGGCACCGGCAACAAACGTATCGGTACATTCTCAATGCGCTATTAAAAAAAGACGCAGGGTTGAGCTACGGTTTACATAGCTCAGCACTGCGTCTTTGCGTCCGGCTGATATGATATTTTGTAGTTTTGTGCGTCTATTATGCTCTCGCGGCGGCACTTCGGGCAGTACAGCGGGAAGTTTTGCAGCACCGTGCTTTGCAGCAGCCGAAGCCGCGTTTTTCCGCCGCACAGAGGACACAGCACCCAACGCTCCTCCATCAAGCACCTCCTGCCTTTACATTAACGGTACGAAAAAACAGCACGACATGCTCACGGAGCTTTTGCAGACACTCGTCCTCGCGCTCGGGCTCGCGGTCGCAGATTCCGATGAGCGTGATGATCGGCGCAACATACATGAGCGAAAGCGTTTCGGGATCCTCATCACGGATCTCGCCCGAGGCGATCAGGCTTCGAAACAGCGAGGCGTGGTATTCAATGAGTCTGTCGACATAGCGCCGCGAATAGAGCTTTGCAAGCTCTGTCGAGCGAAACTGCTCAATAGTCATCATACGCCGAAAGCTGCTTATCGTTTTGTTGTGCAGACTGTAGGTAAATATCTGCCGCACCTTGTCAAACAGATAGTCCTCCGTTATCCGCGAAAACTCGGGAACATCCTGCGCCGCGTTTTGGACGTGGACAGAGATACGCCCCGTATCCTCCTCGTACTGCGCAGCCGTGGCCTCCACGATCGCATCAAAAATGGCCTGCTTGCCGGGATAGTGATTGTACAGCGACGGGGCCTTTATCCCCACAGCCTGCGCGATCTGCCCCATGCTGACAGAATCGTAGCCGTAATCCGAAAAAAGCTCCAGCGCTTTTTCGAGTATCTTCTGTTTTGTATCTTCCTGTTTCATGTCTCGCCTCACTAACTAACGTTCGTTAGCATTATAGCGCAACGATATCCTCTTGTCAACAGTTTTTTAGAGGCGCATTGACGCACCTACGGATACGCTTATTGCGTGATCCCGGTGTCGAGACTGCTGAGGAAACCGTAAAACCGCCGCTTCCCGCAAGTGCTGTGCAGAATTTGTAGTCGTCATGTGCTGAAGTTACCGACAAAACCGGTTTTGCCTGTTTAGTTTCTGAAAACTTTGTCCGGACTGAAATCTATATCGTAGGGGCGAGCATTGCTCGCCCGTTTTTTATGGTTTCCTGCGCAGTTACCGATCGGGATACAGCAAGAAATGTATAGGTACAATTATAATGCGCCACTGAAAAAAACACCTCATCCGTCGCGCAAGCGCGACACCTTCCCCTTGAGGGGAAGGCAAGAGTGCAGGCAAGTTTTTTGGCACTTATACAGCACAATCTCGCGGTACGCGAAACGCCGTGGTTTCCTCTGCACCTTCGATACCGGGCTACCGCAATATATGTATCCGTACAATGTAAAAGCGCCTCTAAATAACAATACCGTCGCAGTGGTCGATCTCGTGCTGAATGATCTCGGCCGTGAAGCATGTGAAGGTCTTGATGCGCGTCTGGAACTTTTCGTTTTGCCACTGCACGCGGACCGAACGCCAGCGCTTGACCCTGCGCGTTCCGACAAGGGACAGGCAGCCCTCTTCGGCCTCGTACGGGTCAGCCTTCTTCACGATGACGGGGTTAAACATAACTGTATACTTGCCGTCGTTTTCAAAAGCGATTATGCGCTTATTCACTCCGATCATGTTCGCCGCCATTCCGACGCAGCCGTCTTTGTGGGCTTCCAACGTATCGAGCAGATCCCTCGCAACATCGATATCTTCCGGTGTGGCAGGCTCCGCCTGCTGCGCGAGGAACGTCTCGTCTCTGCAAATTTCACGAACCATCACTGTTTCTCCTTTTGGTCTGCGGCAGCAGCGCCGTTGGCCTTCTGATACTCCGTGCCCCAAGCGACCATGGAATCAAGGATCGGTTTGAGACTGTAGCCTATGTCGGTAAGTGTGTATTCCACGCGCGGCGGCACTTCGGCATACACTTTGCGCGTCAGAAGTCCTCTGGCCTCCATATCGCGCAGCTGCGCGGTCAGCACCTTTTGTGTGACCGTGCCTATAGACTTTTTGAGTTCCCCAAAACGCTTTGTTCCGTCCATGAGATCGCGCAGGATCAGCACTTTCCATTTATCGCCTATGAGCAGCAGCGTAGTCTCCACCGGACAGGCCGGAAGCTGTGTTTTTACCCCGTTTTCCATTACGTCCTCCATTAGTATCTATTTGATATCTGCTTTATATTTTATACTATGAATATAGCAATTGCAAGATTAACATCCATGTCATTGATTACGCGGCCGAAAATGTGATATCATAAATTTATATTCAAAACGAAAGGACGGAATACAATGAAAAAACTTGGATTTGGTCTTATGCGTCTGCCTGTCAGGAACGGCAAGCCGGAGGATATCGACATCGACGCGCTGTGCGAGATGGTCGACACCTTCCTCGATCGCGGCTTTACCTATTTTGACACATCGTACGTCTATCACAACGGCGCATCAGAGACCGCGATACGCGAAGCTCTCGTTAAGCGTCACGACAGAAGTTCGTTCTTGCTTGCATCGAAGTCCCCGACCTTCCTCATGCCGTCGGCAGACAAGGTCGACACCATATTCGAGGAACAGCTCAATAAGTGCGGCGTTGAATACTTCGACTACTACCTGCTGCATAATCTGAACCGCACTTTGTACGACACCGAGGTCAAGGATGCTCAGCTGTTTGAGCATTGATGACAATGAGCAGGAAAACCTCAAAAAATGCTGTGACGAAGTGTTTGGGGCACGTAATTTTATAGCACAAATTGCATGGGAAAAAGTACATACTCGAAAAAACTCTGCAATCAATTTTTCGTCATCGCACGAGTATATTCTCTGCTACGCAAAGGTTAGGCGTAATTATAGCGGTGATACTGTTGGGTTCAAAAGAAATCTACTTCCCCGCGACAATGGACACCTATACGCACATCACCGACGATATGCAGCGTGGCGCGCGGAGAAAATCGGCGGCTTTATGGAATCGGTCACGGCAGCCAACACCCCGGAACCTCCCGACCCGCCGGAGCAGGGCCAGTGCAAGGTAATACCGTTCGAGAAGGTGGGATGAAAATCAGGGCTTCCAGTAAAACAACCTGGAAGCCCTGCGATTTCTTTGGAGTATTAATATGTATCTTCAATAGGAGGCAAAACTCTCTCATAATTCAACTTAATAGAATCATCGACTTCGTGAAAACGGTGCCAGTCTCTTTTGGTTGTAAGTTCAATGTGAATTTCCGGCGCATAAGAAACATTTTTATTTGTCAGAGTGAAATCGATTACATTACCGGTACCTTTTTTAATCAGAGTAGTGTAATCCTGTTTTACTATCCATCTGATTTCGTAGAATGAACTGTCAAAGCTACTGTCAACTTCGACCCACAGTTTATACTGATCACCCGATCTCAACTGAATTTTGGGAGCCAAATGTCCATAAAAATGCAATTCCCATGCATACCTTGTATCCTCACGGACAATATCATTACCTAAACTGTCTTTAATGCGCAAAAAGACGGGAACATTATAATCTCGCTCTTTACCAATGGTTGAATAATACTGTTTGAAAGCCGCAACAAAATCACCCGTATAGCAAATACACTGCTCTGCTTCGTGAATGGATATTGTATTTCCATGTGATAATTTGTTTCGTATTGGAATGAGCCTCTCTAATACCCTTCGGACTTCAGCCACACCAGAATAAAAAGGTTCCAGGATAGCCTTAAAGTGACAATCATACAAATCATCGCGGCAAAGGAAATACTCGATATCTTCCATAAGGATTGCATCGATTTTTCGCGGGAATCTTCCGGGATGGTCCTTCATCCGCTGCTCGATTCTCTTCTTGATTTCGCTTCGGACAAGCGGCTGATCAGCCTTAATCATAAAGTTAAAATAATCGTTACCATAGTGATTTTTGAAGATTTCATCAATAAGCCGACGCGACCAGTTTTCAAATGTATCGATGTGATGTCTGCTCAAATCACGCAATTCAGTCTCGGTAAGGCTGATCAAGGGATTACTCATAATAGATTCTCCTTTGGGGTTAATATGTGCTTGTCCTGGAAGCACTGATATCAACATCTCTTTATTACCGTTGGCGGATTTAGTACTGTCTGTCGCACTATCGCTTATCTCGGTATTGTTGTTTGTGTTACTGGCCCGCTTCCATAAGCTGAAAAAGCACATATCATCACCCCTTTCTGCATTTCAAATAAACCCCACTGTTCATCTTAAGCCTGTGACATTTATTATAGTGGATAATGCCGGAAAATTCAAGTTTCCGGCGTATCTGCGGCGAAAATAACTAAGTTGCACCCGTTAGGGATGTGTTAGGGATTCTGCGTTTTTGGCACTCGTTCTTGCCACGACCTACGCCGCCTTTTTACCTCTCTGACCACAATAAAATGTGGTCAAGCATGCTCCAAAAAACAAACTTATAACGCAGAAAAACCGCCCCAAAAGGCGGTTTTTCAAAGACAGGTGGTCCGAGTGACAGGATTCGAACCTGCGGCATCCTGCTCCCAAACTTATCGGGAATACTTTTTCCACTCGTTTATAGCGGTTTTCGGCGCTTTTTAATTTGTTTCACTTACTCTTTGACGCTCTTATCTCCACTGTTTCCGGGTACTCCAGAGCCGTTTGTGGTAATCTATGTGGTCAAAAACGCTTCCCGCCCGGTTTTCGGTGAATGTTCACCGGTGCCGGACGGGAAGCGTTTTGCGCTTCAGAGCGTCTGCATTGTAACTCTGAGCAGGATGTTATGCAAGTTGTTTCTGCGATGGTGGCAGCTCAATGGTTGCGGCGCTATAGACAAAGAAATACCCGCACGCCTTTGCTCTCTGAAGATAAAATTCGCTGTTCAGAAATGCTATTTCGGGTTAAAATTAGTTTCCCTCCAATAGCTATTACATTCCCGCAATTTGAGGGGTATTTTAAGGGAAGCATAAGGACACGGGGGTGTACCGCCTAATGACGACGCCCGGTGAAAGATAAGGAAATGCGTCCAAGTTAGGACACGTTTCCTAACAATTATCTTCTGAGAATTGGACCTAAGACAGCTCGAACATCAGAATCATTAATATCATGAACGACTATGTTGATAAGGTTGTCGATGACCAGAACATTCTGATCGCCAGATGTTGCACAAAGTTTTTCAACAATCACACCCCACTGCTTTTTAGCTAACTTTCGTGGTGCAGCTGGTCCACAACCCTGATACTCATCAGATTGTAAAATTTGGATAATCTCGGCGTGAAATCGCTCTTGTATAGAACGCTTTAGGCTTTCTGACGGGTGCTCCAATTTTTCAACAAGCCAAACTTCGGGAGTAAATCCAAATCCGTGAATCATGTCTCGATGATGCTCATATAGTTCTCGAAACTTTGGCTTACTGTCTAAATCTTCAAAAGCATCTTCATCGACGATAGCATATACCTCTGATTGCGAAAACAACTGATGATTTGTTTGTATCGCCATTGCTGCTGTCTGCTCAAATCCCCCCACAGGTATGATACTGGTTAATGCAGTTTCATGTGTAGGAACGATAGATATATATCGATTTAACAGATGCTTCAAAATTGTCCTGGCCATGTCATCTTCAACGAAGAACACATAGTCAAAAATATTTGATGACTCAAAATCAACACAACCGATTGCTTTAGCTGGATAGCATGGGGAAATTACTTCAATATTACCATTACCACAATCATTCAACATGATGATATGATTTTTGTCCATAGATTTGATGATGGCTGGCGAGTGTGTCGATACGAAAATAGTTATATTTTTTTCTTGCGCTTTTTCAATCAAGTGTTTGATTAGATTAACCTGTATGCGGGGGTGCAGTGCCATTTCAGCTTCGTCTAAGAGAACAAGAGAATTATCGTGGACATTCTTCAGCTGCTCGACTAATCGAAGCAGTGCAAGTTCCCCAGTACTAAATCTCTTTTCAGAGTAGTATTTCCCATTTGCTTCTTTGATTGTGTAATAATACGATGCCTGCCGCCCTCGACCATTTGCGTTACGCAAACGCATGAGTCTTGAATATTTCTGCGTTTCCAACAAGCTGTTTAGTGTACTTTTTATCTCCGCATCCGCAGCCACAAAATTGCCAGCTCTCAAATCATCCTGGCTAATGTCAATTCGTTTTGAATCGGCCCGTACAAAGATGACATCAGAATATCCAAAGGATTGCAATAGTGCACTACTACCAGTACGAGGGGTAGGTGCCCACTTCGCCGTTTTCTTGCGAAAGAGGACCCGCGTATTAGGTGTCTCATATAGGATAGATGCATTTTCGAATTGATCTACGGCATTCCAAGAACGAGATGACGAAAATCCACGAGCAAATGCCAAAGAATTACAAATTCGTTCCATGCAAATAAGCAATGTGGTTTTTCCTGCGCCGTTTGCTCCGGCCAACAAATACACACCGGGAGTTTCTGGAAACACAAACTCTAACCTGCGGATTCCCTTGGTGTTTTCTATCACAATTTTCTTCATTTAAATAACCACCATAGCACAGATTTCTTTATAATTCTATCAGGTTCGATTTTAATTTTCAAGGGTAGCAGGAGGTTATCTACAGTACATTAAAGAAAATCATCCGGTATTCGTGAAAAGCCAAAACGCCAAGAGATTGCATGAAAAAATAGGGCGAACGTTGAACACCAGGTGACTACAAAAAACCGCGAAGAACTGGCGCGTCATAACGGGAAAGAGCGAAGAGATACAACGGCGGTAGAGAATGCTGTTAAAACGATATAGAACAAACTGTCAGTGGTACTTTGCACCGACCTGTACGCGCAGCGAAGTGAGCAATAGACAAAGTCGGGAAGCGGAACATACTGCGTGCATCGAGTAAAGATGCGACCTCAACAAAGAAGTCATTTAGCCAAGAAGATATAAGGAACAGCTATCTAAAACCAAATTATCAAACGGAAAGCATCCTTGCAAAAAGAGCCGGGATGCTTTTTTCTGCAGATACACCGCAATAGACAAAGAATTAGCCTGGATACATAATTGGGGTTCGTACATGGTTTTGCATTGCTGTATAATTTAAAATCTCCAATCTAAAAATAATAATTCAAATCTGAAAACCGGATTTTCAATAGACAAATTGAAGCTGTTGTGTTAAAATTAACGTGTATTAGTGTATACTCTGACACGAGGTGTTACGATGACGATTTGTTATAATAAGCTCTGGAAACTCCTGATTGATAAAAACATGAAAAAGAAGGATCTGCGTCTGGCTACCGGTATGTCTACTACCGCCCTTGCCAAACTGGGGAAAAACCAGCATGTCAGTACGGAAATCTTAACGAAGATTTGCGAGGTTCTGGACTGCGATTTCTGCGATATCATCGAGCTCGTAAAGGAGGAAAATCATGATTGACTTTTCCAAAATCGAGCAATATCGGGAGAACAACCGCATTGAAGCCAAGAAAGCCCTTGGCGGGCTGCCCAAGAGCATTTGGGAAACCTATTCTGCCTTCGCCAATACCCATGGAGGAATTATCCTATTGGGAGTGGAAGAATGGGCGGATAAATCCCTGCACACGGTAGATCTGCCCGATCCGGACAGGCTCATGAAGGAGTTTTGGGATATCGTCAATAACCCCAACAAGACCAGTGTGAATGTCCTGTCCTCCAAAGATGTATTTGTCCAGGAGGTGGATGGCGACCGCATTGTGGTCATCAATGTTCCTCGTGCAGAGCGCTCTTATAAGCCGGTTTATGTGGATGGGAATCCGCTCTGCACCTACCGCCGCAACGGTGAAGGTGACTACCGCTGCACCAAGGAAGAATATCAGGCCATGGTGCGGGATGCCTCCGTGAAAACCCAGGACATGCTCATCCTGAATGAAATGGATATGACTGTGTTCAACAAGGAGAGCATCCGCAGTTATCGCCAGAGAATGCGCCTCTCCCGCCCCGGCCATGTGTGGGAAGCCTTGGAGGATGAAGATTTCCTCCTGAAGCTGGGTGCTGTCGGTATCGGCTCTGATGGGAAAAAGCATCCCACCTCCGCAGGACTTCTCATGTTCGGCAACGAATACGATATTGTGCGGGAATTTAACACTTACTTTCTGGACTATCAGGAACAGTATGACGCTGATACCCGTTGGACTGACCGTATCATATCTTCCTCCGGCGACTGGAGCGGCAATGTGTACGACTTCTATTTCCGCGTCTATAACAAGCTGATTCAGGACATTAAGGTGCCGTTTAAAATGGATGGCGGCACCAGAGTGGATGATACCCCTGTGCATCAGGCACTCCGGGAAGCATTGGCCAACTGTCTGGTGAATGCCGATTATTACGGCAGACAGGGGCTGGTCATCATCAAAAAGCGTAATAGCATTACGATGTCCAACCCAGGCAGCTTCCGCATCGAAATTGATGCCGCAAAGAGCGGCGGTGTTTCTGATCCGCGGAACGGAACGATGCTGAAGATGTTCAACCTGATTGATATTGGTGAGCGCGCTGGTAGCGGCATTCCGAATATCTTCCGCGTCTGGCGTGAGCAGAATTGGACAACTCCGGAGATTACAGAGCAACTCGAGCCGGAGAGGACAACATTAACGCTCTTGTTCTCCAAGGGTGACGATAAAAAAGCGGCGATAAAAAGTGACGATAAAAAAGCGGCGATAAAATCCGCACGGCAGAAGGAAGAAATCATCTCATACCTTACGGATCATATTTCGGCCAAAAGTACTGATATTGCAGCGCTTCTTGGAGTCAAGAGTACACGAGCCAAGAAACTCCTCTCTGAACTGACCGCGGAGGAAATTGTCGTAGCCGAAGGTGGAAATCGAAACAGAACCTATAAGCTGAAAGCATAAGGAGGGTGTTAGATGCCAATTCCCAAATATGATGAGATGTACCGTGCCTTCCTTGATTGCTTGGCAGATGGCCAACTGCACAGATCAAGAGAGGTAAAAGATACGGTTGCAGGGGTTTTCTCGGTTTCCGAAAAAGAACGGGCTGAGATGCTGCCAAGCGGAAAGCAGCAGCTTTTTGATAACCGTATTGGCTGGACAAGGACATATCTGAAAAAGGCAGGCCTTGTGCAAAGTCCGTCACGAGGTATTTATGTGATTACGCCAGTAGGCAGACAAGTCCTCAATGAAAATCCTCCTCAAATCGATAACCTTTATCTCCAGCGCTTTGAGTCATTTCGAAAGTTTATTTCTCCGAACAATAATGAAGAAACAGCGCTTCCGACACCAACGGAAAAGGTGTCCGGTAAAACACCGCAGGATATTTTGGATGAAGCCTTTCAGCAGATCAATACCACCCTGGCAGATGATCTCCTGAGTGAAATAATGAAGCAGCCGCCCGCTTTCTTTGAACATCTGGTCGTCAAGCTGTTGATGCAAATGGGATATGGTGGCTCGGTGGACAATCCCGGCACAGTCATCGGGCAAACCGGTGATGAAGGCATTGATGGCATCATCCGTGAAGACAAACTTGGCTTTAGCTTGATTTATATTCAGGCGAAGCGTTGGGATTGTGACAAAACCGTTGGCAGACCTGAGATTCAGAAATTCGTTGGTGCGCTGGCTGGACAAGGTGCTTCCAAAGGATTGTTCATTACGACTGCTAAGTTTACGAAAGAAGCACGGCAATATGCAGAGAAGCAACACACCACAAAGGTTGTGCTTGTTGATGGCACTGCGCTGGCAAAATTGATGATCGAATATAATTTGGGCGTGTCTACGGAAGCTACATACGAAATCAAAAGAATTGACAGCGACTTTTTTGCGGAGGATCTTGATTGATTTTGCGTTTACTTCAAGACTGCATCAGATTATGATTTTTCAATATCGCACCGCGCTCTTATGACGGAAATTATCTGCAAGGCATGTGTGCAGCTATGTAAATAAATAGTAGATAGTCAAATAATCCTCAAGTATTGGAGATGAAGATATGGCATACCAAAGCGAAGCGGCTCTTGAGCAGCAGTTTATAGAGCAACTGAACAAGCAGGAATATACCACAGTCGCAATTCCTGATTATGACGCGCTGGTGGAGAACTTCAAGGTTCAGTTTGAAGCCTTCAATGCGCCAAAGCTGGATACGCCTATCACTGATAAAGAGTGGGAGCGTATCTTCAACCTCATGCTCGGAAAGTCTGTTTTCCAGAGCGCAAAAATCTTGAGGGATAAGTTTGTCCTTGAGCGTGAAGATGGTACAAAGGTATATCTGTCCTTCTTTGATCAGGACCACACGAAGAACATTTTCCAAGTCACTCATCAAACAACCGTGGTTGGAAAGTACGTCAATCGTTACGACGTTACGATTCTCGTAAACGGCTTGCCCCTGATCCAAGTAGAATTAAAGCGCCGTGGCATTGACATCCGCGAGGCAGTCAATCAGGTCATGCGTTATAAGAAGCACTCCTACAACGGGCTGTATCATTTCATTCAGCTCTTCATTGTCTCCAATGGTGTTGACACAAAGTATTTTGCCAATTCCGACAGAGACTTGATGTATAGTCTTGCGTTCTTCTGGACTGATTTTAATAACGTCCGCATCACCAATTTGAAGGACTTTTCGATTTCTTTCCTTGCAAGGGATCACATCATCAAAATGCTGACACGCTACACCATCCTAAATGATACCGATAAGATTTTGATGGTCATGCGTCCCTATCAGGTTTATGCCGTAGAAGCGCTGATCCGTCAGGCAACGCTTACAAACCGGAATGCGTATATCTGGCACACAACCGGCGCGGGCAAGACGTTGACATCCTTTAAGACGGCGCAAATCCTTGCAGCAAATCCGAACA
The DNA here is from genome assembly GCA_934636655.1 of uncultured Oscillospiraceae bacterium. GTDB lineage: Bacteria > Bacillota > Clostridia > Oscillospirales > Oscillospiraceae > F23-B02. The sequence goes on from CAKUAS010000009.1 coordinate 103,924, forward strand.
TCAAGAAAGTCATTTTCCTTGTTGACCGAAAAGACTTGGATTCTCAGACAACCGAAGAGTTTAACAAGTTTGAGGCTGGCTCTGTTGATGTGACAGATCGCACCGATGTCCTTGTCCGCCAGATGAAGGATAAGAACCGGCAGCTTATCGTCACCACGATGCAGAAGATGGCAAACGCTGTAAAGCGCCCTCAGTACGAGAAAGTAATGGACGCATACAAAGACGAGAAGGTTGTCTTTATCATCGACGAATGCCACCGCAGCCAGTTCGGGGATATGCACAAGGATATTGTGCGGCATTTCAGAAAGGCACAGTTTTTCGGCTTCACGGGGACACCTCGCTTTGAAGTCAACGGTAAAACTGAGGGTAAAATCACGCAAACAACGGAAATGCTCTTTGGTGAGTGCCTTCACAATTATCTGATTAAAGACGCCATCTTTGATAATAATGTTCTGGGATTCCACATCGAATACATAAAAACAATGGAGGGTGATTTTGACTGGGATGACCCGACACTCGCGGACGCGATTGATATAGGCGAACTCTATATGTCCGATGAGCGAATGTCTCTGATCGCCAATCACATCATCCAGAACCACAAGGCGAAAACCCGAAATGGACAGTATACGGCTATTTTTGCCGTGTCCTCTATTGATGCCCTTGTTAAGTACTACGACATTTTCAAGAAGATCAAGCATGACCTGAATATCAGCGGCATCTTCTCCTACGGGCAGAATGAGGATGCTGAGGGCAAGGACGAGCATAGCCGGGATTCGTTGGAACGGATCATCAAGGACTATAACGAAATGTACGGGACCAATTTCTCCACAGATACGTTCTCGGCTTATCACAAGGACATCTCTGACCGAGTAAAGGGAAAGAAAACAAAGTCGCTTGATATTCTTATCGTCGTGAATATGTTCCTGACCGGATTTGACAGCAAGCAGCTCTCTGTCCTTTATGTGGACAAGGACTTGAAGTATCATGATTTGCTGCAAGCCTATTCCCGGACAAACCGCGTTGAGAAGGAAACAAAGCCCTTTGGCATTATCATTTGCTACCGCAACCTCAAAAAACGCACCGATGACGCGCTGACACTCTTCTCTAAGAGTCAAGATACTTCCGGCATTGTTGTTCCGGGGTATCAATACTTCGTGGAGAAGTTCAACGAAATGGTGATGAAGCTCAAGGAAATCGCGCTGTTCCCTGAGTCCGTTGACACGATGCAGAACGAGGACGATCAAAAGAAGTTCGTCGTGACCTTCCGTGAGCTGACAAAGTATCTCCAATCATTGCAGACCTTTATTGAGTTCAGCTTCGATCAAGATGCTCTTATCATGTCCGAGCAGGAATACCAGGACTACAAGAGCAAATACCTCATGCTCTACTCAAGGCAAAAAACAGACCGCGAGGTTGTCTCCGTTCTGAACGACGTTGACTTCTGCATCGAATTGATGGAGAGTGACAGGATCAATGTCGCATACATCATGAACCTGATCCGCAACATCCATTTCGACGATCCCAAGCAGAAGGATTACGATATTAAACACATTAAGGATGAGCTGGGTAGAACCGATAATCCGCAGTTGCTCCGGAAAGTCGAAATCCTACAAGCGTTCTTAGATCGTGTTGTTGTCGGTTTGGA
>CAKUAS010000010.1 GCA_934636655.1 uncultured Oscillospiraceae bacterium
ATGCTCGCCGCCGAGCGCGCCGAGAGCCAGCGGATCATAGCCCGCTTTCAATGCGCTATACGCGAGATATGCCGCCGGAGCGAGAACACCTATTACGACTGGTGCTGCGACGTATGCTGCATGCGCGGCGAGAATTGCAGGGCAAACGGCTGGTGCAGCAGCTTCTGGCCGGGAAAGGTCAGGAAAAATGCCTGAATATTTCAACTGCCTTTACTGCGGCAAGCCCGCGGTCAGAAATTCTTCGCGGCAGATATACTGCCCGCGCTGCCGCGCCGAGCGGGAGCGCGAGTATAAGCGCGAGACCGCACGAAAAAAGCGGGAAGAGCGTCAAAGAGCCGCGACTCCACTTGACGCGCCGATGATCCGCTGCGAGGCCTGCGGCGGCCTGACTCCGGGAGGGCGCAACCGCAAATACTGCCCGGCATGCGCGAAGAAGCGCGCCAGGGAGAGAATGGAGGCGGCCAATGCCGCCGGACGGTACAGATACACGCCGAACAAGAAGCCGCAGGCAGAGGAGGTAAAGCGTCACTATACACGCCCGCGCCGCACGGGGCTGCTGTTCGATCTCGGCGGCAAGGAGCTTTCCGAGGTAGCGCTGGAGGCCAAGACGCTGGGCATGTCGTACGGGGAGTACACCTCGGCCTGCTTCGGCGGCACGATAGAAAGGAAGCTTGCCATGCAGGGTGTCAGCCGCGAGGCCGCGGGACACATGATAGCAAACGCCAAGCGCAAAAAGACTCTCGCCAAAAAGAAAAAAGCAAGCTAAGCGTAATGCTTAGCTTGCCGGTTGAGATATGCGCAGAGGTTTACTGCACATATCTGAGCCGAAAGGCCATATATCCCACTCTGCCGCTTTCCGCCGAGCGGCAGGGCACACAAAATACACACAGGCGGGCGCTGCCGGAGGGAAAATCACCTCTCTTGATCATTGCCTCTCTTCCTTCCCATATATTTTGCTTCCTATTACCTTAACCACCGCACCCTCCGGCAGCGTTTTGAGAGGCGAATTTACATATCCCACACAGAAAACGCACGCATGTGTGTTTCTACATTATATATAAACGCGCGCACGCGTTTCTTTTGAGACCTTTAGATGTCTAACATTACGCCGGAGAACAAGAAATGAGGACTAAAGTGAAATACTACATCGTATCAGGGCGCACCGTCGAGACTGTGATAAGCAGGATCGACATCAATGCGCGATATCAGAAACCTCGCCGCAAGCGTATCGCCGGAAAATCCACTGAGAAAAAGATCAAAGCAAACGAGATAGCACAGCAGCGCAGTCTTGCCAGGACGATAAACTGTAACTTCGGCACCGGCGATATGTGGACAAGTCTCAAATTCGACGATATCCGTCTTCCGTCGTCCAGGGATGAAGCCGAGAAAATCGCCGAGAAGATCATTAAAAAGCTCCGCGCTCGTTTTAAAGCAAAACACGGCTATAACCCCAAGTACATCTACACGGTATCGGACGTTGACGCACGCACGGGCAAACCTACACGTCTGCATATCCACATTCTCATGAATCGCCTTGCTTATGATGACCTCGCGGCGCTGTGGCCGCAGGATCAGATCAGCTATGAAATACTGGATAGCCGCGCAGATCATACAGCTCTCGCCCGATACATCTACGCAAACGGCGATAGTCGCCCCCACAAAAAGCATTGGCATTCTTCCCGTGGATTGGCTAAGCCGATATACACCGAGCCCGAGCCGGCCGCCGAAGATGAGATCGCACCGTTGAAGGACGCAGTCACGAAAGACTATGTTCTCAACTACGACGATGAATACGGCCTCATGTCGGCTTATCGCCGTGAAGTAGTTAAGACCCCGCTGCGCATTGCAGGCGGTCACGTTGTGCTGCCCGAAAAGGCCAAGCGTCGGAAGGCAGGGAAGGTTAAGTGAACACAAGCACATCCCAACGAAGAAATGACCGCGCTGCCCTAAAGGCGTATTTGCAGCAGTACCACATAGCGCTGAGGCAAAAAGACATTCTTGATGACCGTCGTGGTCAGCTTAGCGTCAAGCTCGCTTCGGCTACTGACATTGACGCGCGTATTAAGCGGCAGCAAGAACACTTGACCCGCATACTATCTGACATCATGGACGTAATCGATATCTTACCGCCAAACTCGCTCGGCCGCACGGTAATCGAAATGCGGCACATCGATTGCATGTCATGGACAAAGATCGCGGACAGCCTGTATATGTCCAGGTCGAATGCGTTCAACTGCTACGAATCGGCCCTCGACGACCTGTTAAACCACAAGTCCGTGAATGAAAAAATCAAAAAAATCTCGCGCAAAAATCCCCGAAAGCATTGATACACAAAGGAAAAACAATGTTTCAAAAGTCTGGACTCCACTGGACTTTTTATTTGCTACACTGGTATTAGGAAAGCAAACAGGGGTTTGACCTCCGAAACACAAACGAGGACCCCCGTCCGCAAGGCCGGCGGTCCTTTGCTTTCCCCTCCCCCTGCTTAGGTACTCCCGGAGGGCGCCCCAGGTGCGGATCCGAAAGAAGGCGCGGGATTTTTTCGCAAAAACGAGACAAAAAAGCGCCGTGTTACGTTACGGCTTTGAAAAAGTCCGCGAAAATTATACCCCCGAAGGGGTATAACGCATTCCGGCAGCCTGCTGAAAAGGCGAAATGCCCAGCAAAGAACGAAGCGAAACCGGGCAAGCGCGAGAAAGGAGGCTCTGCCGGTGGCAAAAAAAGAAAAATCAAACAAGCCGGCCGTGCTTTCAGGCACTGTCCCCGAGTGGGCGAGCACTTCGGTCATTGCGCAGCTGCTCGGCAAGACCGTGCGCAGGGTGCAGCAGCTGACGCAGGAGGGCGTTTTAGAAACGGAGATCCCTCCGGGCGGCGGCACAAGAAAGTATCGCACATGCGAAACGATCCAGCGATATGTTTCTTATGTCGAAGAGAAAGCGCACGAGACTGGCGAAAACAGTCGAGCGACCGAGTTGACGCTTAAAAAGCTTGAGGCCGAGGTCGAGCTGAAGGAAAGCCAGGGGCAACTGCACCGCCTGAAAACCGCGATAGCCGAAGGCAGATATCTTCCGGCCGAGCAGGTGACCGAGGAAATGACGGAGTTTTTGACGACCTTCAAAAAATTTGCGCTGAATATTCCGCCGCGCATGGCCGGTTCACTGTCCGGCAGCGCCGATGCTGTCGCCGTCCGCGCCATGGAAAAGACAATGCGGAAAGAGCTCGAAAAGCTGCTCGCCACGTTTACCGACGGCGCGAGCATTGAGCGGGAGGATGAACGGCTGTGAAAGAGTATAAGCAGGAACCGTATACCGTGCCGCTGTGGATATACAAGGCGATTCAAGTCCTGTGTCCGGTCGAGCGGCTGACTGTTTCGGAGTGGGCGGCAAAATACCGCACTTTGTCCGGAGGAGCCATACCGGGGCCATGGAACAACGATATCACGCCGTATTTGGTAGAGATCATGGATGCCTTTACCGACGATATAATCGAAGAAATCGTGTTTGTTAAGCCCACTCAGGTGGGCGGCACAACAGCAATGGAAAACATGATCGGCTGCTTGATTGACCAAGACCCAGCCCCCACCATGGTGGTTTATCCTTCTGACGACCTGGCGGAAGCGACGAGCGAAACTCGCCTGGTCCCTATGATAAAAAGCAATCAGTCCACCGCGGAGAAATTCCGTGAAAGCGAGAGCAAAAAGCTCTCCCTGAAATTCAGGGACATGTGGCTGTATCTGACCGGCGCAAATAGCCCGGCAGATCTTTCGAGCAAACCGATCAAAAATCTGTTTCTCGATGAGGTCGATAAGTTCCCGGGAGCATCGAAAAAAGAGGCCGATCCAGTGTCGCTCGCAAGAGAGCGAACGAAGACATTTTTCAATCGCAAGATATTCATGGCCTCCACCCCAACGCTGAAAACGGGGCACATTTGGAAGGCTAAAGAGGCAGCCGACGTCGAAAAGCATTACTTCGTTCCTTGCCCGCATTGCGGCAAATTCATCGAATTGAAGTTCGGCTGCCTGAAATGGCCGAGCAAGTTCGACGTTCCGGAGGAAACAGACCGAGCAGAGAGAACCGTTTACGTCTGTCAGGAATGTGGCGCCATCATCACAGACCACGACAAAGGAAAAATGCTGCGTGACGGTCGCTGGAGAGCGGTAAGGCAGAAAAGCAGCACACCGAGAAGCGTAGCATTTTGGCTCAATACGCTTTATTCCCCGTTTACGCGGTTTTCTGATATAGCCCGTGAATTTATGCGCAGTAAGGGCGATCCTGATCTGATGCACAACTTCAAAAACTCCTGGCTGGTCGAGCCCTGGGAGGAGCTGAGGATAAGAACAAGCCCGAGCCTGGTCATGGACCGGCAGACTGATGTACCCGAATGGGAGCTGCCATCGTGGACAAAGCTGATAACCGGCGGCATCGATGTGCAGAAGGACTGCCTTTACTGGGTCATTCGTGCGTGGGGCGACTACATGACAAGCCAGCTTATCGCGTGCGGCAAGGTTCAGACGATGGAAGAGATAGAGCCCATCATGAATACGGAATTCAAGCTGCCCGGCGGCGATACAGCAATGGTCAATCTTACGCTTATGGACAGCGGCGACCGCACAGATGAGGTTTACGAATTCTACTACCACAACTCCGACTGGATGCTGCCATGCAAAGGCACCACTACAATGACGTCGCATTACCGTCTTTCGATAATCAACAAAGCCGGCAGCAAGGCGACCGGCATGACGCTGGTGCTTGTTGACGGCGGCAAATACAAGGATCTGATAGCTGCCCGAATGCGCAAATCCAACGGTCAGGGTTCATGGATGGTGTTTGACGGCATCGACGATGAGTATGCCGAGCAGGTCACAGCCGAGCACAAGCTTACCATGCGCTCCAACGGCTGAGACGTTGAGCGATGGGTCAAGAAAACGACCCATGCGGACAACCACTATCTCGACTGCGAGGTATATGCCGCGGCGGCTGCCGACGTAATGGGCGTGCGCTCGCTCTACCCGGACGAGAGCGGCACCGCCCAACCGAAACAGATCACGCCGCCGTCAACCTCCAGTGAAGAAAACTGGATAAGCGAAAACGAGGAATGGATATAACGGAGGATCACATGAACGAAAACACTCAGAAAACGGCCGAAATGCTTGAACAGGTCAACAGCGCTATTGCCGCTGTTTTGTCTGGCGGTCAGTCGTATAAAATCGGCAGCCGATCATTGACACGCGCCGACCTTTCACAGCTGAAAGCGATCAGGGATGACCTTGAAGCCCAGCTTTCGAGCGGGCATGACAACTGCCTGCTGGACAGGACCTGCGTTGCATTTTTCGATGGGCGGTGATCGCATGAATATCTTTGATAACATCGTTGCCGCGATATCTCCGCGACTCGCGTGCGCACGAGAGGCATGGCGGCAGCAGCTTGAGAACATGCGCAGCTATGACGCTGCGAGCTTTGGCCGGTTAAACGCCGGCTGGCGCACATTCAACGAAAGCGCCGAGATCACCGACCGCACGAGCCGCGATGTGATTCGCGCCCGAGCGCGCGACCTCGAGCGCAACAGCGATATAGCACAGTCGATACTTCATGCTTACAAGCGCAATGTCGTCGGCCGCGGCTATACGCTTCAGGCCAAAACCGGCAATGACGAGCTTGACGAAAAGATCGAAAAAGCATGGCGGCAGTGGTGCAAGGCGCGAAACTGCGACGTGACCGGCGAGCAGAGCTTTAATCAGCTCCTGCGCATGGCCATTGACCGCAAAAAAGTCGATGGCGGCCTACTGTTCCTGTTCCGATACACGAAACAGGGCATGATCCCGTTTCAGCTTCAGGCAATCGAGGTAGACGAGCTGGATATAAACGTGACCACGCCGAAAAGCCGCGGAAACCATGTCGTCGGCGGCATCGAATACAACAAGTGGAGACGGCCGGTCGGCTACTGGATCCGACAGTATGACATTGAGGGCTGGCAGCTCAACGACCCTGTGTACGTTGATGCAAAGGACGTGTATTTCTTCAAATCCAAAACTCGGCCGAGCCAGCTGCGCGAAATGTCCGATCTGGCCCCCACCATTACACGCGTGCGCGACACGAACGAATTCATAACCGCAGTGTCGGTAAAGGAGCGCATCGCCGCATGCCTTGCAGTTTTCATAAAGCGTGCAGTCCCGTCCGGAGGCTTCGGTCGCGGCGGAACGAGAACCCCCGACGGCGGCACCGACTACGAGGGCAAGAAGCTCACGCCGGGCATGATATCGACGCTCGGCGCAGGAGACGGTATTGAGACCGTCAATCCCGGAAACTCCGGCAGCGACGCCGCCGGTTTTCTGAAAACCCAGCAGGCGCTCATCGCCGCCGGGCAGGGCCTTAGCTATGAGGCCGTCAGCCGTGATATGTCCAGCGCTACATATTCCTCGGCGCGCCAGAATGCCATCGAGGACGAGAGCACATATGCCGAGGATGTTGAAATGCTTACGGAGTTCATGTCCGAAGTTTATGAGACGTTCGTAATTTCCTGTTATCTCTCCGGGCTTATCGAAATGCCCGGCTTTTGGGATAAAAAAGCCGAATACCTGTCCCACACTTGGACAAAAGCGCCGAAGAAATGGATCGATCCCGCAAAGGAAAGCAATGCCGGGAAAACCGCATTGCAATCCGGGCAGAAAACGTTCCAGGATATCTGCGCCGAACAGGGCAAGGACTGGAAAGAAGCAATCAATGAAATGGCCGAGGTGCTGGAATACGGCAGAACGGTCGGAATCGAATTAGGAGGTGTTATTTATGGAAGCGGAACTGCAGCGCAGCAGAACGCCCCCGGCACAGGCAAACAAAGCGCCGACGGAAAAGAATAACGGTCAGCGCAGCATGGGACATATCGAGTCCATGCGCGACGGAGGTCAGGAAGACAGCCGCCGTCGCATAATCAGTTTTTCAAGTGAGGAGCCTTACCAGCGCTGGTTTGGTCCGGAGATCCTTGACCATTCGCCCGCCGCGGTAGATCTTACCCGGTTGAACGAAGTCGGTGTCCTGCTGTTTAACCACAACATGAACATTGTGATTGGCAGGGTAAATCGCGCATGGATAGAGGATAGCCGCGGCATGGCGGAGGTCGAATTCGACACGGATGAGGACGCGGAAAAGATCTTCGGAAAAGTCAAATCCGGCACGCTTAAAACAACGTCTGTGCGCTACAGCGTGGACAGCTGGGAAGAGGTCGCCGCCGGCAAAAAATCCGCTGACGGGCGTTTCGCAGGCCCTTGCAGCGTCGCCCGAAAGTGGACTCCGATGGAAGTGTCCATTGTCTCTGTTCCCGCCGACGCGACAGTAGGCGTAGGTCGAGCGGATGATCCTGAGCAGGGTGCAGACCTTTCGATCTACGAGAAGCAGATACTTGTCAACAAAAATCTTTTACATAAGGAGTTTTTAACATGAACATTCAGGAAATGATCGAGCGTCAGCAGGCTATCGTCGACGGTGCTCGCGCCGCCGGCCGTGCGCTGTCGGCGGAGGAAAGCGCAGAATTCGATAATCTGCAGCGTCAGATCGAAGAGGCGCAGGGCAATCTCCCCGAAGTGCCCGAAAATCCCGATATCAACGAAGCGGCGCGTCAGGCAGTTATCGCCGAGCGCCAGCGCGTCAGCGATATCACTGCTCTGTGCCGTCAGGCCGGTATGGATCCGGCTGAGTACATCAGCAACGGCTCCGACATAAACGCGGTCCGTCAGGCCGCAGTCGATCATCTCATCGCGCACGGCGCACCCGTCGGCGGCAGAATGACGGGATCAGAGGGCGACGACTTCCGCCAGGCTGCGGCAGACGCAATGCTTATGCGTACCGGGGTCGAAGTTCAGAATCCGGCACGCGGCGCTGAAGAAATGCGCGGCTTCTCATTGCGCGACATGGCTATCGAGTGCCTTGCGCGTGACGGCGTAGGCACTACCGCTTCCTTGCTGCGCATGAGCAAGGACGATCTTTTCAACACCGTTTGCCGCCAGTTCTTTAACCCCACTGCGGCATTCCCTGCGATTCTTGATAACGCTATCAGGAAAAACATCGTTCAGCTGTATCAGACCGTTCCTACCACGTTCCAGCTTTGGACCACCAAGGGCAGCGTTTCCGACTTCAAGCCCACCAAAGACCACAGCTACCTCGCCGGCGGCGCAGGCGAATTTCTCCGCGTCGGCGAAAATGGTGAGCTGAAGGCCGACAAGCCGTCGACCGAGCTTCTGCCTCAGCGTCAGATCGACACCTACGGCCGCCAGTTCTCGATGTCGCGTCAGGCGTTCATCAACGACGATATCGGCTTTATAACCGAGATCCCCGGTCTGTATGCCACAAGCGCAAAGCGCACTATCAATAAGCAGGTCTACAAGATCCTTGTTGATAACCCCGCCGTGTTCGACGGCGTGGCGCTGTTTGACAATGCGCATAACAACCTGATTGCCACCGGTGCAGCACCCTCCGTTGATACCCTGCAGGCGATCATGCTCAAGCTTCTATCTCAGAAGGATCCCTTCGGCGACAGCATCATGGTAGAGCCCGAGTATCTAATCGTTCCCGTAGGCTACGGCTTCAAGATGTCTCAGCTGCTTGAAACCGCGCTGATCGACGTCACCGGCATTGGCAGCCACACCGCAAACGCACTGTACAACTACCGCAACAAGCTCAAGGTTGTCGAGGAAGGCGCACTGAACGTTCTCGCGGCCGGCGGCGCGATCCCCTGGTTTGCTGTCGGTAATAAGAATTACGCAAAGTCCCTGCAGGTCGATTACCTCAACGGTCAGGAGACCCCGACCATCCGCCGCAGCGAGGTTCCCGGCCAGCTGGGCTTTGTATGGGACATTTGGCTTGATTGGGGCATTACCGCAGTTGACTTCCGCGGCATTGCAAAGAACCCCGGCGTAGCCCTGACCTGAAATAATAGGAGGTAACGAATATGACCGCGAAATACTGGCAGGCAGGTGAAGTGCTGGACTACACCCCCAGCGATAACGCCGTAGCAAACGGCGAGGTAGTAAGCCTCGGAACTCGCATCGGAGTTGCCGGCGCCGATATTGCAAAGGGCGCGACCGGCCCCTTGTACGTCGAAGGCGTGTTTTACATGGACAAGGCATCCGGTGCCGTAACTATGGGCGCAGCGCTGTATTACGACGTTGCAAACAAGAAAATAACCACTGTTGCTTCGACCGGCGAGAGCAGCGCCAAAGTCAATAATATCCCGGCCGGCTACGCGGCCGCGGCAGCCGCAGCAGGCGATGCGACCGTCCTTGTAAAGCTCCTCGGCTAATGGGAGGAGCAGAATGAAAAAACTTATTGCAAAGCGCCCTATTTTGTACGGCAGCCGCATGTATGAAGCAGGCGACACTCTTCCCGCAAACGATGAGCGCATGGTCAATGCGTGGCTCGCAGCGGAAAGCGCAGAGCTCATTGACACCGAAAAGGCCCCCGAGTGTGCAGACCAGGAGATGGCCGATAGATCTGCAGATGAAACCGCTGCTGACACGCACCTTGACCCCGCGCAGCTGGAAGGCATGTCGAAAGACGAGCTCAAAAAGCTGGCTGAGGACATGGGCGTAGAGCTTCCCCGCGGAGCGGCTAAGGCGCTTATAATCGACCGTCTGACGGCAGTTGCCGTTCAGGTCCCGGCCGAAAATGAAGAAGGTGCCCAATAATGGGCACTTCCTTCAAGGACCAAATCAGGGCGGATATATCCTCGGTGTTTTTAAACGGGCTGGAATTTGCCGATGACCACGAGCTCAACGGCAAAACCATGAAGGCCGTCATTGACGACAATGAGCTGCTCGAGCGCGACAAAGCCAAGGTTATGAGCACAGAGATAGACGGCATCCATAAGATGCGCCGGTTTATCTACGTTGCGAAAGCAGACTTCGGGCCGCGCCCGGCACCCGGCATGATAGTCACCCTTGACCGAAAGCCGTTCCGCGTTAAAAGCTGCACATCCGAGGCCGGTATTTTAGGCATCGAAGTGGAGGCAATTAAATCATGAAAGAGCAGCCGATGCTGTACATAGATACGGCTACAGAGCTTGATTATATCGAAGCCCTGCTCAAAGATGTGCCGGAAAAGATCGCTTCAAAAAGGATCTTGAAAACAGCGCTTACCGCTGCGGCACGGCAGGCGCGCAAGCAGCTGATAAAAGACAATAAGCAGCGCTATGCCCTGAAAAAGAGCGGCACGTTCAGCCGGGAAAGCAAGGTCATTGCCGCTAAGACCTCAAAGCTCGAGGCAACGGTTTTGGCCAGCGGCCCTAAGCACAAGCTTTATGAATTCACATCAAGGCAAAACACAGCCCGGCTCGCTGCACGTGCCAAGGTTCTCAAGGAATCGCCTTTAAAGGCTCTCGAAGTTGATAACCGCAAAGCGTTCGTTGCAACAATGGAGAGCGGCCACCAAGGCATATTTCAAAGAAAGACCAAAGGCCGAAATCCGATTGTGGAGCTCGTCTCACCTACAGCTGCGGACATGTTCGGCCGCGTTGCTCGAAAGCCCGAGGTTGCCGAGCTGGTCTACGATATGCTTGCGAAGGAAGTCGAAAAGCGCATAGAGAAGGCGCTTGAATAGCCAAAAGGAGAAAAAACATGGACATGAACACACTGCAGGATGCCCTTATCAGGGATCTCGCCGCGCTTTTCAAGGACTTCAAGCTACACAGTTCGATAAACGAGGAAAGCTCTCTGCGCATCTACCGGCAGTTTATCCCCATTCGCGTCGGCGAGGATGAAGACCCGGAAGCCTACGTTCCGCCCGAGCCCTATATTCAGGTCAAGCTGGCCGACGGCGAGCTTAACGACCGCGATGAGCGGCAGACGGCGAATGTCGTTCTGATGATCGGCGTGTGCGATCATGACCCAAACCGACAGGGGTATTCCGATGCGCTGAACATCGTCGAGATGATAAAGCTGCACTATGGTGCAAACGGCGTTTTCGGCAAAAGCTTTGAGGTCGAAACACCGATCAGGTGGGCGATATCCGATGAGGACACACACCCGTATTATTACGCGGCAGTCGGCTTCAGTGTATCAGCCCCGGCCATTTACCGCGAAGGAGTTGAAACCTAATGGCAAAACAGAAAAACGCTGCGCCGTGCCCGGTCGTGATCTACTGCGGACCGACGATAGCAGGCGTAGCAAAACAGTACACAGTCTACAAGGGCGAGCTGCCTACAGCGTTAAAAGACGCGGTAGCAAAAGCACCCGTCATAGGAGAACTGATATTCCCGCTTGAGAAGCTGCCCGAAGTAAGGCAGCAGATCAACAGCAAGAGCGGGCACATTTACCGTCTGTACAGGATCGTACAGGCAAAATTTTAAGGAGGAAGAAATATGGCATACAGACACGGCGTGTACAACGTAGAGCAGCCGACAAGCATGCCCACGCCCCAGGAAGGCCGCGCGGCAATACAGGTCATAATCGGTACGGCGCCGATACACCTTGCAAAAGACCCGGCTGCCGCAGTGAACAAGCCCATTCTTTGCGGCAGCTATAAGGAAGCTGTTGAAGCCTTCGGCTATTCCGACGACTTCGACAAATTCACACTTTGTCAGTCGATACAGGCATCATTCGGTATCTTCAACGTTGCGCCCATCATCCTGATAAACGTTCTTGACCCGTCGAACACAGCACATGTCACCGAAAACAGTGCCGAAAGCTGCGCCGTCAGCGACAAGACGGCCATTTATAAAAAGCAGTATGTTCTGCTTGATACCCTCAGCGTCAAAAGCGGTCAGACGGATCTCGTGCGCGGCACAGACTACTCAGCCGAGCACGATGATGACGGCAACGTCGTTATCACCCTTATATCCGAAACCGCATCCGCCGCGTCGAGCCTGAGCATCAGCGGCAAAAGCCTTAAGCCTTCCGGCGTGACGGCATCCGACATCGTCGGCGCAGTGAACACATCGACCGGCAAGGAAACCGGCCTTGAAACTATCCGTCAGGTATTCCCCAGGCTCGGCAAGATCCCCGGAACGCTGCTTGCGCCGGGCTGGTCACACAATGCAGTTGTCGCCGCCGCGCTTCAGGCAAAAACTGAGGCCATAAACGGCGTATTCAACTGTGTCTGCCTTATAGACATTCCTTCCGGCAGCTCCGGCGCTACCGTGTGCACCGGCGTAAAGACCGCAAAGGAAAGCCTCGGTGTTACATCGCCCCATGCGGCGGCGCTGTGGCCGATGGCGCAGGTCGGCAAGAAGAAATACTACATGTCCGCGATCTTCGGCGCGATGATGGCGTACAACGACGTACTTAACGGCGATGTGCCCTGCAATCCGTCGAACAAGGCTCTGCCCATCGATGCGACAGTCCTTGCCGATGGTACGGAAGTGCTGCTGGATCAGCAGCAGGCGGACGACTACATAAACGCTGTCGGTGTTATAACGGCCATCAATGCCGGCGGATTCCGCAGCTGGGGCAACAATACCGCCGCATATCCCGATACCGCAGACCCCAAAGACAGATGGTTCGCCGTGCGCCGCTTCTTCGACTGGGACGGCAACGAATTTGTGTATAAATACACATCGTATGTCGATAAGCCCGCGTCAAAGCGCCTTATCCAGTCAATAGTTGACAGTCAGAACATCATCGGCAACGGCTATGTCGCAAGAGACTACTGCGCAGCGTATCACATGGAATTCAGGTCCGACGAAAATTCCATTGAGCAGCTGCTCGCCGGTCAGCTTACGGTGCACACCCTGTTTGCCCCGTACATCCCGGCCGAAACCATCGAGAACATCCGCGAATACGACGTGAGCGCCCTTGAAAGCGTAATTGGAGGTTAAGCGATGAAAAACATACCCACCAAGATAAACAAATACAACGTCTACAATGAAGGCAATCGCCTGCTGGGCATGGGCGATGAAATGTCGCTGCCGGACTTCGAGGCATCCAGTGAAACCATTACCGGAGCGGGCATCCTCGGCGAGATCGACGACCCCACTGTCGGCTACTTCGGCAACCAGGAGATCGAGATACCATTCAGGCTGCTGGATAAGGAGGCCATGTCCATGATGGACATGACAAAGGCCGTCCACCTCACGATCCGCGGCGCTTGTCAGTCTACTGACAGTGAGGGCAACATCGCATTCAAGCCCATCCGCTGTGTCGTGCGCGGCCGAAGCAAGAAGCTTGCCGCCGGCAAATTCAAAAACGGTAACCCTATGGACACATCGGTCTCGCTTACCGTTCTGTACATCCTCATCGAGGTTGAAGGGGAGCCCGTTATCGAGCTGGACAAGCTCAACGAAGTTTTCAAGGTCAACGGCATTGATATGCTGGCCGAAATTAAGGAGATGTGCTAACTATGGATGAAATCATAAACATGCCGCAGGCCGAGGAAGGAGACCTCGTCGTAAAATTCAGCAAGCCTTTCGTTTTTGAAAACAAGACCTACACCGAGGTCGATCTGCGCGGCCTCGAGGATCTCAACGGTGAGGATCTGTGCCGCGCTGATCGCGCGGTGCGCGCACAGGGAAATACAGCACCCATGACCGACATGACCCCGGACATAGCCTGCTTTTTGAGCAGCGTTTCTACACACCTACCGGTCGAATTCTTCAAGGCCCTGCCCATAAGGGAAATGATCAAGGTCAGGAACGCTGTTTCGGGTTTTCTGCTCGGTGGGGACGAATAACCCCACCGGAAATAAGAAAAACGTGTGTCGGCCTGTCGGCGCTGCTGCACACGGGCGTTGATTATTTTATGCATTTACCGATAGACGAATTGGTTTACTACGCGGAGGAGGCGACAAAACTGCATGGCAAGTAAAAGCAAAACATATGAGCTTGCACTGAAGATTGCAGGCAAAGTCGATAGCTCACTTAAAAAAAGCTGCCTCGCCGCTGCGAAAGATGTCAACACACTGAGCGCAAGCGTGCAAAAGGTCAGCGGCAAAGCGGCAAAGGCTATGGCAACAGCTACGAGCGCCGCTATCACCGCAATCACTGTTGATGCCGCAAAAAAGGCGATCGAGTTTGAAAGCACTATGGCCGACGTTGCGAAGGTCGTTGACGGACTGCGCGATCAAAACGGTGCATTCACCAAAAGCTACTACGAAATGTCCGACGCGCTGCTGAACATGTCCAAAAACATCCCCATGACTGCGGATGCGCTGGGGCAGATAATGGCTTCAGCAGGACAGGCAGGCATTGCGTCGGAGGATCTTACGAAGTTCACAGAAACCGCTGCAAAAATGGGCGTTGCGTTCGATACCACGGCCGAGCAGGCCGGTGAATGGATGGCGACATGGCGCACGGCCCTTAATCTTTCGCAAACGCAGGTCACGGCGCTGGGTGACCAGCTCAACTATTTGGGCAATACCACATCCGAAAATGCGCTGAAGCTCTCAGAGGTCGTCACGCGCGTCGGCGCATTGGGTCAGACTGCAGGTCTGTCGGCCGGTGAAGTCGCGGCGCTGGCCGCGTCCATGCCCGGCGTTACTGCTGAGATATCCGCTACCGGTATAAAAAGCATGATGATCGCAATGACCGCCGGCGCATCGGCCACATCCAAGCAGGCCGCCGTTTTGCAGCAGTTGGGCTTCACAGCATCCGACATGGCAAACCGCATGCAGACGGATGCCAAGGGCGCGATAATCGACCTTTTGGGAGCAATAAAGCAGCTGCCAGCAGCTGAGCAGACTGCGGCGCTTAGCCAATACTTCGGCAAGGAAAGCGTTTCGTCCATAGCTCCGCTTCTGAAGAATCTCGGCTATCTTCAGCAGCAATTTGCCAAGGTCGGAGATGCTGCGGCATACAGCGGCTCCATGGAAGCGGAATACGCCGTGCGCGCCGATACAACGGCAAACAAGCTGCAATTGATGCAGAACAAGCTGGCTGTGCTGCAGGTGCAAATAGGCAACAAAATTCTCCCCTATGTCAATGACGCGCTGGATGATCTGTCGGCAAATGCGCTGCCGAAAGCGGAAAAGACCTTGGGGTTTATTATCCCCAAGGTTGCAAAGCTGTTGGGCTTTATGCTTGAGCACAGCAGTGCACTGATCAATATCGGATTAGGGATCACTGCTGTAGTAGGGATAAGCAAGACCTTCAAAGCCGTATCGACCGCCTACAAGGGCGCAACGGCCGCGGTCAAGCTTTTGAGAGCAGCACAGCTTAAAACCAAAATATCAACAGTTGCCCTGACGGCACAAACCAGGGCACATACGTTTGCCATGAGAGCCAGTGCCGCCGCGAGCAAGGCCGCTGCCGTTGCTTCAAAAGCATTCCGCGCCGGTCTTGCATTTGTAACAAGTCCGATAGGCATTGCAATCTTGGCTATAACAGCACTTATCGCCGCAGGCGTATGGCTGTATAAAAACTGGGACACCGTCAAGGCAAAGGCCGCACAGCTCGGCGCGAAGATCAGCGGAATTTGGACGAAGATCAACACTGCCGTCACAACGGCAATAGCAGCGATATCCTCGCGTTTTCCGGCCCTCGGCGCGGTCCTGTCCGGCCTGTGGAAAAGCGTACAGGACGTTTGGGGCAACATAAAAGCCATTTTCTCTAACATAATCGGATTTATCGATAACGTTTTCAGCGGAAATTGGTCAGCTGCATGGGGAAATGTCGTCTCGATATTCGGCAACGTATTTGGTGAACTGGCCAACATAGCAAAAGCACCGATCAACGCTGTTATATCCGTCATAAATATGGTCTTGTCGAAGATCAACGAAATGAAGATATCCATTCCGGACTGGGTGCCCGGCGTGGGCGGCAAGACATTAGGCTTTAACATTCCGCAGATACCGATGCTTGCCACAGGCGGCATTGCAACAGCTCCGACACTGGCTATGGTCGGCGAGGGCGGAGAGCCCGAGGCCGTGCTGCCGCTGTCAAAGCTTGCTCAGCTGCTGGATGATTGGGATAAGAAGCCGAAGCCCGGCTCTGCCGGAGGCGGCGAGAGCATCGTCTTCTCCCCTGTGTTCAATTTCTACGGCGGTACACCGTCGCGCGAGGAAGCCATGGAAGCCGGCCGCGTAAGCTTTGCGGAATTCAAGCGCCTGTATCGGCGCATGAAGGATGAAGAGCGCCGCAAGCAGTTTTCCCCGGCGTAAGGAGGGCAGGCATGAGCACAACCTACACTACAAAGCAGGGCGACACCTGGGATCAGATATCCTATGCCATCTACGGAAGCGAAAAGTATATTGATTGGCTGATATCCAATAATCCTGCGCTTTTGGACAACTTCGTATTCTCTGCCGGTGTCACCCTGCAAACTCCGGAGCTGCCGGAGGATTATACGGCGATATCCGTTCCGGCGTGGAGGGTAAGCCCATGAAGCCACGCCAGGCAGAAGTAGACCTTTACTACAACGGTGCGGCCGTTAAAACGGTGATGGACGAATACATCACCGGTATAACATACACAGACCCTGCCAGCGGCGCGGCCGACAGCCTGGATATATCTATCCACGACCGCGCCCGGCAGTGGATCACTGCATGGATGCCTATAAGCGGTGATACGCTATCGGCAAAAATATCGCTCAGCGGCGATGATGCCGGCGGCATACCGCTTGACTGCGGCTTTTTCGTGCTTGATAAATTCGAGTTCGGCGGCTGGCCAGTTACAGGCACGATATCCGCGGTGTCCACACCTGCCGACGGCGGCTTTATGGCCACGGTGCGCACCCAGAATTGGGAGGGCGTCACCATAAAGGAAATAGGCACAGAGATTGCTGCGAGAGCGGGTCTGAAGCTGGCCTGGGACGTGTCCGGGGCGGATTTCATTATCAAGTCCGTCGAGCAATCGGAGCAGACCGACAGTGACTTTTTCTCAAGCCTATGCGAGACGTACGGCCTCGAGGTCAAGGTCTACAGGCAAAAGATCGTCGTATATGACCGCGAGGCATACAAAGGAAAAGCACCCGTCCGCACAATAGGTACCGAGTCGCTAATCTCGTGGTCATGGTCCAAGGACATGGCCGGAACATATACCGGCGGCGAGTATACCTACACCGATATATCCACAGAGGCGGACATCGCCGTTTCGATCGGCACCGGCAAGCGTATTTTAAAGCAGTCCGGCAAAGCCGACAGCCGCGCCGACGCGGAGCGGAAGATCCGCGCAGCAGTAAACAAGGCTAACCACGGCAGCACGAAGCTGAGCGCAAGCATCATCGGCGACGCGCAGCTTGTATCAGCGCAATGCGTTACCGTCGTTGGTATCGGCAGGCTCTCCGGTAAATACTATATCGACAGCATTACGCATAACATATCCGGCAGCGGCTACACAATGGATTTGGAGATGTCTCTAGTCGAATCAATGTCCGACGAAGTCATGAAGGATTCTATAGGCCGCCTGTACGCTGTCGGGGTTATCACAGACATGTCTTACTGGATGGCACGGTACAAGCAGGTCAAGTACCTTGACGGTCTTATAGTCAATATGGCAACGGTCATTAAGGTCAACCGCGGCGGCAGCAGCATAAGCACCGTATCTGCGGCGCTGGATGTGCTTACAAAGTACGGCGTTATAAATTCTCCAACATATTGGGCAGCAAAATACACACTGGTGCCGGCGCTTGACCGGCTGATCATCAACGCAGCGAACGCGCTGACGGAGGAATAACATGAATAACAACATCCGCATCGGGAAAATATCCGCCATTGATTACGCATCCGGGCTCGTCCGCGTCGTGTACCACGACAAGGACAATGCCGTCACCGGCCTTATTCCCCTGCTGTCAAATGAATATTTTATGCCCCAGGTCGGCGATCAGGTGATAGTGCTGCATCTTTCCAACGGCACGGAAGCCGGTGTTGTCCTCGGCCGCCCGTGGAGCGAAAAAAACAAGCCGCCCGAGAGCGGAGAAGGCATTTACCGAAAGGAACTTTCGCACGAAAACGGCAAAGCCTATATCCGCTATGAAGGCGGCGTTTTAAAAATCCACGCAGACAGCATCGTCCTTAACGGCAATGTCACCGTGACCGGCAGTCTGACATCAAACGAATAAGGAGCAGCTATGATTGGAACATTGGGAACAAAAATAGTGTTTGAAGTCTCGGCCGAGCAGGTGCTCACATTTGAAAGTCTCAGCCGCGAGGTAGCCGGTCGCTGGGCGGCGCACGAGATACTCGGGGCAAAGCCCAAGACAGAATACCTCGGCCCGGCTGCTCAAACTGCAAGTCTGACCATCCGACTTTCCGCAGCACTCGGAGTCAAGCCCCGCACGATGCTCGAAACTATCGAAGAGATGGTCGAGAGCGGCGACGCGGAGTATCTGATAATCGGCGGCAAGATGATCGGCAGAAACCGCTTTTACATCGAAAGCGCGTCCGAGAGCTGGGATCGCATCTACAACCGCGGCGAGCTGGCCGCGGCATCGGTCACTTTAAATTTAGGTGAATATTCATGAACGACCTTTACGATTTTCAAATCGAATACACTTTTTCGGACGACAAACTTGCCGATTTAGACCGCAGCATTTGTCTGCTGTTGTCGACGCGTGTAGGAACTATACCACTTGACCGCGAGCTCGGGCTTAGCATGGACTTCATCGACATGCCGCCAGAGACGGCAAAAAGCCTTTACACGGCGGAAGTGTCCGAAAAAATCGCAAAATTCATCCCCGGAGTGCGGGTGAAAAGCGTTTCCTGGGATAAAGGAAACAACGGAAAAATGAGAAGTAAGGTGGTGATAACAGGTGTCTGAAATATCTGCAATCAAAAACACCCCCGACATATCTTTCATTGACGGAAAGACAGTTGACGATGTCCAGCGCGAGATGATAGCCGACTTCGAGGACTATATGACCCGCATCGACGGCAGGCCGGTCACCCTCGGCCGAGCGTCGGTACACAGGGCGATCATTAACGCGGCCGCCGTTCAGATCTATTTGGCCATGCAGTACGTTGACCGCGCCGGTAAGCAAAATCTTTTGAAATATGCCTACGGTGATTTTCTCGATAACCTCGCACTGCTGCGCGGCGTAGAACGCACTCCGGCGACGGCTGCGACTACAACACTGAAATTCACTGCATCCGCCGCCCGTGCGTCCGCAATAAGCATACCGCAGGGTACTCGCGTCGCAGCGGCCGGCGGCACGCTGTACTTCAAAACTGTCGAATATGCGGAGATCCCGGCCGGATCCACGACCGTTACCGTTGCGGCGGTGTGCACCGAAGCCGGAGCGGCCGCCAATGCGATAGCCGCCGGAGAACTGACGACCATCGTCGACCCTGTTCCATATGTCGCATCGGTCATGAACACGACCGACGCGGCAGGAGGAGCGGAAGTTGAAACCGACGACGCGCTGAAGGAGCGCATCTATCTCGCACCCGGTGCGTACTCCACAGCCGGAGCGGCAGATGCGTATATCTATCACGCGAAGCGGTACAGCGCGGCCGTGGGCGACGTTGTCGTGTCCGCAAATCACGATGCAGGTACTGTAAACATCGTATTCCTTAACAGCGACGGCACCGCGCCGGGCACGGAGATGATACAGGGGCTTACTGCGTACCTTTCCTCAAAAACCATCCGGCCGCTGACCGACAAGGTCGTTGTCGCCGCGCCGGCAAACGTAAGCTACAGCATAAACCTGACGTACTACATAAGCCGAGAAGACAGCGCGCAGGCCGAGAATATCCAAGCAGCCGTAAACACGTCCATATCGCAATACACGGCGTGGCAGCGCACCATAGGCCGCGATATAAACCCGTCGAAGCTGACGGCGATGGTCATTGCAGCCGGTGCAAAGCGCGTTGTCGTGTCCGCACCCGCCTACACCAAGGTGGCAGCAACATCCGTCGCAAATCTTTCAGCCGCGGCATCGGTCACATACGGAGGTCTTGAAGATGATTGATCTGAAGGACAGCCTTATGACCGACATACTGCCCGGGCATTTGGAAACAGCCGAGGTCAAGGCGCTGGCCTACGCCGTAGGCCGTCAGATCAGGCAGCTATGCTCCTACGCAGATAAGTCGCGCACATACGCGGCGCTTGCGTCCGCGCCGGACACGGTGCTGGATGCCCTCGCCGCCGAGCTGCGCACCCCGGCCTATGACGAAACCTTGCCGGTCGAGACAAAGCGTGAGCTTGTTGCCAGCACCCTGACATTCTACACCCACCTCGGCACACCGGCCGCGCTCGAGCAGCTTATAAGCATCCTGTTCGCAAAAGGCCGCGTCGCCGAATGGAACGACTACAACGGCAGCGAATATCACTTCAAGGTTCAGATAGATATTGCCGCCGATGCCGTTGACGATGCAAAGCAGGCGCAGGTGCAGGCATGGGTAAACCAGTACAAAAATCAGCGTTCGATACTGGACACCATCGAATACTACGAAACCGGTGCCGAGGCTGTCGCATTCACCGCCGCCGCATTCATCGGCTGTGAGCTGGTCGATAGCTGCACCGCCGAAAACTACAATTAATCCGGAGGTACACACATGGCAAAATGGACAGGTGTTGTCACCAACAAGGGCGCGGAGCTTCTCGCCGCATGGGCGGAGGGTACGACCCTGAATATATACTCTGCGGCCGCCGGCACGGGCACCGTCGCCGAGGCCGCAATGATAGCTCAAACCGCGCTTGCCGGGCAGAAGCAGGCCGCAAGCATCGTAAGCCACAGCAAGGCTGACGGCGCCACCGGCCTTAAAATCCAGCTTCAGATCACCGCACCGTCAACCGGCTACACCCTTAATCAGTTCGGCATATGGGCAAAGGTCGGCAGCGGCGAAGGCAAGCTGCTCGCACTGTTTCAGAATTCCGAAGGCATCGACGTTCCGTCGGCATCCGATTCACCGGACTTCGTTTATACGTTCTATGGCCTGATCATGATATCCAACACCGGCAGTATCTCGGTCACGGTCGATGCAAGCGCCGTCGTTACCACAGCGACTATGCAGGCCGCTATCGCCGCTGCTGTTGCGGACATCCCTGCCCCCATCATCGGCACCGCGCCGCCGACGACATCAACCGTCGGTGTTGTCGGCCAGGAGTACATCGACACGACGGCAAAGCTTGTTTATCACTGCACAGCGGCGGCGGCTACGGGGTATACGTGGGAGGCATATTCCGCGGGGCGGTCGTCGAAAGTGAATTTAACGCTGTATGCGTCGAGTTGGAGTACGGCAAAGAAATACACCGTCAGTAACGCGAACATTACGGCTACATCGGCGGTCGAGCTTCTGCCGCGAGAAAACAACGGGATAACACAGGCGCAGCTGGAGGCGCTGTCGGGCGCTATGATCGTCGGCGGCACACAGGCGGCAGGGAGCATCCAGCTCGTCGCGCTTGGCGATAAGCCAACAACGGATATTCCGGTGACATTAATAATCAGGAGGGATTTGTAATGCCTTTAATAAACCGATGCGGAGGCGGTTCATCCTTTACCGCTGTTATACAGGTGACGTACAACTCCGGCGCGGTATGCACCTGCACAAACGGCAGCACGACGCTGACTGCGCCTGATACTTCGGGCAGTGTTAATTTTAAAGTAAAACGCGCTGGCGCATGGGTAGTAAGCATTTCGAAGAACGGGCAGACCAGTACAGCAACTGTGAATGTGTCGGAGGACGGGTCTGTTACGAAAGTCAGCCGAACGTCATATAAGGTTTTCGGTATCAGCCGGGATATAACAAAGTCGTCTCCCAAGTGGGCAAGGACAGATGACGCGGTTGGTTTTACTGCAACAGCATCCGTCGGTACTGTAGCCGGTTCAAGCAGTTTTGATAGCTGCTATCCATGGAGTAGTATTGTGCGCGAAACACTGTCAACCGGAGACGTTATGGTTAAAATACCGCGCTTTTGGTATCGGCGTTATCGAAGCGGTAATGTCGAATACATAAAAATAGCGACTGATGCTGCAAATGATATTTCAAGTTATCAGGGCTTTGCTTTGCACCCGGCGTTTAATCATGCAAATGTTCCGAAAGATCGCATTTATGTCGGCGCATATACAGGGTCAACTGGGCGGAAATCTATATCGGGTGTTGCACCGTTGCTAAACGAAGCTAAACAGACCGTGCGCCCAGCAGTACAAGCAAAGGGAACTGGGTGGAACATCATGGACATATCCACTTTGTCGGCAATTCAGATGCTGATGCTTGTGGAATTTGCCACGAACAACGTTCAAACTGCCATAGGACGAGGAAATTGCGATAATACTTCACAAGTAACTTTAAAAACAGGCACTTGCGACAATGTTCCACACCTTACGGGGCGACCGGCTGGCACGAATGGGAAAACCGATGTGGTGTGGCGAGGAATAGAAGGACTGTGGGGCAATGTTGACGAATGGCTCGATGGGTGTACTAAAAACACCAATGCGTCAGGCTATGCGACGGGCTGGTTTGTATGTAACGATCCTTCAAAGTATGGCGAAGATTGGGACAAAGACGACGTGCTGACTAATTATACAAAGCTTAGTGAAAAAACTCCCCAATGGGGAAGCTATACATATTTTACGAAGATGTGTCTTGATTCAAATAATACTCATATTTTGTTGCCATACACTGGTGACACCGGCAGCGGAACAACCTTCTTTTGCGATGCGGTACAATATGGGGCAAGTTTTGATGTGGGGCTTATATACGGTGGTTCAGCGGCAAACGCTGATCAAGCTGGCACATTTTCAATGTCAACTATAAGCACATCCGCACAAGGAAACAAGCATAGTGACTGTGGTTTCCGTATGATCTACATTCCGCAGGAGGCAGCATCATGAGAGTACAAGGCAACGATTCACCGGCAGCGGCCACGGTAGAAAGCTACTGGCCGATGCCGGGATATGCAGAAATCCGGCTGCATGAGAACGTAAAGGATATCACACCGACAGACGTTGAAGACCCCACGCCGCTGTTTGAATACGACGAATATGTTATCCACGTCAAGGAAAAGGACGGCTTGCAGGAGGAAATCGAAAGCAATCTTAACGATTGGCTTATCACCGGTAGAACGCTTGAGGTCAATGAAAGTTCAAGCATTTTGCAGGACATGAAAACCGCACTGGAAATTTTGGGAGTGAAGGAAAATGCGTAAATGGGAAATCGCCGCTATCAAGCGCAAAATGGAAATTGACGCCGCCGATGAGAAGGCCAATGACCTTGACATCATTGTGTCCGAGATTATGAAGTTGCCATACGGTCAGCTCAAAAAGGTTCTAACCCCGGAGGTCATGGAGGTTCTCAAAAAATATGGTTACACAGAGTGATAATTACTACACCGACGGCACAACGCGCTATGTGTGTATACAGGGCGGCAACCCCGATACCATCGGCGAGGGCGATTATTTCTCGGAGCTTTAATTGCGGACGATGCGTAGCTTGTGACCGGCATTAATGCCGTTTGCAATACTGCCCCCTGCCGTTCGGGGGCTTATAAATAGGCGGCTTGCAAAAAGAAAACTGCGGCGGCTCAGTTTAGATAGACAGCACAAGCCCCAAAAAAGAATAGCTATCCTTGAAGATTTACAACCGCCACAAATTGAAGATCATCTCGTAGGGCGCGAGATGGGTAAAATAAAAAATGCCCACCGAGACAATAAAGGACGGTGATTTTTCAACCATGAACATTACCCCGAAACAGGTGCTCACGTTAGCTGCAAAGTACATAGGCTATAAGGAAAAGGCGTCGAACAAGGACTTATACAGCTTTGAGGATAACGCCGGGCGGGGCAACTTCACGATGTTTCAGGCCGAGCTTGATAAGGCGAAGTTCTGGAACACGCCGAAGAACGGCTATGAATGGTGCACAAGCTTTGTAGCGTGGTGCTTCTGGCGCATTGCGGGCAGCGAGGCAAAGGACGTGCTGTGCCTCACCGGGCAGTACGGCGCAAGCTGCGTGAGCTGGGCGAAATACTACGCGGCACAGGCGAGGCTTTTCACCAAGCCGCAGGTCGGCGACCAGTATTTTCAGCGCGACAGCCGCGACGGGCTCCCGTGCCACACGGGAATTGTCGAGAGCGTAAGCGGCAACACATTCGTTACCATCGAGGGCAACTACGGCAACGCCGTACAGCGCGTTACCCGGTATCTCGGCAGCACGGTATACGGCTTCGGCAGGCCGAAATATACAGCAGAAAGCGAGGATGAAGAAATGATACGTTGGAAAACCATCAACGACGTGCCGGAGGGCTTTTACCGTGACACCGTAAAGCAGCTTATGGCCGACGGCATAATCAAGGGCAAGGGCAACGGCGTTATCGACCTGACGGAGGATATGCTCAGGGTAATGATCTTCTGTCAGCGCATTATGGAGGGCAAGTAAATGAACGCACCGGATAAAATCACAGAGATCAAGGGCGCCGCGACTGCGGTTGCGGCAGTCATCACCGGCTTGATAGGCTGGGCAGGCTGGGCGGTAATGCTGTTTCTCGCGCTTGTCATCATCGACTGGACAACGGGCTCGTGCGCCGCGAAGAAGGCCGGAGACTGGAACAGCGCCCGTTCGAGAGAAGGCCGCTGGCACAAGGTCGGCGAGATAGTCGCCGTCGTTGCAGCATTCATGTGCGACCTTGCGTTGAAAATAGGAATGACCGGCCTCGGCATCGCACTGCCGATAGACTATGAAACGCTGTTCGGTCCGCTGGTGACGATGTGGTATATCTTCACGGAAATAGGCTCGATCGCCGAGAATGCGCAGGCATTGGGCGCACCTGTGCCCGACTGGTTGACGAGCGGCATCAAAAAGCTCAAAGACAAGACCGATGATATGGGGAACAAGTGAATATAAGAAAACAGCCCTCGGCAGATTCGCCGAGGGCTGTTTTTTCGGCCTTAGTTATTCAGAAGTGATATAAGATGCATGAAAACAAACTATTTATTTTTTAAATTTGCAGAAAATTCGCAAATTTCACTTGCGAACGAGCAAAGTTGTGTTACTATAATAAATGATGGGTATAATAATTGACAAGGAAGGAGAGATTATAAGTGCTTTTAGAGTTTGTATGTTCTAACCACAAATCAATTCGTCAGCCTATAGTTTTCTCAATGTTAGCTGGAAGTGAATCTTCTCGAGAAAATGAGTTCATTAAGTGGCACAAAATGAATCTTCTCAGATCAGCTGTCATATACGGAGCAAACGGAACTGGGAAAAGCAATTTTATTGATGCAATTTCGTTTGTAAAGAATTTTGTCGTCAGGGGAATCATGCATCAACCTGGAGACGGTGTCAGGCAGTTGCCTCACAAATTGGAGACAGCATTAACTGATAGCAAGTATGAAATGCAGTTCATTATTAATGATCTTCGATTTGCTTTTGGTTTTACTCTTAACAATTATTTAGTCAAAGAGGAATACCTGTATTATTTCCCAAATGGGCGCCAAACGAAAATTTATGAGCGCAGCGGTGAAAAGTTTTTAACTGGCAGAAAGTTCACCAATAAATTCACGGCTTGCAAAGATATCCTAAAACCAAATAGATTATTGTTGTCTTGTGCGGCAAACTTCAGTACCGTTGAGGAAGTTACTTTGGCCTACATGTTTTTTAAAGACAGCTTAGTAATTTATGAATATGGTGAATCAACTCAGAGCTGGATGAACTACTCTTTACATCAAATGGCATCCAATAAACCTATGAAAAGCGCTGTTTTAGCCCTTATGAAATCCATAGGATTAGATATTACTGATGTAATTGTTGAAATAGAAGAAAAAAGCATCCCAGTTGATGAAGCAGTTCTCCCTGATTTTTTGTCTGATGAGTTCAAGAAGCGGCTCATACAAGAAAAAGTTGACTCAATTCAAGCAAGAGTCATTTATAGCTCTTTTGAAACAGACTTAATGAGTGAAGAATCCGCTGGCATAAAAAAACTGTTTTCTTTTCTATGCCCATTTATAGATATAATGTTCACTGGGAAAGTTCTTATTTGCGACGAGCTTGAAACAAGTCTTCACGAATCGCTACTTCAGGCTATACTAAAATTCTTTTCTGCTTTCACACAAAGCAACTCTCAGATCATATTTACAACGCACGATACGAGTTTACTTGATTTAGGCATTTTTAGGCGTGACCAAATATGGTTTACCGAACTCAGAAAAGAAGATCGCTCTACTGATTTGTACTCTTTAGCCGAAATTAAGAATGTGCGAAAAGGCGAAAAATTTGGAAAAGGGTATATTTTGGGGAAATACGGTGCTATTCCCATGTTAAACACCTCTTTTGCTGATACTCTTGAGCGCCTGTCCGAGGTGATCAAGTGAAAAAAGATTTACATTTAAGACCGCGGTCCGAAGGCACAAGGGATGCCATTTCTGTGCCAACAATGTTCGACCTTGCAGAAATAAAAGCTCATTTTGATGATAGCCTTACCTCAATAGAAAAGCAATATCTTGTATACGATAGTCTTCTTGAGAATGGAAAAACATCTGAGGGCGACAACATTTTAAGATCAATATTTGTATTTGCGGAAGGAATTCTCGATTTTTATCTTCACGAGATCAGTAAATACTGTTTGTATGAAATGTTTGTGGGAAATTGGAATAGATCGCAAAAGTATTCCAGCTTAAAAGTCCCTATATTACAGGTCGAGGATGCCTTAAACACGCCTGAATCTAAAGAATGGTTTTTCGGGTTTGTAAATAATTTCTTGTCGAATAAAGTTTTATTATCTGCTGAGGCAATGCATGACCAGTTGAATCTTATAGGCATTCCTTTTCAAGATGTAATGTGCACTCTTTTTCCGAACTGCAAGCAGCAAGAAGCCACAAATAACGGAAAGCACATGATACAAGCACTTTTTGCTCGCAGAAACAAAATAGTTCATCAGGATGACAGAAGCCATGAATCCGCAGAAAAAGATAACATATCTAAAGATTTTGTGGAAAACAGCTTGCAGCAGATAAAAGACATCGTGAATACTATACATAACTTTGCCTGCGAACTACAAGCCAAAAATGCTTGAAGTATTCCTTCAAGCACAGTGTATTGTAGTCAATCAAAAAACGACCTGTCTATGTGTTTTATGGCAAAAGCAAACCACTTTGATGTATCGTACTTCTCATAATTTGAGCCCGAAATGGAACCCCAAAACACCTTGGGCCCCCGGTTTTCGCCCCGTTTATCGGGCTCCAAAGCGTATTTTTGAGTAACACTGCATTGATATGAAAAAACCTTGTAGTCATTGAAACTACAAGGTTTTTTCGCATTTTGCGTTGGTGCTCCAGCGGGGATTCGAACCCCGGACACCCTGCTTAAAAGGCAGGTGCTCTGCCTACTGAGCTACTGGGGCAGATGTGGCTGGGATGGCGGGACTCGAACCCACTATATCAGAGTCAAAGTCTGAGGTGTTACCATTACACTACATCCCACCATCTAAATCTATTCTATTGTACACAGAGACCGGGCTTTTGTCCGGCCTCTGTGACTTGTGGGGTGGGTAAAGGGACTCGAACCCTCGACACCCGGAACCACAATCCGGTGCTCTAACCAACTGAGCTATACCCACCATATTTTTATTTTGGCACGCCAAGAGGGATTCGAACCCCCGACCTACTGCTTAGAAGGCAGTTGCTCTATCCTGCTGAGCTATTGGCGCATATTACCGCTTCGATGGAGCGGGCGATGGGAATCGAACCCACGTATCCAGCTTGGAAGGCTGGTGTTCTACCATTGAACTACGCCCGCACGGCCGTTCCCATTGAATGTTCAGCTTAAAGATAATAACAACATTTTTGCTAATTGTCAATATTTTTGCCGCAAAAACTTTTAAAAGTCAAAAAAATATTTATCATTGCTATTTGCTTTGCTTTTTTGTATAATGCTTCTGTTATAAATAAGTCCACCATCGGAGGTTTGCAATGATTGAATTAACAATGCAGGTCAGCGAATTTGACTATACCGAAACGCTCGACACTTTCCTGCCCGATTTGATAAAGATCCTGTCCGAGAGTGAAGGTGTCAACCCTCTCATCCGCAAGTGTGTCGGTGCATCGCCCGAATTTTCAAAGAAGATCGTCAAGGGCATCCTCGCGGCAATGAGCCCTAAGCAGAAAGAGGCTCTGACGGTAAAGTTTCTGAACGTATACGCATCCAAGCTTGTTGCGCAGGTCAATGAGGTCGCCGCCAAAAACGGCATCGTCATCACCCTTGACAACGCAAGAGCGACGATAAAGTAAACAGCTGACAGTGAACAGCAAAACTTAACACAAGCGACAAAAAGAGAGTGCAGATTCCGCATCTGCACTCTCTTTTTTCTGCTTATCGTAAAATCACCGATTTGCAAATTTCTCTTTGATGTCCTTTATCTTGAGCTTTGCGGCACGTTTTGCCATGTAGGGCAGGATGTACTTCATCTTATCCTCGCAGCGGACCATGTGGGTCGCCTCGGGGTGATCGCGGCGTAGGTGGATTGCGTCGAACTCGCACTTGGTGGTGCACAGGCCGCAGCCGATGCACTTGTTCTGATCGACGACGGACACGCCGCAGCCCAGGCAGCGGCTCGCCTCGGCCTTGACATCCTCCTCGGTGAAGGTCAGGCGGTCGTTGCTGAAGGTCTTGGCCTTCTCGGGATCGTGGCGCACCTCGCGGCGGGCGGGAGCGTCGAAGCAGTCGGCCTCAAGGACGACGTTGTCCTTATCGAGCTCGTGGAAATCGCGCGGATTACGGGCAAGCGTAAGGCTCTGTCCGGGCTGAACAAAGCGGTGGAGGCTGATCGCGCCCTCGCGTCCGGCAGCGATAGCGTCTATCGCGAATTTCGGTCCGGTGACCACGTCGCCGCCGGCAAAGATATCGCTCTGCGCGGTCTGATAGGTGACGGCATCAACCTCGACGGAGTTCTTTTTGCCGAGCTTTGCCTGTCCGATATCAAGAGTTCCCCAGTCGATGGTCTGGCCGATGGCCGCAATGACGGAATCGACCTTGATCGTCTCGAACTTGCCGGTTCCGACGGGCTTTCTTCTGCCCTTCTCGTCGGGCTCGCCGAGTTCCATGATCTCGACCTTGAGTGCTGTTACCTTACCGTCCTTGCCCTCAATGGCAACGGGGGCGTTGAGGTACCTAAGCTTCACGCCCTCTTCCATGGCTTCCTTGACCTCCTCGGGGTCAGCGGGGAGCTCTTCTGCCGAGCGGCGGTAAATTACATATGTGTTCTTCGCACCGAGACGCACCGCCGTGCGGCACACATCCATTGCGACATTGCCGCCGCCGATGACTGCGCAGCTCTTGCCGACCTTGGGCTTGCTGCCGAGATTGACCTCGCGCAGGAAGTCAACGCCGCCGAATACGCCCTCGAGCTCCTCGCCCTCGACGCCGAGCTTTGCCGACTTCTGCGCTCCGATGGCGATGTAAAAACCCTTGTAGCCCTCATCGCGCAGCTGCTGGATGGTAACATCCTTGCCGGCCTCAACGCCGCACTTGAAGGTAACGCCCATTTCCTTGAGAATGTCGATCTCGGCATTGAGAACGTCCTTTTCAAGGCGGAAGGAGGGGATGCCGAGGGTCAGCATGCCACCGGGAACGGGGTTGCGGTCGAAAATGGTAACGTTTTCATAGCCCATCTCGGCGAGGTAATATGCGCAGCTCATGCCTGCGGGACCTGCGCCGATGATGGCGATCTTCTCCTGCCAGGGCTCGGTGTTGCCCTTGTGGAATTTCTTTTTGGGAACATAGCGGGTCTCGGCGTGCAGCTCCTTTTCGGCGATAAAGCGCTTTATCTCGTCGATGGCCAGCGCGCGGTCGACCTTGCTGCGGGTGCAGGCATCCTCACAGCGGCGATTGCAGATATTGCCGCAGACAGCCGGGAATGGGTTATCCTGCTTTATGAGTTTGAGAGCGTCGAGGTATCTGCCCTCGCCTGCCATTTTGATGTAGCCCTGAACGGCGATGTGCGCCGGGCACGCGGTCTTGCAGGGCGCGGTACCCGAGGTGTGGCAATTGGACTGATTGGTGTTGACATAGTCCTTGTTCCACATGTGCTCACCCCAGTGATTATCGTCGGGCAGCGGCTGCTTGGGATAAACGACGGGGCCGTTTTTCGTGCACAGCTTTTGGCCGAGCTTGGCAGCTCCGGCGGGGCAGACCTCGGCGCACTTGCCGCAGGCGACGCACTTGTCGGCATCGACATGGGCGCGGTAAGCGGAGGCGGACATGTTCGGGGTGTTGAAAAGCTGCGAGGTGCGCAGCGCTACGCAGGAACCGAGCGCACAGTTGCAGATGCCGATGATCTTGTCCTCGCCGTCAATGTTTGTTATCTGATGAACGTAACCGTTTTCCTCTGCACGCTCGAGTACGGCAAGCACCTCCTCGCGCGTGGCGTAGTGGCCGATGCCGGTCTCGACAGTGTAGCGCGCGGTGTCACCTACCGCGATGCAGCAATCGTCTTCCATCTCACCGCAGCCGTCGCCGAGCACGCGGTGCATCGCGCGGCAGGAGCACTTGCTCAGGGCGTAAACTCCGTCATACTTATCCAGCCAGTGCGAGATGTGCTCAAGGCTCGATGAGCCGCTGTTTGCCGGAATAGCCTTCTCAACAGGCAGGGTGTGCATGCCGATGCCCGCGCCTCCGGGAGGCACCATAGCGGTTATCGCCTTCAGGGGCAGATAACCCATCTGATCGAAAAAGCGGCCGATCTCGGGATGCGCCTCGAGCTGATCGGTGTGCATGTTCATGTACTCCGCGCAGCCGGGGATAAAGCGCGGCAGCACCCACTTTTTGAGCTGTCCGTTGTTCTCGTAATGGAACTCGAGCAGGCCCACCATGCTCATCTTGTCGAACATGTCCTTGACATATTCGGGGCTCTTGCCCATCTTCTTTGCGATCTCCTCCGGAGTTGCCGGAACACGCACGTCCATTTGCAGCGCGACCTCCGCCATCTCGTCCGTGACCACGGCGGCCAGGCCGTAGTATTCGGGCGAGGACTCGTCGAGCTTTTCAAGACCGAGCTTTATCGTCGCGCGGTCGGTCAGCTTCTTGCCGAGCTGAAGTATAAGTTCTCTTGCCATGTAACCTTTCCCCTTTATCTGTGTATTGACAAATCAGCATTCGTGTAATACAATTGGTCTGTCCAATATGTTAATAATTAATCATTCCGGTGCGAAAAAGTCAATATGTAGGCGAAAATGACTTATATTTTCGGCAGTTTATTGCATATCTCGCCTGCTTATGTGTGTAATTTGCACACAGCTTTGATGTTTTGGTTTTGGTCGCACCAATTTATAAATGGAGTTACCCATGGATAACTTTGAAAAACTGACCTCGCCGTCATTAAAAGATCTTTTCGTTTCGCGCATCGCGGGACTCATTTTGTCCGGCAAGCTCCGCGTCGGAGAAAAATTTCCGCCCGAGAGGGCGCTTGCCGAGCAGATGGGCGTCGGCAAAACAGTCGTACACTCGGGGCTTCAGGAACTGCAGCGCCTCGGTCTTGTCACGATAAAGCCGCAGAGCGGCGTTTTCGTCGCCGATTATATGCGCGACGGGAATCTTGCGACCTTCAACGCCATCGTGCGCTTTAACGGCGATAATCTGAGCGTCGATACGATAGCCGGGCTGTTCGACCTGCGTTTAGCGGTCGAGGGAGCCGGCATGCTCGCGCTTGCAGAGAAGCACACGCCGGACGATATCGCGCAGCTGCGTGAGTGTATAGGCTCGCTCGGCGATTTCGTCGCGTCGGAGGATTTCACCTACCCCGCCTTTGCCGCGCGGCTCTATGAATTTCCTAAGCTCATATGCCGCCTCGGCGGAAAGCCGATGCTGGCGCTGGTGTTCAAATCCGTCGAGGAGGGCGCGGTGTATCTAACCGAGCGCTACGTCCGCTCGATAGGCACGGCTGCGGCGATAAACGAGCTCGGCCGCTTTGCCGACAAGCTCGCCCACGGCGACGGCGAGGGCGCTGTCGAGCAGCTGCGCGAGTGCATGGATTCCCAGCTCGAGAGGTACAGAAAGCAAAAGCAAGCACCATAATATACACATAATTTAAGGAAGAGGAGAGAACAAAAATGGCACAACTCAGACCCAAGATCGTCAAGCTTGCCAAGGTCATCGGCGGTGTTTCCGGCGCGGTCGTCAAAATCGACGAAAACGCCCCCGAATACTACTGCATGGCTGACATCGTTTCCGACGACGAGGCCGATATCGCCATCGCCGCCGGTCTGCGCAAGGAGCGCACAGCCGAGTATCTCGCAAAGAAGGTCGGCAAGACCGTGGAGGAGATAAAGCCCGCGCTGGATAACCTCGTCTACTATGGCATTTTCCGCCGCACCTATGACGAGAAGCGCGGCGAGGATGTCTACTTCATGCAGATCTTCGCGCCCGGCATACTCGAAATGATGGTGAACAACAAGGAGCTCATGGCAGCCCATCCCGAGGTCGGCAGAGCCTTCGAGGAGTACACCCGCATACGCATGCAGCTTCTCGGCCCCGTGCTGCCGCAGGGCTACGGCCTGATGCGCGTCATCCCCGTTGAGAGCGCGATAAAGGACATCCCCGGAGTGAGCGACTATGAAAGGCTGTCGTATTACCTGAATAAATACGACACTTTCTCCGTTTCGCCCTGCTCCTGCCGCGCGTCGCGCACCAGCATCGGCGACGGCTGCGGACACCTGGACGAGGACATGTGCGTTCAGATGGGCAAGGGCGCGGAGCACTACATCCGCTCCGGCCGCGCACGTCAGATCACGCGCGAGGAAGCCATGGAGATCATCCTGCGCGCCGAGGAAAACGGCCTGATGCACGATATCCCCAACATTGAGGAAGTCGGCGACAGCGCCGCTATCTGCAACTGCTGCGCATGCGCATGCTTCGGTCTGCGCGCAGGCCTTATGTTCGGCGCGAGAGACGCTATCCGCTCGAACTTCGTCGCCGAAGTCGACGAGGCAAAGTGCGTCGCCTGCGCACAGTGCGTCGAGACCTGCCCCGGCAACGCGCTCAGACTCGGTCAAAAGCTGTGCTCGTCCGAGGATCTGACCCCTCCGGGCTACGCAAAGCTCACCAACACCGTTTTCGTAAAGAAGACCTTCAATCCCGACTACCGCGAGAATTTCAAGGACACCGTCGACACCGGCACGGCCCCCTGCAAGGCAGCGTGCCCGGCGCACGTGCCCGTTCAGGGCTACCTGAAGCTCGCCGCTCAGGGCAGATACACCGACGCTCTTGAGCTCATAAAGAAGGAAAACCCCTTCCCCGCCGTCTGCGGACGCATCTGCAACAAACGCTGCGAGGCCGAGTGCACCCGCGCAAGCGTTGACGAGGCCGTCGCCATCGACGAGGTAAAGCGCTTCATCGCCGACCACGATCTGCACGAGGACACCCGCTTCGTGCCCAAGATGGTCAACCAGATAGGCCGCCCCTACACCGAGAAGATCGCCGTCATCGGCGCGGGCCCCGCAGGCATGAGCTGCGCGTACTATCTCGCTAACAAGGGTTACCCCGTCACCGTCTTCGACCGCAATCCCGTTCCCGGCGGCATGCTGACCCTCGGCATTCCATCCTTCCGACTTGAAAAGGATGTTCTCAACGCCGAGATCGACATTCTCAAGGAGATGGGTGTCGAGTTCAAATGCGGTGTCGAAGTCGGCAAGGACGTCACCATACAGCAGCTGCGCGACGAGGGATACAAGGGCTTCTATCTTGCCATCGGCGCTCAGAAGTCGCAGGCACTCAAAATTGAGGGCGAAGATCTCAGCGGCGTATTCGGCGGCGTTGACTTCCTGCGCGAAGTAAACCTCGGCCAAAAGCCCGGGATCGGCAAAAGCTGCGCCGTTATCGGCGGCGGCAATGTCGCAATGGACGTGTGCCGCGCGGCTGTGCGCCTCGGTGCGAAAAACACCTACATAATCTACCGCCGCTCTGCCGACGAGCTCCCCGCAGACCCCGAGGAGGTCAAGGAAGCCATAGAAGAGGGCGTGCAGTTTAGATACCTCAACGCTCCCGTCGCCATCGAGGGCAAGGGCGGAAAAGTCACCGCGCTCAAGGTCGAGATCATGGAGCTCGGCGAGCCCGACGAGAAGGGCAGAAGAAAGCCCATAGGCACCGGCAGGTTCGAGACGATCAAGGTCGACTCCGTCATAGCGGCCATCGGCCAGACAATCGACTGGGGCACGCTCGATGTCGGCGCGCTCGAAACGACGAAAAAAGGCACCGCCGTCGCGGATGCTCTCACCTATCAGACCGCTCAGCCTGACATTTTTGTCGGCGGCGACTGCTACACCGGCCCGAAATTCGCCATCGACGCGATAGCCGCCGGCAAGGAGGCCGCGATAAGCCTGCACCGCTATGTCCACCCCGGCCAGACCCTCACCATGGGCCGTGACAGGCGCGTGTACAAGTCGCTCGACAAACAGCACGCGCTGCTGGACATCTCGCACTTTGACCACGGCAAGCGTCAGATGCCCGGCTACAACGAGACCAAGGCAAAGACCTTCTCCGACGCGCGCGTGACCTTCACCGAGGAGCAGGTGCGCAAGGAGACCTCCCGCTGCCTCGGCTGCGGCGCGACAAAGGTCGACGAGTATATGTGCATCGGCTGCGGCCTGTGCACCACAAAGTGCAAGTTCGACGCGATCCACCTCAAAAAGGTGCGCGACTGGCACGCCGGTACCTTCGAGACCATGCCCATCAAGGTCGCCGAAGGGCTTGTCAAGCGCGCAGGCGGACTTGTAAAGAACGCGGTAAAGAAATAATGCACGAGCTTGGAATTTGCGACGCGCTGCTGAAAATGCTGCGCAATATCGCCGAGGAAGAGGAGCTTAAAAACGTGCAAAGCATCACTGTCGAGGTGGGAACGCTCTCCGGAGTCGTTCCCCACTTCCTCACCGATTGCTGGCAGGCGGTCATCGATGGCACGGAGTTTGAATGCACCGGCATGATCGTAGAGACCATTGAGGGCAGGGCGCAGTGCATGGACTGCGGCAAAGAGTTCGTCGCCGACCTCGAACGCCTCAAATGCCCCCAATGTGGCGGCAATAAACTCACCCCCATCTCCGGTACGGACCTGACTCTAAAAGAAATTTTAGAGGGTTTTTAGAGGCGCATTTAGGCTGTACCAATACGCATATTGCAAGTGCCCGGTATCGAGAGTACCGGCAAAACCGGGACACTGCTTCTTCCCAATGGTGCGGTGAAAATTTACGAGGCCCGGTATCGAAGCGGCGGAGAAAACCAATGCTTCGACATCGGGCCATTTCAGCTTCCGTATCGGTAAAATTTTAATTCGCCGCTAAAAACACTTGACAAACCGGGAAATGCTTATATAATAGGGGTGCAATTGAACAAGGCATGATAGAGGCGCGATCGTCATCAGTAGCTTAGTCAAAACGCAGGGAAGCGTTAAGCGAAAGGGGCTGTCGCCGAAGGGTTCGGTCGTCCCACGTCCGGATGCCTGGGATGCAGGATAAGATCCTGCATACTGTCGCTTTATGCGGAGAGCTGTCATGATCCGGCAAGATGTTTTTCTGTTGAGTCATGATCGCGTCATGGCTCGATTTTTTTGCGCAAAATACAGATAAGAGGGAAAAACATCATGGAATTTGTAAACACCTTTTGGGCTCTGGTCCCTCCGATCGTCGCAATAGTCCTTGCGCTGATCACCAAGGAGACCTACAGCTCACTGTTCATCGGCATCCTCGTCGGCGCTCTGTTCGTCACGGGCTTCAGCCCCGTCGGCACGCTCAACACGATGATAACCGAGGGCTTCACCCCCGCCATTGCGGATAACGCGGGCATCTTCATGTTCCTCGTCATCCTCGGCATCATGGTCGCGCTGGTCAACTCCACGGGTGCGGCAGCGGCCTTCGGCAAGTGGGCCGCAAAGCACGTCAAGAGCCGCGCAGGCACGCTGTTTGCCACCTTCGTTCTCGGCGTTCTGATCTTCATCGACGACTATTTCAACTGCCTGACCGTCGGCTCCGTCATGCGTCCGCTGACAGATAATCAGAAGGTCTCGCGCGCAAAGCTTGCGTACCTCATCGACGCTACCGCAGCGCCCATCTGCATGATCGCGCCGGTATCGAGCTGGGCGGCAGCCGTCTCCGGCGTTGCCGAAGACCTCGACGCGGGCATCTCCGGCATCCAGCTTTTCATCCAGGCTATCCCCTTTAACTTCTACTCCCTGCTGACCTTCGTGTTCGTCATCGGCATGATTGTTATGGGCTTTGACTACGGTCCCATGGCCAAGAGCGAGCTTGAAGCGCTCAAGGGCAACCTCGGCTCCCTCGGCAACGACGAGGAGATCGAAAACACCAAGGCAAGCCTGTGGGATATGCTCATCCCCATCATCGTTCTGATCGTGATGTGCATCATAGGCCTCATGTACGTCGGCGGCTTCTGGGATGCCGAGAGCGGCGTAGCGGGCGACTTTGTCGGCGCGTTCGGCAACACCGACGCGTTCGTCGGCCTGCCCTGGGGCTCGCTCGTAGCGCTTGTGTTCACCGTCATCTACCTCATCTGCCGCGGAATCACCTCCTTCAAGGACGCAATGAGCTGCTGCGTCAAGGGCTTCAACGCAATGGTTCCCGCGATCCTCATCCTGACCTTCGCGGTCACCCTGAAGAACATGACCGGTCTCCTGGGCGCTGCCAACTATGTTGAGGGCGTCATGAAGGCCGCCTCCGAGGGTCTGTTCAACATGCTCCCGGCTATCATCTTCATCGTTGCCTGCCTGCTGGCATTTGCGACCGGCACGAGCTGGGGCACCTTCGGCATCCTCATTCCCATCGTTCTGCCCATCTTCCAGGTCGGCGATCCTCTGCTGATGATCGGCATCTCCGCCTGCCTCGCCGGCGCTGTCTGCGGCGACCACTGCTCTCCCATCTCCGATACGACCATCATGGCCTCTGCCGGTGCTAACGTAAACCACATCGAGCACGTTCAGACGCAGCTGCCTTACGCTGTAACCGTCGCACTTATAAGCTTCGTAAACTTCATCATCGCGGGCTTTGTCAAGAACGCATGGATCTGCCTGCCCATCGGCATCGTGATGACTATCGTCGTTCTGTTCATCCTCCGCGCCACCGTAGGCAAGAAGACCGGCGCCGCTGCCAAGCAGTAAAACGCATAAAACAAATATAGAGTGCGGATGCTATATCCGCACTCTTTGCTTTTTGGGGGCTGACTATGAAAGAAAAAACAGGCCGGGTATATTCCGTCGCGGAGGAGAATGCGCCCGTTCCCGGCTGCACGATCTCGCGCGAGATATCCGACGGCGAGCGCTACATCGGCTATTTCTCGCTGGCAGAGGATACCGATATAAGCGCGGAGATATACACCTATCACAAGCTGCTCATCGTCGCCGAGGGCCGTCTTGAGGTTTATTTCGGCGGCAAAACACTGTCGTGCGGCGCGCTCGAGGGCGAGGGCATCATCGGCTACGAGGGTGAGGAGCACGTCATCAAGGCCGGAGAAAATTTCTGCTTTGCGCGCGGCGGCCGCCACTCGGTCAAGGCAAACGGCAAATTCAAAATGGCACTTCTTTTAGTGGCGAACTGACGCAGCTACGGATACGCATATTGCCGGTGCCCGGTATCGAAAATGCAGGCAAAACCGTAACGTTTCGCATCCCGCGAGGATGATGGAAATTTTGAGCCGCAGCTACGGGAAGCGGCGGTTTCATTGTTTCGTCGGCAGTTTCGACACCGGGCACCTATAATATATGTATCGGTACAGCCTCAATGCGCCTCCGAAAAAGCGGCCTTGGCGGTCACATAAACACCTGCCAGCATTTCTGCGGCGGAAAGCCCCAGCAGAAGTCCTGCGAAAAAGTCTTT
The DNA here is from genome assembly GCA_934636655.1 of uncultured Oscillospiraceae bacterium. Taxonomy (GTDB): domain Bacteria; phylum Bacillota; class Clostridia; order Oscillospirales; family Oscillospiraceae; genus F23-B02. Next base: position 37,650 of record CAKUAS010000010.1, read on the forward strand.
GACACTTGAGCCGCCCAGGGTATGCGATAATGCCTGAAGAGTAATTCCCATAACGATAAGGATGATACCGGTCAGCATCGCCTTTTGCTTTTCCAGCTCCTGCGCTCTTCTCAGCAGATCGAGGATCTGTTCATCATCATACACACGAACACTTTTGTCATCGGCTTCTTCACCGTCCATCAACTCAGAAACCGAGACTTTTAATTCCTCACACAGGTTCTTTACCACAGCATAATCGGGCATACATTTTCCCGTTTCCCATTTGGAAATGGTCTTGTTTGAAACGCTCAAACGTTCGGCAAGCTGTTCCTGGGTCAAATTTTGCTCTTTGCGCTTTTTTCCAATAAACTTTCCTATCATGATTTGGTCCATTTTTGAGGCCTCCTTTGTTTCTGCGTAATGAGAATAGCATTTTAATTCGCAAAATCGCACCCCTTATAAGGCGAATATGGGTGGATAGCCGTACCTTTGGCAATCAACTATCAACTATAAGCAAAGACCGCCCGTATGGGCGGTCTTTTGATTAATCTATACCTTTTTCTTCGTTCTGCTTAAAGCAGGACTCGTCATTTGCCCAGCCCTTATCGACCAACCAGTAGTGATACTCGGTGTCGGCGGCCTTGAGCTCTTCTTCGGTGAGCTCAACATCGCGGCTGCGCTCGTGCTTGAGCTGGCGCTCGTAATTATACAGATCCATGAGTGTGAAACCCAAGCCCATCTCCTCGGCGATGGGGATCAGCACATCCTCGACGACCGACTCGCGGATCTCGAGAGAGCCGGGATACATCTGCTCGGCCTGCTCGACCTTCGCGCGCAGCTCGGGGTCATTATCGTACTGCTGCAAAAATTTTATGACATTAAGATTAAGACTCAAAATTTTCTCCTTTCAGCACAGGCGGAAGCCGGCGGGGATGTTGTCGTCGAGCATCAGCAGATGCAGCTCCTCCTTGCCGTCGTGCTCGTGCACGGCGGAGATGAGCATGCCGCAGGAGTCCTGTCCCATCATCTTGCGGTTGGGCAGGTTGAGGATGGCGACGACGGTCTTTCCGACAAGCTGCTCGGGCTCGTAGAACTCGTGGATGCCGGAAAGGATCTGACGCGGAGTGCCCGTGCCGTCATCAAGCATGAACTTGAGAAGCTTCTTGCTCTTTTTCACTGCCTCGCAGGATAGGACCTTGCACACGCGCATATCGCACTTGGAGAAATCCTCGATGCTGACGTCCGGCTCGATGGGGTCAAACTGCGGCTTTGCCGGGGCGTTAATCTTCTCAAGCTCTGCCAGTGCTTTTTCCATGTCAAGACGCGGGAAGAGCGTCTCGCCCTTGTGTACGGTAACATCCGCGGGAAGAGCGCCGAACACCGTGGAGCTGTCCCAACTTGCGCACTTTTCGTCCGCACCGATCTGCGCGAAGGCCTTCTCGCAGCTTTCGGGAATGAAGGGCTTTAGCATTATAAGGCTTATGCGCAGGCACTCGAGCAGGTTATACAAAACGCTTGCAAGACGCGCCTTTTTGCTCTCGTCCTTGGCAAGCTGCCAGGGCGCAGTCTCGTCGATGTACTTATTCGCGCGCTGGATGAGCTTGAAGACCTCCTCGAGCGCGAGGTGCAGCTGGAGCTTATCCATCTGCTGCTCGTACTTTTCGCGGCTGCTTTTCGCAAGCTGGGTGAGCTCATTGTCAAGCTCGGCTGCTTCGCGCTCTGCGGGCAGAGTGCCTCCGAAATATTTTTCGACCATTGCGGTCGTGCGCGATACAAGGTTGCCGAGGTCGTTTGCAAGGTCGGTGTTTATCGTGGAGATGAGCAGCTCGTTGGAGAAGTTGCCGTCCGAGCCGAATGGGAAGGTGCGCAGCAGGAAGAACCTCAGCGCGTCTACGCCGAACATATCCGCAAGCTTGTACGGGTCAACTACGTTGCCCTTACTCTTGCTCATCTTGCCGCCGTCGATGACCAGCCAGCCGTGACCGTAGACTTTTTTCGGCAGAGGCATTTCCATGCTCATGAGCATTGCCGGCCAAATGATCGAATGGAAGCGGACTATCTCCTTGCCGACAATGTGAACATCTGCCGGCCAGTATTTTTCGTAATCGTCATACTTATCGTTGAGGAAGCCGACCGCAGAGGTATAGTTAAACAATGCGTCGACCCAGACGTATACGACGTGACCGGGGTCGAAGTCGACGGGGATACCCCAGGTAAAGCTCGTGCGCGAAACGCACAGGTCCTCAAGGCCCGGCTTTATGAAGTTATTTATCATCTCGTTCACGCGCGAAGCCGGCTCGAGGAAATCGCCGGTTTCAAGCAGCTCCTGAACGGGCTTTGCGTACTTGGAAAGGCGGAAGAAATACGCCTCCTCCTCCGCGTAATGCACCTCGCGGCCGCAGTCGGGACACTTGCCGTCCTTGAGCTGGCTCTCGGTCCAGAAGCTCTCGCAGGGCGTGCAGTACATGCCCTTATACGCGCCCTTGTAGATATCGCCCTTGTCGTACATCTTCTTGAAGATGCGCTGAACGGCCTGGACGTGATAATCATCGGTCGTGCGGATGAAGCGGTCGTTCGAGATGTTCATGAGCTTCCAGAGGTCTATGATGCCGCCGGGGCCTTCGACGATCTTGTCGACAAACTCCTTGGGAGTAAGGCCTGCTGCCTTTGCCTTTTCCTCAATCTTCTGACCGTGCTCGTCGGTACCGGTCAGGAACATTACATCGTAGCCGCACATTCTCTTATAGCGCGCGATGGCGTCGGTGGCTACGGTGCAGTAGGTGTGGCCTATGTGCAGCTTATCCGAGGGGTAGTAGATCGGTGTTGTGATATAAAACTTTCCCTTTTCCATTGTATATCTCTCCATTCGTTTATGGTTCTTCCGCCGGGGCAAGTGTTTCCGTCGGCGCGGGTGTTTCTGCCGGAGCCGGAGTGGACGACGGGGTCGGCCACTTTATGTCCTCGGGGTGATAGCTGTAGTAGCTGCTCGCCTCTTTATTGCGGCTTATGAGCTCGCCGTTTTTATCGTAAACGCAGCGGTAGGTCACGGCTCCCGTGCCTATCGCAACGCTTGGATACGTTGTATCATACACCGTCCATGCCGAATAGTCCACCTTAACATAGCTGCCGTCGACGTCGGTGCCCCAAATTTCTACCGTGAGCTGACGGTTTTCGCATTTTGTTACGATCTTTATCGGAAACTCGCGGTTATTTTTGAATTTAAACTCCGGACCGCCCCAGCTGACCGTTGCGTCCATGCCCCATGGGACATAGGAAACGGCAAATCCGTGCTCGCTGCGCGTGACGATCTCGAGATTGGCATACAGCACCGCGCAGTAGAGCGTCGAGGAAGTCTGGCAAATGCCGCCGCCTATCGACTGCACCACCTGGCCGCCGGAGTATGCCGAGGCAGACTTGAAGCCGGCCTCCGTCGTGCGCTTTCCGACGACGGTGTTATACGAAAACGTTTCGCCCGGGTTTAGAATGTATCCGTTTATCTTTTTCGCCGCAAGCTCGACGTTGGTCGCGCGGTTTGCATTGCTGGACTTATAGCCCGTTGTCTGCGAACCGAGCTTATCGGCAAAGAGCATCTTATCAAGCTGCTCGGTCGTATATTTCGGCTGCGTCACCGTCAGCGGAATTTCCACAGTTTCGCCGTTTTCGGCTTTATCCCAAAGCTTTTTGGCCTCATCGGCATCAAATTCAATGCCGGTGCGGCTTTCGGTGGCCTTCTGCGTCTCGGGATCGTATTTTGCGTCGAGCACCTCGGCGCATATCTCCTCGTGCAGCTTGTCGAAATCGGGCTCGGCAGAGCCGTCGGACATCACGCCGTAGTTTACGCCGACGCTTCCGTCGGCAAAAGCTCGCACGATGATATCGCAGAGCTTATCTTTATCTATATCCGCCGTGTCCGCGCCCTTTATCATCTTAAGGACCGCGTTCTCCTCGTCTATCTCGTAGCCCTTGCCCATGCGCTCGTTGTAATCGGCAAGCGCCTTATCCACCGCCTTGCGAACACCGTCGGCGTTGGCGGCTTTCATGATATCACCCTGCGTAACGGAGCCCGTTATGCACTTAAAATAGCACATAAGATCGCTTATGGGATTTCCCGAGTGGCCGTAGTCATAGGCTGCCTGCGCAGCCTCGGCACAGCTTAGGTCCGTTCCGGCCTCGGCGGCGGTTACGGTGAATTTATAGTCGCCCGGAAGCGTCACCTCGACAGAGCCCATATCGGCGCTCCAGTGCTCTGCCTCAAGCTTTGCGGCTGCATCCTCCACGGTCATATCGCCGATAATGATGCTGCCGAGTGTCAGGTTCGGGTGTATCTTATCCGAATGACCGGCAAGGTAACCTCCGCCGAACGCGGCCACAGCAATAACTGCAATGACGATGACTGCTATGAGCACCGCTTTTTTTGCACCGCCGGACTTTTTTGCTGAAGGATTTTTGACGTTCTCGGTTTTTTTAGTTTTTTTCGGGGCTTCATGCTTACCCTTTGCCATGGCGTTTCTCCTGTCAGCTCATTTTATCCCGATAAACGGAGGTGAAGCGTTCGTACTCACCCTGCGGAAGCTCCTGTTTCTTTTCCTGACGGACAGCATCACGCATCCACGGGTTATTCTCCACCTTCGCGCCGGTCTGAGCCTCTAAAACGGCGTTTATGAGGATATTTGAAATAAGAAAGCCCGCCGGGGTGAGATGCCAGCGCTCGCCGCTTTTTTCTGCCCAGCCCTTTCTTTCAAACAGCTCAAACGTCTCCTCTATTGGAGCCCAGTCGCTGCGATATATTCTATGGTATTCTTTTTCGGATATGCCGTACGTGGTTCGCATGCCAAGCATGAGATATTCCGTCGCTCTTTGAATGGGAACGATCTTCTCGTATTCGTCGATTATCATACTGTCTCCCACGACGGCGGAGACATACTTGTCAAGATCGCGCACATAGCTGTACCTCACGCCGCCGGCGCACGAGTGCGCGCCCGGGCCGAAGCCCATATAGTCGCCGAGCTGCCAGTATTTCAGATTGTGCCGCGATTCGTAGCCGGGGATGGCGAAATTCGATATCTCGTACTGCTCAAGTCCGTAGTGCCTGAGGGTATCGACCGTGTACAGGTACATGTCCGCCTGCTCGTCCTCGTCGGGTATGAGCGGCGAGCCGAGATAGCTGCGGTACATGGGCGTGCCCTCCTCGAGCTTGAGGCCGTAGCAGGAAAGATGCTCCGGGTGCAGCTCAAGCGCACGCGAGAGCGTCTCGGCCCAGTCGCCGCGCGTCTGGCTCGGCAGGCCGTAGATGAGGTCGAGGCTCACGTTTTCAAAGCCCACCTCGCGCGCGGTGTCGACCGCAAGCTCCGCCTGGCGGAAATTATGCCGCCTGCCGATGATCTTCAGGATGTCGTTATTTGCCGACTGCACGCCGATCGAGAGCCTGTTTACCCCCTCCGCGCGCAGAAGCTTTAATTCGTCAAGCTTCGCCGTGTCGGGGTTTACCTCAACGGTGATCTCGGAATCAATGCGCACGTTGCCCATGCGCTTTAATTCGTCGAGGATCTCGACGATGCGCTTTGCGCCATAGCAGCTGGGCGTTCCGCCGCCGATGTATATGCTGTCGATCTCGTAGCTGCTCATCGCTTCGGCAGACTCGCTTATGTGCGATAAAAGCGCAGACTGATAGTCGGGCATGCGCTGTTTGCCGCCGGCGATCGAGTAAAAGTCGCAGTAGCTGCATTTTGACACGCAGAACGGTATATGAATGTAAACTCCAAGTCTATCCATGTTTTTCAGAGGCGAATTAACGCTTCTCCTATACATTTATTGCGGTGCCCCGACCGGAAGGTACGGAGGAAACCGTTTTTTGCCTCGCGCTGCGGTACTGCGCCGCACTTACGGGGCGCGGCAGGCTCACGGTTCCCTCCGCAGTTTCGTTACCGGGCTACCGCACTCACCGTATCGTTAGCCGCCCCGTGCGCTATTAAAAAAGACTGCAGACGAGGTCGGCATAGGCGGTGGGATCTTCTATCTCGACGCCCGCTATAAGCTCGGACTGCGCGTAGAGTATCTTTGAAAGCTTCGCGGCCCTGTCCTTATCGCCGTCGTCGTAGGCCTTCTTTATGGCAAGGCAGGCCGGATGCGCGGCGTTGAGCTCAAGTACACGGTCGGCGCGCAGCTTGCGCATCTCCTCGCTCGGTCCGTTGCGGAAGTATTTCTCCATCTCCAGTGTGAAGCCGCCGGTCGAGGTCAGGCAGCAGGACGAAGAAACGAGCTTGCTCGACAGCGTTACCTGCTTGAGCTTCTCATCACCGATGCTGTCGCGGATGAAGTCGAGCACTTCCTTGTTCTCAACGACCTTTTCCTCCGCGGCCTTCTTTTCCTCCTCGGTCTGGAAGCCGAGATCCTCGGTCAAAACGTTTACAAAGCCCTTGCCCTCGTACATGCGGAGCTGCTGGAGCACGGTCTCGTCTATTGGGTGGTCAAGATAGAGTATCTCGTAACCGCGCGAACGTACCTCTTCGCACTGCGGCAGCGCCATTGCGTGCTTTACGGTATCCGCCGAAGCGTAGTAGATGGCCTTCTGGCTCTCGGGCATTGCGTCAACATACTCCTTGAGCGAGCGCATGGACTCCTCGGATGTGTAGAATATGAGCAGGTCTTTGAGGAAATCAGTGTAGCGGCCATACTCGTCGCAGACACCGCACTTGATATGGATGCCGAAATTCTTCCAGAACGTCTCGTACTTCGGGCGATCGTCGCGCATCATTTTTTCAAGCTCGGCCTTGATCTTCTTTTCGAGGTTCTGGCCGATGACCTTGAGCTGGCGGTTGTGTTGAAGTATCTCACGCGAGATGTTCAGGCTCAGGTCGGGCGAATCGACAACGCCGCGCGCGAACTCAAAATAGTCGTGCAGCAGCTTGTCGCAGTCTTCCATGATGAGCACGCCGTTGCAGTAGAGCTTTACGCCCTTCTTCGTCGCGCCGGATATGCCGTTGTCGATGTCCTTGCCCGGAATGAACAGCATCGCCTTGTAGGACACTACGCCCTCGGCGTTTATTCTAAGCACCGCCGCGGGATCGGTCTGATCGCGGTTCGTTTCCTTGTACCACTCAACGCATTCCTCGTCGGTGACCTCAGTCTTGGCGCGCTGCCAGATGGGCACCATGGAGTTTACGGTCTCGGGAGAAGTGACATTGACGGTGTGCATGATGGGCTTGCCGTCTGCGTCCTCCTCGCCGGTGGGCTGCTGCTCCTGATGGGTGATGTCCATGACGATGGGCCAGCGGACATAGTCGGAATACTTCTTGACCAGTGCCTTGAGCTTCCATATCTCGAGGAACGAGCCGTAGATCTCCTCGTCGGTATCCTCTTTTATGTGCATGATTACATCCGTGCCTGGCTTATACTTGTCACACTCGGTAACGGTATAGCCGTCGGCTCCGGTGCTTTCCCATTTGACACCCTTATCCTCACCGTATTTTTTCGTGATAACGGTGACTTTATCGGAGACCATAAAGGCCGAGTAAAAGCCGACGCCGAACTGACCGATGATGGATATATCGTCTTTTTCCGCCTCTTCGGCGCTCATATCGTTTTTGAATTTGAACGATCCGCTCTTTGCGATGACACCGAGGTTCTTCTCGGCCTCCTCCTGGCTCATGCCGATGCCGTTATCGGACACGGTGATGGTGCGCGCGTCCTTGTCGACGGTGATGCGGATACGGTAATCGGCTCTGTCAAGGCCGACCTTGTCGTCCGTCAGCGAGATGTAGCAAAGCTTGTCTATCGCGTCGGATGCATTGGAGATGATCTCTCTGAGGAATATCTCCTTGTTGGTGTAGATCGAGTTGATCATGAGGTCAAGCAGGCGCTTGCTCTCTGCTTTGAATTGTTTTTTAGCCATGTTCAAAACCTCCGTTTACCTTACGGCTGCCCTCGCGCAGCAAGGGCAAATTATAATAGTTTATTATAACACAATATCCTCACATTTCAACCTTTTTAGAGGTGAATTGAGGCACCGATCGCCCCTACGAACAGATTTCGGTTTCGGCAATACTTCAGGAAGCGGAACAGGCAAGATGCGTTCCGTACATAGCACGAGCAAAACCGGGTTCCTCCGCAGCAAATGTATATGCAGGTACGTCAAAGTGCCTCAAAAAACAAAGGAGGTATCTACGGTGACGATGGCGAAATGGTCAGGGAGCTTTTCCTCAACGGTGCGGCAGATGATACGCCGAAACTCCTCGGGGGTCTTGCCGACGGCGGTGTCCATTACGACGTCAAAAATGAGGTTTGTATGGCTCGGACCCATGACCAAGCGAAAATCGTGGATGCCGCGCAGGCCCTCAACGCCGCTGAGCGCTTCCTCGAGCGCGGCGCGCTCGGCATTGACCTGTTCGTTATCTGTCTCGACTGGGTCCATGTGTATCGTCGCATCGCAGCCGAGAGCATCCTTGAGTCCCCTCTCGATGGTGTCGATGCTGTCATGGATCTCGAAAATATCGCCTCGGCCGTCGACCTCCGCGTGCAGCGAGATCATCATGCGCCCCGGGCCGTAGTCATGGACCACGAGGTCGTGCATACCGAGCACCACATCCGAGCTCATGACGATGTTTTCAATACTCTGCACGAGCTCCGGATCGGGAGCCTGACCGAGCAGAGGCGAGAGCGTATCCTTGGCCACACCGTAACCGGCAAACAGGATGAACACCGCGACCGCTGCGCCTGCCCAGCCGTCGATATTGACCTTGAACAGCCAGCTCACGCCCATAGACAGCAGTACGACCGCCGTCGCGATCGAATCGGACAGGCTGTCCGCTCCCGTGGCGGCCATAGCCGAAGACGAGATCTTCCTGCCCACCGCGCGGTTATACGCAAACATATACAGCTTGACCAGAATCGACACAAGCAGGATCGCTGCCGGCAGCAGCCCGACTTCGACCGGCTCGGGACTCACGATTTTTTCGACCGAGCTTATGAGCAGCTCAACACCCATAACGATGATAAGCGCTGCGACCGCGAGACCGGAGATATACTCTATCCTGCCGTGACCGAAGGGGTGATCCGGGTCTGGCTTTTTGCCCGAAAGGCGGAATCCCAGCAGCGATATCGCCGACGCGCCCGCGTCCGAAAGGTTGTTGAACGCATCCGCCGTGATGGCTATCGAGCCCGAGATCACCCCGGCAGCATACTTCCCCGCAAACAGCAGCACATTCAGGAATATGCCCAGAACGCTGCATAGCGTGCCGTATGCCTTGCGCACCAGCGGATCAGTATATTCCGTCGGATTTTTTATGAACATTCTTGACAGTAACTTGATCATTCTTTTCAGCAGCGCTTCAGCGCCTCTCCTTTATATTTCCTGATTCTATATTGAAACTTCCGGTGTATAGCCTGTGATGTTCGCTCAAAGTGCGAAGCAGTTCAATTCATGCGCCTGCACACATGGCTATCGGCTGCAAAAGATTATATAATGCATTCAGTCCGAACACAAGAAAATTAATAAAAACTTGACAATACTGTCTTGATGTTTGTTTACATTTGTAATAAAATAAGTAGACATCCAATTCAGTGGGAGAAACGCATGCACAAATTAGCCAGATTTATCATTGACAGCAGGAAGATCATACTCGTGCTGTTTATAGCCTTAGCCTGCCTGTCGGTCTATACTTCGCAGCTTACTACGGTCGAAAACGATCTTTATCATTTTCTCCCTACGGATACGGAAACACGGCGCGGCTTAAACGCCATGGACGGTGAGTTTACCACCTATGCGACGGCCGATCTGATGATCGAGCACATATCATATGACGATGCGCTCGATCTTTCGCAGGACATCGCGGAACTCGACGGTGTGCGTTCGGCAAGCTTCGACGATACCGAAGAGCACTACAAATCCGGTACGGCACTCATAACGGTGAATTTTGCCGGAACGGTGAACGACGATGTCAGCAAAACCGCGCTCGAGGCTGTGAATGCGCTCGTCGGGCAGCGGTATGACTCCGAAAACGTTAAGCTCTACACCGAGGTCGGCACAAATTTCAGCAGTCAGCTTCTCGGCGAAATGCTCATTATCGGCGCGCTGAGCGTCGTGACGGTCATCATTCTGCTGCTTCTTACCTCGCGTAGCTACGCGGAAGTGCCGGTGCTGCTGATAACCTTCGCAATGGCGGCCGCCATACAGCAGGGCTCGAACTTCCTGTTTAAAGAGATATCGTATGTCGCAAACTCCGTAACGCTCATTTTGCAGCTTGCGCTGGCAATAGATTACGCGATCATACTGTGCAACCGTTTTGCGGAAGAGCGGCAGCATTTTGAAGCATATGACGCGGCCATCGAGGCGCTTTCAAAGGCGATACCCGAGATCGCCTCCTCCTCGCTTACGACCATCGGCGGCCTTGTTGCCATGACGTTCATGCAGTTCGGCCTCGGCGGCGACCTCGGCAAGGTGCTGATAAAGTCCATACTCATTTCCATGCTGACGGTGTTCCTGCTTATGCCCGGCCTGCTTTTGATGTTCAGCCGCCGGATAGAAAAAACGAAGCACCGCAGCTTCATGCCGAACATAAACGCGATCGGCCGCTTTGCCTGGAGATCGCATAAGATCGTACCGCCGGTGTTTATCATCATCGCCGCCGCTGCGTTCTTCTTCTCGAGCATGTGTCCGTTTTCGTATAACTACAGCGACGACTACCCCCTGCGCCTGAACGAGTCGCAAAAGGCGCATCAGGATATCATAAACACCTTCGGCAACAACAACATGATGGCTCTCGTCGTTCCGGCGGGAGACTATGAGACGCAGGCAGAGATGCTCGACGAGATATCGCAGCTCGACAACGTCACGTCGGTGCTCGGTATCGCCTCGGTCAAGGTCGCGGGCGATTACCGGCTCGGAGACAAGCTCAGCATCGCGGAGTTTTCCGAGCTTGCCGGACTTGACGATACGACGGCCTCGGCACTGTTCGTGTTCTACGCCGCACGCCACGCCGATTACGATCAGGTAGAGTCGAATATGCGCGAATATAAAGTCCCGCTCATCGATCTGTTTTTGTTCCTTCATGATATTGCCGAGGAGGGTAGCATTGAGCTTTCACAGGATAAGCTCGACATGATCGAGAGCCTGTATGCTCAGCTCGCCGATGCCAAGGCCCAGCTTCAGGGCGAGCACTACAGCCGCATGTTAGTATATTCGGGCACGCCCGTGCAGTCGGACGAAAGCTACGCTCTCATATCCGAGATTCACGGCATTGCCGAAGAATACTACGGCGACGATGTTTACGTCACCGGCGACGCGACAGCCGCGCGCGACCTCAAGGATTCGTTCTCGACCGATAACATAATGGTCAGTGCGCTGTCGGCGTTGTTCGTTGTTATCGTCATAATGTTCGTTTTCCGCTCGGCGGGGCTTTCGCTTCTTCTCATCGCGGTCATTCAGGGCAGCATCTGGCTCAACTTCTCGATATCGTACTTCACGCAGAGCCCGGTATTCTTCGTCGGATACCTTATCGTAAGCGCCATTCAGATGGGCGCAAATATTGACTACGCGATAGTCGTTTCAAACCGCTATCTCGATCTGCGCAATCAGAATGTTTCGCGCCGCAAGTCGATACGCCTTGCGCTCAACGGTGCGCTGTCGACGCTTATAACAAGCGGCAGCATTCTCGTCATTGCGGGTCTGCTCATCGGCTTTATAAGCACCGAGAGCATAATCTCCGTCATCGGCCTCGTGCTGGGACGCGGAACCATCATATCTCTGCTGCTGGTGCTGTTCGTTCTGCCGCAGATGCTTGTCTGGGGAGACAGGTTCATCATGCGCACGACGCTCAGAAGAAGGAACCGCCGTCTGCGTCCGATCTTTTCAGAAGACATTGAGCAGATCGCGCAGAAGCAGAGGGGAACATCTAATAAATAATCCCGTCAAATCAAGTAATTTCGTCGGAGGCATTGGGGGAAATATGCTTCTGTGGAGAAAGGAACATAAGCATGAAAAGAACGCTGTTAATGATCATGAGCATACTGCTCGCGGCAAGCTCTGTCTTCGGCATAGTCGCCGCCGGAAACGGCTCGGACGAGCTGTCGGACATTCTGCGCTTCAAGCGCGGACAGAGAGCCGACATCATCGACTTTGTCGATATCCTCGACGAGCGCGTCGCGGAGCTGCGAAAGGCGGAGGAAAACCGCACCGAGGATGAAAAGGACTACACCGAATCGGTCGTGACCGATCAGAAGGGCTCGGAGCAGCTTTCCGCCGGTCAGCAGCAGTACAATGCCGGAGCCGATAAGATAGCCAAGGGCCAGGCCGAGTACGACGCGGCCGAGGCGCAGTATAACGCAAAGCTCGCCGAGTATCAGGCTGCCGAAAAGCGTCTGAATGATGCCGAGGCGCAGCTTAACGACGCAAAGGCACAGCGCGACGCAGCGCAGGCGCAGCTGGACGCGGCAACTCCGGCCTATCAGAAGGCAAAGCCCATATACGATCTCATACAGAGTCTCGGCGGCTGGGGCGACATTGTTTCGCAGACGCTTGCCAAGTACGGATACACCTCCATCGAGGACCTCAAGGCCGAGATGAAGGCCTATGAGGACGGTCAGGCGGCGCTTGCCGAGGCAAACACCCAGATAGCCGCAGCCGAGCAGGAGATAAACGCGGGCAAGCAGCAGCTTGCAGCGGCAAAAACGCAGCTCGATCAGGGCAAGGAACAGCTTGCGGCAGCCAAGGTCCAGCTCGACAACGGCAAAGCTCAGCTCGCCGCCGCTAAAAATCAGCTTAATGCCGGTCAGCAGCAGCTCAACGATAACGTTGACAAGATGAACGAGCTCAAGGAAACGCTCACCCAGCAGGACGACGCTGAAGCTGCCGTCAAGTCCGGTGTGGCGGTGCTCATGGATAACGACGGCATCGCCGAGCGTGTGAGCGATGAAACGGATTACGAGTCAGTGCTTCAGGCCGCACGCGACTATGTCGAGGCCGACACGGACGAGCTCAATACCGAGCTTGACCTGCGCCAGAATCTGTACAACATTCTGCGCGTCATAAGCATTATAGGCGTCGTTGCTGGCATCATCGGCGTGCTTGCAGCACTCAAGCCCAACAGGACACGCATCCTCGCCGCAGCCGGAGCTACGGGCATCGCAGCCGTGGCTTCCCTCGGCCTTAACATCTACGGTCTGTCCAACGGCTACCGCAGCTTCGTGTACGCCCTTGAGGACGGCTCGGGCAGCGGCAGGACGCAGCTTATCGCAATGCTCGTGCTCCTCGGCGTTTCTGTGATCGCCGCAATCATCGCCATACTGTGCAGCAGGACCTTCTCCGATGTTCTCAATGGCAGAGAAGAGCCCTCTTACGTCCGTCCGGAAGCACCGGGCAAGGCCGCCGTCGGCGGAACGAGCGAGGCCGAGGACGATGACGACGATGAGGATTACAAGCCGCGCCGCAAAAGGGACAATACGAGTAAAAAGAAAAAGGCCGCAAGAGCCAAAAAGGCAGCCGCATACCAGCCCGCGCCCGCGGCAAGCGATATTGATGAACTCACGGAGCAGACCCGCCGTCTGAACGAGGAAGCCGAAAAGCTTGAAGCAGAGGCTCGCCAGAACGATTACGAAAAAGCGCGTCAGGAATACGAGGAGGCTCGCCGCCGCTTTGAGGCCGCACGCCGGGGCGTAAGCGACGATAAGTAACATACATCCGCCCTCCGGGAGAGCCGGGGGGCGTTTTAACAGGTGGCATAATGGACAGAGATACGCTCAGAGACTACATTCTTCAAAACTACGCCGCGGTTTCCGATTTTCCGTGGATCTCAGACCCGAGCTATGAGGTGTTTCGGCACGAGTCGAGCCGCAAGTGGTTCGGCCTGGTGATGGAGGTTCCGCGCAATAAGCTCGGGCTTTCGGGCAGCGATCTGATGACGATAGTGAACCTCAAGGGTGAACCCCTGCTCATAGACGCTCTGCGCGCAGAGAAGGGCTTTTACCCCGCCTATCACATGAACAAGGAGCACTGGATAAGCGTTGAGCTTTCCGCCGTCGAGGACGATAAGCTTCGCTTTCTAATCGACATGAGCTGGGAATTGACTTAGCCGATGCATATGATATATAATCAATTGAATCACTTGCCGCAGGTCGGCAGAACGGAGTAATGACCTATGAACAAGCACAGAATTAATATATTCATCGCGCTCGTGCTGGTGCTCATCGTGATCGCCGGGGTTTCCGCATGGCTCACCAGCCGCAGTATAAACGACGCCGTACCGGCGGCAAGCGCCGAACCCACACCGGCTCTTACGCCGAGCGTGATCTCGACCCCGACACCAGCCCCCACGGAAAGTGCCCAGTCCTCGGCTGCACCCAGCGCATCGCCGAGCGTGAGCGACGATCCGAACCATACCGCCGCTCCGCAGCCGACTCAGCAGGTCGTGAACCGCACGATAAATCAGTCCGGCAGCTTTGAAAGCACTACCGGTACGAAAATGATAATGTATGCAAACTGGACGGCGACCTCGCAAAACAGCGAGACCGTTACCATAAAGCTCGACGTTATCCTGAGCACATATACGCTCAATGTCGGCGCACACAGCGGCGTTATCACCGTCGCCGGTCAGGACTACGCGTTCACGAGCCCCGCCATAAGCTATAAGAGCGAGAAGGTCAGAAATAACGCCGTGCTCACCAGCCGCAGCATCGAAGTGACCGTTCCCGCCGGTCAGGCGACCTCTATTCCCGTGTCCGTCTCGTGGAGCTTTAACGGCACCTACGGCGGCGTTGAGATAGCACAGGTCACAGCCGGCGGCACAATAAACATTCAGGGATAGGTGATCGCATGAAATCCACTCTTCGCAGAACATGGGCGGAGGTCGACCTTGACGCGATACGACACAATTACGAGGCGCTGCGCAGGCACATCGGCAAAAGCGTCAAATTCCTCGGAGTTGTAAAGGCCGATGCCTACGGACACGGCGCTGTTCACGTCGCGCGCACACTTCAGGACCTGGGCGCGGATTACCTCGCCGTTTCGAGCCTCGACGAGGCTATGGAGCTTCGCGCAAACGGCATAGTCATGCCCATCCTCATTCTTGGCCACACACCCACCGAACAGGTACCCAATCTTATAGCCAACAACATCACCCAGACGGTGACCTGCCTTGCCAAGGCGCACGAATACAACGCTGCGGCCGCCGAATTCGGCGCTGTGCTTCGAGTGCACATGAAGGTCGACACCGGCATGTCGCGTCTCGGCGTGCTCTGCGCCGGCCGGCATTTCGACACCGGCATTGACGGCATTGTCGACAGCTGCAATATGCCGAACCTTGACGTTGAAGGCATTTTTACGCATTTTGCCGTCGCCGACGAAACAGACGAAAACGATATCGACTACACAAAGCGGCAGTTTGAGCTCTTTAAAGCTACCGTTTCCGCCGTTGAGCAGCGCCTCGGCCGCCGTATCGCGATCCGCCACTGCGCGAACACCGGCGCTGTCGCCCAGTACCCTGAAACGTACATGGACATGGTGCGTCCGGGCCTGCTGCTGTACGGCTGCGGCGAGTTTGCACAAAAGCTCGGACTGCGTCCGGCTATGGCGCTCAAAGCAATGATAAATACGATAAAAATTTATGACGAGGGCACAGACATCAGCTACGGCCGCATGTACCGCACCACATCGCCCACCCGAATCGGCGTGATCCCCTACGGATATGCCGACGGATTTTTCCGCTGTCTGTCCAACCGCTGCAGCATCATGACAGCCTCCGGCCCCGCACCTCAGCGCGGCAGGATATGCATGGACATGAGCATGATAGATCTGAGCGAGCTTCCCGGCGTCGGCGTCGGCGACGAGGTCGAGATATTCGGGCCGCACAATCCCGTAGAAACGCTCGCAGAGCTTGCCGGAACGATCCCTTATGAGCTCATCTGCGCCGTCAGCAAGCGCGTACCCCGTGTATATTACAAAGACGGCCGAGAGATCGACCGAGAGCTTTTACTGCGGTTTTAGGGGCTGATCGAGGCATCGGCTGATACGTATATCTCCGGTGGCCCGGTATCGCAGACGCACAAGGGCGGTACATAACTTCTTATCTTCTCTGTGCGGGAGGAGCTGTTGATGTGATCGACAGGCCGCCTGCAAACAGCAAAAAGCCGAGAGCATGGACTAAGATCCATGCTCTCGGTTTTACATTTTTATCAGCTTTTGGTTTATGCTCGGGCTGCCGGGGAGGAGCGTATCGGCAATTTCCTCAGTGCTCCTCTAAAACATATATCTCGAAAGTTCCCTCTGCCGTGAGAGTTCCGTTATCGTCAAAAACGCTTGTGTCGACAACATTTACGGTACGGCCGGACTTTATCACCTTGCCCTCGCAGCGCAGCTTTTTGCCCTTGCTCGGGCGCATGAAATAGAGGTTTCCGCTGAGCGTGACAAAATGCTTGGCGCGCTGGCTTATGACGACACCGGCGGCAACATCGCACATAGAATATACAAAACCGCCATGCGCCATTCCGAGGGGATTCATCGACTCGGGCCGCAGCTCGGATTCAACGACGGAATAGTCAGGTCCGATATCGGTCGTGTAAATATGATTATATTTGTTGAACTCACAGCGCGAGTTGACTTCTTTCAAAAATTCCTGCTTATCCATAGTTATGCCTCCATAAAATTATGGGAAGCATTATATATTATCCCTTGGATTTTGTCAAAATCAATTCATTTCCGTCGAGCTGAGCAAGGACGGTATCTCCACGTCCGAGACTGCCTGTGAGCATGAGTTCGGCAGCTCTGTCCTCGATCAGGCTTCGTATGGCACGGCGCAGCGGGCGCGCGCCGTACTTCTCGTCGTAGCCGTGGTCGGCAAGATAGTCGACCACTCCGTCGGGTACTGTGAGAACCATTCCCAGCGCCTCGAAACGCTCGGCAACTGTCAGCAGCATGCGCTCGGCAATGCTGTGTATCTCCGCCCTGCTCAGGCGGCGGAACACTATCGTCTCGTCGATGCGGTTTAAAAATTCCGGCTTAAAAGTCCGGCGCAGCTCCTCGTTTATCCGTGCACGCATGACGGCGCTCTCGTCGCCGCTTTCGGGTGCAAAGCCGAGGCTCGGACGACCGTCGCTTATCGCCTTCGCACCTACGTTTGATGTCATAACAATCACGGTATTGCGAAAGCTCACGACCCTGCCCATGGAATCGGTGAGCCTGCCGTCATCCATGATTTGAAGCAGGATGCTCCAGACATCCTCATGAGCCTTTTCGATCTCGTCGAACAGTATTACCGACCACGGCTTGCGACGCACGCGCTCGGTAAGCTGGCCTCCGTCCTCATATCCGACATAGCCCGGCGGCGAGCCAATAAGCTTGCTGACGGCGTGCTTTTCCATGTACTCGGACATATCGAGGCGTATCATTGCGTCGGGCGCGCCGAACACAGCCTCGGCAAGGGCCCGGCAAAGCTCGGTCTTACCCACGCCCGTCGGGCCGAGGAACAAAAAGCTGCCGATCGGGCGATTGGGGTCCGAAAGCCCGACACGTCCGCGTCGGATGGCGCGCGATACGGCAGTGACGGCTTCGTTCTGGCCTATCACACGGCGGTGGAGAATGCTTTCCATATTGCGCAGGCGCTTTGTCTCGTCGGCACTGAGATTCGCCACGGGGATGCCCGTCCACACGGAGACCACCTCCGCCACATCCTCGGCCGTAACAAGTCCGCCGCCGGAAACACGGATGTGCGCCGCCGCCTCGTCGATAAGGTCTATGGCCTTATCTGGCAGGAAGCGGTCGTTTATATATCGTGCGGAGAGGTCGACGGACGCCGTGAGCGCCGCGTCGGATATCTTTACGCCGTGGTGCTTTTCAAGGCTTGTACGCACGCCGGTGAGCATGCACAGACTGTCCTCGCGCGAGGGCTCGGCGACCTTGACCGGCTGAAATCTGCGCTCAAGCGCCGCATCCTTCTCGATATGGCGGCGGTACTCCTCGGGCGTTGTCGCACCGATTATCTGCACCTCGCCCCGTCCGAGAGCCGGTTTCAGTATATTTGCCGCATCTATCGCGCCCTCTGCGCTGCCGGCACCGATCATGGTGTGCATCTCGTCGATGAAAAGTATCACGTCTCCTGCTTTTTTCACGTCTTTGAGCACGGCCTTGACGCGCTCTTCAAAGTCGCCGCGGTACTTTGTCCCGGCCAGCAGCGCCGGAAGGTCGAGTGCGACAAGGCGCTTTCCGGCCATGCTCTCTGGCGCATCGGAGCTTACGATGTAATTTGCTATGCCCTCGGCAACGGCAGTCTTGCCCACGCCGGGCTCACCGATGAGCACGGGGTTATTTTTGCTGCGGCGCGAAAGAATCTGCACGCTGCGGCGTATCTCGTCTTCGCGGCCTATAACGGGGTCAAAGCCCCCTGCGGCAGCTATCTGCGTAAGGTCGCGGCTGTACAGGTCGAGGATCCGCGTTTCACTGTGCCTGACTGCGGTCTTAGGCTGCTGCGGCTGCTGCTGAGGTCGCGGCTTAAACGAGCCCGTGCCGAACACTGCAAGGATATCGGTGTAGATATCGTTAAGGCTGAGCCCCGCGGCAGTGAGCGCTCTTGCACCGCCGCAGTCCGGCTGTCGGAGTATGCCCAGCAGAAGGTGCTCCGTTCCGATGTAGCTGTGACCCAGGCGAGCCGCATCCGAGGCCGCCTTTTCTATCGCCTGCCACGCATGCTTTGTGAGCCCCTGCGTCGGAACTCCGGGCTCGCCCGTGCCGCTTTGGCGGCTTATGGCCTCCTTCATACTGTGCTCGCTCAGGCCGCGGTCACGAAGTATGCGTGCCCCGAGGCCGGCTTTTTCACGCAGTATGCCGAGTATCAAATGCTCCGTACCGACGTAGCTGTGACCGAGGCCAAATGCGGCAAGCCGCGCCTGCTCTATCGCTCCTTCGGCCTTTTCGGTGAATTTTTCGTTGTTTTTCAAGGTCTCTTCCCCCTCTTGCACATATTAATATATCGGTCGCGCCGATACTGTCGTATACGGGATTATTGCCAAATTGAAAAATTTATAGTTATAAACTTCAATTTACATTTGCAATTTTAAAATTATGTGTTACAATGCACTTGCAAGACATAGGCAAGACCTGAATCCCTATTGAGCAAACAACACATATGGAGGTTACATCATGGCTTTTGTAATTACCGACGAGTGCCTGTCCTGCGGCGCATGCGCAGCACAGTGCCCTGCTGAAGCTATCTCTATGGGCGATCTTCACTACGAGATCGATCCCGACAAGTGCCTTGAGTGCGGTGCGTGCGCAGCACAGTGCCCCGCAGAGGCAATCGAGGGCTAATTCCCTACGAGATCTGAAAAAGAGAGTGCAGACATACGTCTGCACTCTCTTTTTCAGTGTGTCAAAAAAAGCCGCGGGCTTTTTTTGACACACTGAAAAAAACGCCACATTTTTTGTGAAAATAAATTTTCACGAAAAATCTCGCTGCGCTCGTCAAAAAGTCCGTACCGGACATTTTTGATGGCTATTTATCTAATCACGAGCGGGGCCTTTGCCCCCTCGCCCTCCCCTGCTGCGCGGTTATTCCTCCTCAGCAACATATTTTTTTGATAGTCTAAAAAGAGAGTGCAGACATACGTCTGCACTCTCTTTTTTTAACGGCGCTTCGCCGCCTCAAAATTTTGATTTTGAAAATTTAAGCTTCGGTTTGTAGAACTCGAAAATGACGGTATCGTTGCCTTTTTCGTTGACCCACTCGTGGCTGGTCCAGCAGACCTTCATTGCGCCGAGAGCCTCACAGAGCTTCACGGGGAAGGGCTTGGGCGCGATCTTATAGGCAATGAACTGCGGACGTGCAAGGAAGTTGAGCAGAACATTGCCGAGGATGAAGCCTGTCACGGGGTTTACCTCACCGTTGTAGTCCTTAGGCGGATTTGCGAGCTGACCACGCACGACCTCGGGCGCGTTGAGCCTGAACCAGCGCACGATGAAGGGGTTAAAGCTTTCGATGCAGTAGTCGCCGGTGTAGCGGCGCAGCAGAGCGTAAGTCTTTTCGCACAGTTCCTTGTTGTGCTTGCCGTTTTTGAGTTCAACGATGAGCGCACCGCGGCCGCGTACGGTCTTGAGCACCTCGGAAAACAGGGGTATGGTCTCGTCCGTCCCGCAAAGACGCAGCTGCTTGAGCTCGTCAAGGGTCTTGGAGTCGACACGCGCGTCAACACCGCAGACACGGTTCAGGGTATCGTCATGGAAAACAACGACCTGCCCGTCCTTCGACAGCTGGACGTCGAGCTCGATACCGTAGCCATAGGATGCGGCGCGTTCAAATGCGGCCAGTGAGTTTTCCGGCACGGATTTATCTCGTTTATGCAGCCCGCGGTGGGCAAAATTGCGATTCTGGAAAGGCGATCTCTGCTTTTTGCGGATTTTGCCGGGAGCGATGAGGTATACAAATCCGCCGACGGCGGCAGCCCCGGCAAGCGCGGCAAGCTTCGCAGCGTTTACCTGTATTTTCATTATAACACCTCCGGTGAACATTTCATGTTTTTATTTTACACCTCTTCCCTCTCCCCCGTCAATCCTTTTAGAGGCGAATTGACGCGTTTGCGGATATGCCTCGGAGGTCCGGTATCTAAGCGCCGAAAAAACCGCAGCGTTTCACGCAGCATCAGACAGTGCGAATTTCAACACTCCATAATGAAAAGTTGACAAGTCGATAGGCTGGGGATATATTAATAAATTGTCGATAAATCATACGGGAGGTGAGAGCGTGGAAAAATTCAGAGACGGCGCGATCAGCGTCGGCAAATACTTTCGGACATTTTACCGCTGGGTGCTGCTGTCGGTAGTGACAGGGCTCGTATGCGGCCTTGTGGGCTCCGCGTTCCACCTGACGGTCGATTTTGTCACGGGCTTCAGAGCGCAGCATCAGTGGCTCGTGCTTCTGATGCCGGCCGGTGGCCTTGCCATCGCGTTTATCTACCGCGTCAGCAAAACCGAAGGCGAGGGCACAAACAATATCATCGACTCGATACACGACGGCGACAAAGTTCCCATCCTGCTCGTCCCTGTCATTTTCGCTGCGACAGCGATCACTCACCTCGTCGGCGGCTCTGCCGGACGCGAGGGCGCGGCATTGCAGATAGGCGGCGGCATCGGCTACCGAGTCGGGCGGCTTTTAAAGCTCGACGATAAGGATATGCGCCTTGTCACGCTGTGCGGCATGAGTGCGGTGTTCGCGGCGCTGTTCGGAACGCCGCTGACAGCGACGATATTCGCGCTCGAGGTCATCTCGGTCGGCATACTGTACTACTCGGGACTGATCCCATGCCTTGTAGCGTCGGTGACGGCCTACGGCGTGTCGCTGCTGTTCGGCATCGCGCCGATGCGCTACTCGGTCGCGCTGTCTCCTCTGGAGCTCGGCCTTGCACTGCGTGTGTGTCTGCTCGCCGTGGTGTGCGCGATCGTGAGTATCGCGTTCTGCGTAGCCATGCACAAAACCGAGCAATTCGCGGCCAAAAAGATAAAAAACATCTATCTTCGCGCATTTATCGGCGGCCTTATCGTCATTGCGCTGACTCTCATCGTCGGCAGCGAGAGCTATAACGGTATCGGCACAGACATTATCGCGTCTGCCCTCGGCGAAGGCAAAGTACCGACCTGGGGCTTTCTGTGGAAGATCATTTTCACCGCCGTGACCATCGGCTTCGGCTTCAAGGGCGGCGAGATTGTGCCGACGATGTTCATCGGCGCTGTGCTCGGCTGCACTGTCGGACCGCTGCTTGGCATACCGGCACAGTTTTCGGCCGCCATCGCATTAGTCGCGGTGTTCTGCGGCGCAGTCAATTGCCCGATCGCGTCTATCATCCTCTCGGTCGAGCTTTTCGGCTCTGGCGAGCTGCTGTATTTTGCGCTTGCCTGCGGCATATCCTACATGCTCTCGGGCTACTTCGGCCTGTACAGCAGCCAGAAGATCATGTACTCCAAGACCCGCGCTGAGTTCATAAACCGCTACGCCAAGTAGTTTCAGAGGCGCACGGGGGCTGTGCGGATACGGTGATTGCAGCAGCCCGGTATCGAAGACGCCGGCGAAACCGTTACAGCGGGCGAGCAATGCTCGCCCCTACAGCTATGGTCGGAACTAAAATCCATATCGTAGGGGCGGGCATTGCCCGCCCGTTTTTTATGGTTTTTTCCGCATTTACCGGTCGGGCTGACGCAAAAGATGTACAGGAATAATGTATGTTCGCCTTTAAAAAAAGAGTGCAGAATCAAATCTGCACTCTTCTATTTGTTATATATCACCGCAGCAAACGGCTTACTGCTTTGTCAGCCAATAGGCAGCTCCATCAACCCAATAGGTATATCCACCGCCCAGGGACACGAATATGCCGACGCCCTCCGCGTTATCGTTTTTTGTATCCCATGAGATACTACCTCTGCCGCAGAAGTAAACGTTAGCTAAGTTACCGTAAGATTTAGCATAGCTGTTATTGTCCTCAAGATCGAGCACCTTCGTTTCCTGACCGTTTGAGGTGCTGGTAACGCCGTCCTCAGTAAACTGCCAGCTCCAAACTAAGGTGACGGTATCGCTCTCCGGATCCACATCAAAAGAGATCACATCGACGGAGGTGCTGAACTTATCGTTTGAAAAAGAATATTTTCCGCACATATCCCATGTTTCTTTCAAACGCTCCCTTGTGGAATCCACCACATGCCAGCCTTCTTCGAGGTCAAAGCAGCAGCTTATATGCCAGCTGTCGCTCCACGAGCAAACGCTGTTCTCTTTGCCGGAAACAATGTACGAAAACGCGTGCCAGCTGCTCGTCATATCTACCGCGCCGGGTATGTAAGTATCGGCATCGGTAGTCACCTTGAAATCAAGCTGCGCATTTTCTGCGCCGAGCTCTTCGTACTCGCTTTGTATGTATGCCTTGGCGATGCTCTCGTCGCAGTCGTTTTTCGGCTCGTAAAAGGTGTCGCCGTCCTCATATTTCGAGAATGCCCATGTGTCGTTATGCTTCATATAGGTAAGCGACATGTTGCCGGTGTAGCTTGCGTCCGCGTTTTCGGCCGAATATTTGACGGAATATGAATATATGCCGAGCTCCTTATCGCACTCGGAGGAGAGTATTTCGATATCGGTGATCGAAAGCCCGGCGCGTCCGATGTCGGAATTATTAGCCGAAATGTCCGATATCAGCTGCTCCTCGGGAACGTCTTTATTCAGCACCTTGTCAAACGCGCCTTCATTGTAAAATACGAAAAGCACGATCATGATCAGCAGCGCAAAGGGAATGAGTTTTTTCATTTTCTTCTTGTCCTCCGCTGTTCCGATTATTTGCGGCGAAGAATGATTTGCGCTTCATGCCCGTCTTCGTTCATGCTCAGCTTCATAATATCTCCGTCCATTTTGCAGTCATATATATCTCCGTCTATGGCAAGGCGTCCTTTGCTGTAGGAATAATGTTTGGTGGTACTTGAGCTTCCGCTATAGTAAATTTTCTGTGCTGTGCCGTCATCATAGAATATGATGCTTGTGGGAGCAAAAGTGAAATCTTCAAAATGCCCGTCAACGGCCGAACTCACATATGACCACTCGCCCTCGATCTTGCTGCCGAAGGGCTCAAAAATCACGATAAACGCGATGACAGCAATGATAAGAACGATCACGCCCATATACTTGTCTTTGATCTTTTCGATTATCTCACTCATATTTTTCTCTCCCTATATCGTCTCAAAAATGCTGCATTGGCTAAAATAGCCTATTCAAAGATGATAATAACATCTTAAAAACGATGCGTCAAGCTTTGCAACATTTTTAAGATGTATAATCGTTCGAGCTGTTCGTTTATGCTTTTTTCAAAGGAGCTGATAAAATGGACGGTGTATTTGTGCGCGAGCGCATAACGAGCCTGAGAATGAAGAAGGGCGTTTCGGAGTATCAGATGAGCTATGATCTCGGTCACAGCAGGGGCTATATAAACAACATATTCTCAGGCAAGAGCCTGCCCTCGGTCGCGGAGCTTCTTTCGATATGCGAATATTTCGGCATAACTCCTGCCGAGTTTTTCGACGAGGGCGACAAAGACCCGAGGATCAGCCGCGAGATAATAGAGCTCATATCCCGGCTGGACAGCTCTGACCGACAGCTCATGAAAAGCATCGTGGAAAGATTGCTGCGAGAATAAATGTACAGCAAAAAAGAGAGTGCAGATTTTCGGTCTGCCTCTCTTTTGATTTTCACCTCATCCGCCGCCGTTGGCGGCACCTTCCCCTCAAGGGGAAGGTATTTTAGAGGCGCTTTGAGGCAGTACCGATACATATATTGCAGGTGCCCGGTATCGAAAGTGCGGAGAAAACCGTTTTTGCCCCGCGCTACGGGATTGCGACGCAGCCTTGTAAGAAGCGGCAGTTTTTCGGTTTTGTCGGTACTCTCGACACCGGGCAAGCGCAGTTATGTATAAGTGCAGCCTAAATGCGCCTCTGAAAAGTCTTTAAATTGTTTTTACAAAACTCCGCTTTCGGATTTGATAAACGGGGCATAATCTAAGGGTGTACCCGGAAATCAAAAGAAAAGAAAGGAGCTTTTTAAATGAAAAAGCTTATAAGTTTAGTTCTCGCAGCGCTGATGGCGCTTATGCTGTTCGCGGCCTGCGGCAAGACGAATGACAACAGCAACACCGACAGCAATAAGGACAACGCCGAAGTGACCGGCACCGTGAGCACCGACGGCTCGACCTCAATGGAAAAGGTCATCATGTCGCTGGGCGAATCGTTCCAGGCCGAGAACAAGGGCATCACCGTAGGCTACAACCCCACCGGCTCGGGCTCCGGCATCACCGCCGTAAGTGAAGGCCGCTGCGATATAGGCCTTGCATCCCGCGCACTCAAGGACGATGAGAAGGCAGCCGGCCTTAAAGAGACCATCCTCGCGCTCGACGGCATCGCAATAATCGTTAACCCCGAAAACAATGTTTCCGACCTCACGATTGAGCAGATCGCAAAGATCTACACCGGCGAGATCACCAACTGGAAGGATGTCGGCGGCGACGACGCAGAGATCGTTCTCATCGGCCGCGAGGCAGGCTCAGGCACCCGCGACGGCTTCGAGAGCATAACCGACACCAAGGACTCCTGCAAATACCGCCAGGAGCTCACCTCCACCGGCGACGTGATCACCACCGTTGCAGGCAACCCCAACGCAATCGGCTACGCATCCCTGGCTTCCGTTAAGGACAGTGTAAAGGCCCTCTCCGTAAACGGCGTAGCTCCCAGCGAGGCGACCGTATCCGACGGCAGCTACGCGGTACAGCGTCCCTTCGTCCTCGTCACCAAGGACGGCACCGAGCTCTCCGCGGCAGCACAGAAGTTCTTCGACTACGCAACCAGCAAGGACGCAGCGGACATCATCTCCGCGGCCGGTGCGGTTCCCGTAGCAAAGTAAGTTAAACGAACAAATTAAACGGCGGCCTCTCAAGAGGCCGCCATATTAGAATTTATGAAGACAAAAACGAAAAATCTGCTTGAAAATATAGTCCACGCCATCTTCCTCGTTCTCGGCCTCGTGACAGTGGCCGCAGTTTTGATGATAACCGTCTATCTCATCGTCTCCGGCATACCGGCCATACGCGAGATAGGTCTGTCGAACTTCCTGTTCGGGAAGAAGTGGGCCTCGACCGCGGCAACGCCGAGCTACGGCATACTGCCGTTTATCCTCACGAGCATTTACGGCACGGCGGGCGCTATCTGCCTCGGCGTGCCGGTGGGCTTCATGGCCTCGGTGTACCTCGCGAAGATGGCAAAGCCGCGCGTGCGCGCCGTCGTTGTCGAGGCGGTGTCGCTGCTTGCGGGCATACCCTCGGTCGTGTACGGCCTTGTGGGTATGATGGTGCTCGTTCCGGGCATAAGGAAGGTTTTCAATGTTCCCGACGGTGCGAGCCTGCTGGCGGCCATAATCGTTCTCGCGATCATGATTCTGCCGTCTATAATCAAGGTCTCGATGACCTCGCTTGAGGCCGTTCCTAAAGAATATGAGGATGCGTCCCTCGCCCTCGGCGCAACGCCGACGGAGACGTATTTCCGCGTGTCCGTCCCAGCGGCGAAAAGCGGCATAGCCGCGGCGGTCGTACTCGGCGTCGGCAGAGCGATAGGCGAAGCGATGGCGGTCATGATGGTATCGGGCAACGTGCCGAACATGCCGGAGCTTTTCCAAAGCGTCAGGTTTCTCACCACCGCGGTCGCAAGCGAGATGAGCTATTCTTCCGGTCTCCAGCGTCAGGCGCTTTTCTCCATCGCGCTGGTACTGTTCCTGTTTATCATGCTCATAAACGTGACGCTCAACTTCCTTTTGAAGAGGGATAAGTCGAATGGATAACAAAAACGTAAAAGCAAGGCGCAGGGCTTATGAGATCACGATGCGCGGCCTGTCCGGCCTGTGCGCACTTCTCACCTCGGCGCTGGTGCTGTTCCTGATAGCGTATGTTCTCATAAGGGGCATACCGAATATATCGTGGGAGTTTATCTCCACAAAGCCGAGCTACCTAAGCGGCTCGGTCGGTATCCTGCCGGATATACTTAATACGCTGTACATCGTCCTCGGCACGCTACTGTGGGTGCTGCCCCTCGGCGTGGGAGCGGCGATCTACCTCACGGAGTATGCTAAAAATCACCGCATCGTCGGCGCTATCGAATACGCGGCCGAAACGCTTTCGGGTATACCGAGCATCATCTACGGCCTTGTCGGCATGCTGTTTTTCTGCGAATTTCTCGGCTACCAAACCTCGTTGCAGGCCGGCGCTATGACGCTCGTCATCATGAATCTGCCGACGGTCATGCGCACAACGCAGGAGAGCCTCAAGACTGTTCCTCAGAGCCTGCGCGAGGGCGCGTTTGGCCTCGGGGCGGGCAAGTGGCGCGTTATACGCACCGTTGTGTTCCCCGGCTGCGTGGACGGCATCATAACCGGCTGCATACTGGCAGTTGGGCGCATCCTCGGCGAATCGGCTGCACTGCTGTTCACCGCGGGCTTTGCGCACAATATCTATAACCTGTTCGTCGACGGTCTGTCCGGCCCGGGCGCGACGCTTACCGTTGCACTTTACGTCTACGCCAAGGAGCAGGGCGAGTTCGGCATAGCCTTTGCCATCGCGGCAATACTCATGGCGCTGACGGTCATCATTAACCTCGCGGCCACGCTTATCGGCAAACATTATCAGAAGAGGAGAAGCATATGAGCAGCATCATAAGCGTAAACGACCTGTGCCTGTGGTATGGTCAGACGCAGGCGCTTAAAAATATAAATATGGAGATCCCCGAAAAGAGCATAACCGCCCTCATCGGCCCCTCCGGCTGCGGCAAATCGACGTTTTTAAAGACGCTCGACCGCATGAACGACCTCGTACCCGGCGTTAAGATAACGGGCGAGTTAAAGTATAAGGAGCAGAATATCTACGCTCCCGGCACGGACGTAAACGAGCTCAGGCGCTGCGTGGGCATGGTGTTTCAGAAGCCCAATCCCTTCCCCATGAGCATTTACGATAACGTTGCCTACGGCCCGCGCACGCACGGCATACGCAAAAAGTCCGAGCTTGACGAGATCGTCGAGCGCTCGCTTCAGGGCGCCGCCATTTGGGACGAAGTAAAGGACAGGCTGAAAAAATCCGCCCTCGGCCTCTCTGGCGGCCAGCAGCAGAGGCTGTGCATAGCCCGAGCCCTCGCCGTCGAGCCGGACGTGCTGCTCATGGACGAGCCGACGAGCGCGCTCGACCCCATATCCACCTCGAAGATCGAGGAGCTTGCCACGGAGCTTAAGAAGAACTACACCATCGTCATCGTGACGCACAACATGCAGCAGGCGCTGCGCATTTCCGACAGCACCGCATTTTTCCTGCTCGGCGAGCTCATTGAATACGATAATACCGAAAAACTGTTCTCCGTGCCGAGCGATAAGCGCACCGAGGACTATATAACAGGGAGGTTCGGCTGATGAGAAGCAAATTCGACGCCCAGCTCAAGGAGCTCGGCGAAAAGCTCACGCTCATGGGCGCAATGTGCGAGGAGGCGATAGCAAACTCGGCAAAGGCGCTGCTTTCCGGCGACTGCGAGCTTGCCAAAAAGCTTGCGCCGCTTGACCTTGAGATAGACCAGTACGAGCGCGATATCGAGACGCTGTGCCTGCGGCTTTTATTGCAGCAGCAGCCCGTCGCGCGCGACCTGCGTCAGATATCGGCTGCACTTAAAATGATAACCGACCTTGAGCGCATCGGCGATCAGGCCTCGGATATCGCGGAGATAATCCCGCACCTTAACGGCAGGACGGGCAGCGAGTGCGGCGCGATGCGCCCCATGGCAGAGGCCGCCATCGGCATGGTGACCGACAGCATCGAGGCATATAACAGGCGCGATATCGCCCTTGCAAAGAGCGTGATCGAGCATGACGACGTTGTTGACGACTGCTTTTTGAGCGTAAAAACGACGCTTATCGACATGATCCGCAACGAGCACGGCGACGCGGAGTACGCCCTCGATCTTCTCATGATTGCGAAGTACTTCGAGCGCATTGGCGACCACGCAACGAACGTAGCCGAATGGGTCGAGTTCTCCGTCACCGGTGTGCACAAATCCAGTGAGATATAGCCAAGATAACAAAAAAGCTCCCCGCTGGGGAGCTTTTTAATTCTGTCAGGATATTTTTATCCCTGCTTTGGAGTATCTCATTGCTTCTTTATAATATGCCGATAGGCTCACGAGCCAGACTATGCACACCGCAAGCGAGGGCAAAAAGCCGATCTCAAATATCAGAGCACACAAGGCCAGCACGATGGCCAGCGCGGCGCAGGCGGTATTGGTCGCGGCGTAGGCCCTGAACGCGCATTTGCCGATAATCAGCTTCTCGGCCTCGTCGCAGCTGTCGACCCATTTCTTTTGGAAGCGCATGTCGTAGACCGACGCGGTCTTCTCGGGATTCGTCGTCTTGACGGCATCCACGCACTTCTGCTGGATGACGAGAGCCTCGACCATGATGGCGATGAGCGCCGCGACGGACAAGGTAAACAGCCATCTCCCGTTTCCGCTTTCGACTGCGGCAAGACCGCCGGAGTATGCCGCCGCGATTAGGAAATACGAAAGCACGAGCGCTGTGCTCATGATCCACAGTGCGGCCGAGAGCTTTTTGTCAAAGCGGCCGGCAAGCTCCTCATCCTCACCATCCCACGAGGCGATGAGCTGCTTTGCGCCGCGGTAAAGCACGGCACAAACGATTGGAGAGACTACCGCTAAAACCAAAAGCAGCCATGGTGCTATGTACGTTCCGAAATACGCGCCGACGCTTTTTATCTCGCCCGTCAGGCCGCTCAGGCCGTATTTTGCGGACAAAAAGCCTATCACGCCGCCTATGACCGCGCATATAACGATCCAAAGAACAAATTTTGGCCTTGCTTTGCGGTTGGCCGCTTTTATCTCGTCATTTTTCATTATCGTTTTCCTCCTGCAAATAGAAAATATCCTCGACCTTGACGCCGCACACATTCGCAAGCTTCATCGCAAGGACGATAGACGGCGAATAATCGCCGCGCTCAATGAGGCTTATAGTCTGCCGCGACACTCCGCACAGTCGTCCCATCTCCTGCTGATTAACGTTCAGCGCGGCTCTGTGCTCCTTGAGCCGGTTTTTCAATATCATAGCCATACAGCACCTCCATTGACAACTCGCTTTGCCAAATTGACAAACATCATTGTCATTTTGCATTATATACTTGTCATGCACGCTTGTCAACAGGAAGACAAAAAAGCTCCCCCGGCGGGGGAGCTTTCTCATGCTGATCTTATTTTGCCAAGTCGCGGTGCAGGAACGTTACAACCTGAGCACGGGTACAGGGTGCGTTGGGGGCAAATGTTCCGTTGCCGGTACCGACGGTCACGCCGTTCTCGGCAGCCCACAGCACGGCCTGCGCATAGTAGGCTGTGGACGGAACGTCGGAAAACGGATTTGCCAAACTTGCCTCAGGGCAATTTTCATAGCGCCAAAGGAAAGATACAAACTGTGCACGCGTGACCGTTGCATTAGGCGAGAATGTCGTTTCGGTCGTGCCCTTTACGATACCGTTTTCATAGGCCCATGCAGCAGCCTCGCTATAGAAGCTTCCGACCTTGACGTCGGTAAACGGTGTCTGAACAGACTTGGGTGTGGGCTTGCCTGCTGCGCGCCACAGGAATGTGACGACCTGAGCGCGGGTACAGCTTTGGTCGGGCGCAAAGTGCGTCGCGTCAACGCCGGAAACGATGCCCTTGTTGTAACCCCACTCGACGGGTTCGTAGTAGTAAGTGCCCTTGACCACGTCTACAAAGGGCATGCCGCTCTCGGGAACATCGGGAGTCTCGTTCTCGGTGGGAATGCTCGCGAGCATCGCAGCCAGCTCATAGAATTTGCCCTGGAGGTATTTCGTATTTGAGGTCTGGCCAACCATATTCAAGTGGTCGGTGCGTTCTATCTTTTCAATATAGTTCCAAACGCCCTTCTCGGTGCCATCCTTGAAAGTGATCACACCGTTTTCGGTACCGTAATTGAGATTATAGCGATCAGACGAACCTTCGTGTGGATACTGCGCCGAGCGCACGCTTACGATGCCGTCGTTTTCCCACCAGCTCTCGTCGATGGTGACATGGCCGGCGGCGTAGTTTTTATAGCTGCCCATGTAGGTCGAGCTCTTTATCATGAGTGCGTTCATATTCGAGTAGGGCAGGTAATGGTGAGGATATACTGCGCTGCGATAGGTGTCCGAGCAGGCGATGGAGAAGTAATAGATATCGTCCTGCGCCTTTGCGTAGCTGTTGAGCACCGCCGCTCCATCCGGAGACAGGTCATAAACACTCAGATCCTTCACATCGCTGTTCCAAAGATTGCTGTTTTCGACACGGTGCAGGTAACTCTCATAGCTCTCACCCGGTTCGCGGACAAGCCCCCACTGGTCGAGCTTGAAGTCAAGGCCGAGATTCTCTTCATTGATATTTGCGCCAGTTGCCGCAGACAGAGCTGCGACGAACTGATGAACATAGGGCTCTTTTTCGTTATAGACCTTGCCGTCATACTGACTGCCGTCGTGAGGTGTGCAGAGGGTCGTGATACTTTCGATCCAATGGCGGCACTCGCCGGTGAAGAGCTTGTTTATGCTGCCGTCGGTTGTTGCGCGCATCTCATCGGGGTCGCCGTTTTCGAGCAGCTGCGCGAGCATGCGTATCGTCTCACCGCCCATGCTGTGGCCGACGAGGTGCACCTTCAACGTGCTGTCGGCATCATTGAGCTCCGGCAGGACGCCCTTGAATGTGCGTCCGTAGCGTGCATGACCGTTCTGCGCCGAGTGGTACTGGCCGTAGTCGACCGTGCCGCCGACAAGGTAGGCGTACAGCTCGCAGGCTCTGTCCCAGTTGCTCGCAACGGGGCCGATCGACGGAGTATAGACCTCATAGCCCGCGTCATTGAGCATCTGCTGAAGGCTTGAATAGCCGCCCCAGTAGTGCAGATTCGCTACCTCCGTGCCGCCCCAGCCGAACAAACCGTGGACGAGCACGATAGGGTGCTTATTGCCCTCATCGCTCGCCGCTGTGCCGTCGGCATCGGCAAATGCGAATGAGGACATGGTCAGGAGCATTGCAATGACCAGAACCATTGCAAGCGTTTTCGCAAATTTGCTGTTTCTCATATTGTCATTCCTCCGTAATTTTTGAATGAATTCCTGCATTTCTTCTGTTTGGCTTTGATGTTAGTCTGACAATACGGACAAATAAATAGGCAAATCGCATGATTTGCCTAAAATCGAAGCAAATTGTGAGAAGTGCACAACAAGTGAATTTTGTTACATAAAGTGCTCATTTACACTCAAAATCCCAGTGTTTTCGCAAATATCATACATGTCTGTGCGAAATGTATGATGTTGCTATACTCATGCAGGAAACGCTTCATATTTGTCTTTCCAGCTCGCTTTGTCGTATTAAGACAAGCTAACTTAAAAAGCTCTCGCCCAAGGGACGAGAGCTTTCATATCACTTGCTGACGATCTTATAATATGTGTTCGATGTCTTCTTGTACACGAGGGCGTACAGCAGGGCGAAGACGAAAAAGCTTATGACCGTCGTCCGAATAAGGAAGCCCGTGTTGTAGAAGCTGAACATGTAAAGTATCTTGCGGATAAACGGGAAGGCGAAGGCCAGGTGCAGTCCGGCGAACAGCAGCGGAAGGAAGAACACCGTCAGAAGCTGAGAGTTTATGCTGCGTCGTATCTCGGGCTTTGTCATGCCGACCTTCTGCATGATCTCGAACCTCTGCGCATCCTCATAGCCCTCGGAAAGCTGCTTGTAGTAGATGATGAGCACCGCCGCACAGCTGAACACGAGGCTGAGTGTAACTCCGAGGAAGAACAGTCCGCCATAGACTGCGGCAAAGTCGGCGTACTCGGCAGCCCGCGATTCGTAGGACAGGTACTGCCAGCCGCCGCTGCCGTCCTTGTCGGAAAATCCGCCGTTTTCCGAGGCCGCGGCAATCATATTGCAGACCTTGTCCTGCTCCTCAAGCTCATCCGAGCAGTCAAAGTCGTAGATCCATTTTAAGCGGACAACGTATTCTCCCGCGCCGTCAACAAGCCGCTCGGCGGTCTTGTCAAAATCGGAAACGACAAGCGTTATCGTGGGGCTTATTTCAGCGACGCTGCCGTCGGCAAGGGGCATGGCGTCAAGAGTCTTCTTCACGGTGAAGGTCTCGACGCTCCCGAGGGATATGGTTTTGAGACCGTAATCCGTCCGCAGCGCGTGCAGGAGCACCTCGTTCTCGGCAAGCGTTTCGCCTTTGCCGCTTATCCTGTTGTAGTCGGACAGCGAAACTATGCGCAGGTTTGCGATTTTTCCGTAATCGCTTATGTTGCTGCTGCCGGTAAAGCGCTCGGAGATGTCGAAAACGCCGTTTTCAAAGCCTCCGGACATACTGAGCTGCCGGAAATCGAGGATGCTTTTCCGCTCCGTATCTCCGAGAGCGGCGACGAGCTTATCGCGCAGAGCATCAGCCTTTTCCTCCGTCAGGGATGTACTTGCGTCATAGCCGAAGGTGACGTTGATATCACGCGGATAGCGAGCGTTGACGGAGTCGACCATGCCGAAGTACAGGCAGCAGGTGGAGGATATCGTGACCAGCACCATCGTTGCGAGGATGCAGATCGACGCAAGCCCCGCGCCGTTGCGCTTCATGCGGTAGGCCATCGAGGAAACGGAGACGAAGTGCCGGGGCGTGTAGTAATAGCGCTTGTTTTTCTGAAGAATTTTGCACAGCAGGACGCTGCCCGATATGAAAACGAGATAAGTGCCGACGATGACCACGATGACGGCGATGAAGAAGATCGTGAGCGCCTGCAGGGGCTCCTTTATGCTGACGGCAAGGATGTAGGCCGCGGAGAGCAGGATAATGCCCGCTGTGCCAAGCACGGGATTTGCCTTGACGGGCTTTTCGCCGTAGCTTTCGCTGTGCACGAGCTCGACCGCCGTGCTGCGGTGCAGCTTAATGAGGCTACTGATGTAGATCAGCGCGAAAATGCCGCCGAAGTACAGGAGCATATATTTGATGGCGGGAAGCGATATGTGCAGCGAATAATCCGCCGTGCCGCCGAGCATGTGCAGAAATATCATTTCCGCGAGCTTTGAAAGCAGCGCTCCGATAAATATGCCGCCGATAAGCGACAGCAGCGCAGTCAGCAGAGTCTCCCACGCGAGGATGCGCGAGATGTTGTGCTTGTTCATGCCCAAGATGCTGTAAAGGCCGAATTCCTTGTATCTGCGGCGCACGAGGAAGCTGTTGCAGTAAAACAGGAACAGCAGCGCGAACGCGACGATGACGAATACGCCGAACGACAGCGTCGACTGTGCCGTCGTGCCTCCGCGCATACCGTCCAAAAGGTCGCCCGACGCGAGATAGAACATGATGTAGAACACGGCCGCCGTTCCGGCCGAGGCGAGGATATACGGGACGAACAGCCGCTTGTTTTTCCTGATGCCGCTCCACGCGAGACGGGGATAGAAACCGAGCTTCATTTCACTTCACCGCCCGACGCAAGAATAGTCAGGGTGTCCGAGATCTTCTGGTAAAGCTGCTGATCGGAGCATTCGCCGCGATAGATCTGGTGGAACACCTCGCCGTCCTTTATAAACAGGATGCGCTGCGCGTGGGACGCAGCCTTAACAGAGTGCGTGACCATGAGGATGGTCTGCCCCTTTTTGTTTATCTGCTCGAACAGACCGAGAAGCTCGTCGGTAGACTTCGAGTCAAGCGCGCCCGTCGGCTCGTCGGCAAGTATCAGGCGCGGATTTGTGATAAGCGCTCTTGCGACGGCTGCACGCTGTTTCTGGCCGCCGGACACCTCGTAGGGATACTTTTTCAGCAGCGGCGTGAGGCCAAGGTCCTTAGCTATCGGCAGCAGGCGCGCGCTCATCTCGTCGTAGCTCTTGCCCGCAAGCACCAGCGGCAGGAGGATATTGTCCTGAATCGTGAAGGTGTCAAGCAGGTTAAACTCCTGGAACACGAAGCCGAGATTGTCGCGGCGGAAGGTCGCAACGTCGCTCTCCTTTATCTTGCCGAGATCCCTGCCGTCGAGAATGACCGTGCCGCCCGTGGGCTTGTCCAGCGCGGCCAGCAGATTCAAAAGCGTCGTCTTGCCTGAGCCCGATTCGCCCATGATGGCGACGTACTCGCCCTCCTCGACGCTGAAGTTTACGCTTTTGAGCGCCTCGACCTGATTTCCACCGAAGCGCGTACTGTATACTTTTCTGAGATTTTCAACTTTCAAAATACTCATTGCTTTTACCTCCATCCGATTTACACGCTTATTGTACACCACAAATTATTCGGAAACCATCGTTTGGGCTTACATTTTCGCCGTAACTCCTTACATTCATGTCACATTTTTAGATCGCACGAACGCACCTGCGGATATGCTTATTGCTGTAGCCCGGTGTCAAAAATGCCGGCAAAACCGTTACAGCGGGCATCAAGAGATAAATGTCTCCGTAATTGTCCCGATCTGCCTCTAAAAATGTGTGGGATTTTGGAACGCTGCGTGTATAATGGGGTGAGAGAACAAATTTGGGGGAGGTGGAGCCGTGGACGACCGCGAGATAATGCAGCTCATCGCTCGCAGCGATGAGCGCGGCATGCCGGAGCTGCAAAAGCACTACGGTCCGCTTTTGCGCTATGTCGCCGCGCCGATACTGCGCGACGACGCGGCAGTTTCCGACTGTGTTTCGGATGTGTATCTGCGTGTGCTCGAAAAGGCCGGGCAATTTGATCCCGAGCGCGGCAGTCTCAGCGCGTGGCTTACGGCTATCACCCGAAACACTGCTCTGAACATTGCCCGCCGCGGAAAAAGCGAGGGCGGTCACGAGCTTCGCGAAGACACGCCCGATCCTGCGCCCACACCGGAGGAGCGGCTTCTGCTGGCCGAACGGAGAAACGCGCTCGCAAAGGCACTCAAAGCGCTCAGCTATTCGGACAGAGCGCTGTTTTACCGAAAATATTACTACATGCAGCCGATGAGCCAGATCGCCGCCGAGCTCGGCATGACTGAGCGCGCGGCCGAGGGCCGGCTGTACCGCATAAGGAAAAAGCTCAGAGACTATTTGGGAGGTGAGGGCTATGGCAGACAATGAATTTGACGGGCTCGACCGCCTGATAGAGGATAGCCTCGACAATCTTCCGCCCGATGACATCGTCGACCACGTTTCCGCCGGAAAAACAGCCTTTGACCTTATCATTGCAGGACTTGCGCTGAGCACTATAACGCTCAATTTCCTTGCGCTCAACTATATCTTGCCGATGATCGGCATAGTGCTTTTGCTGCTGGGTCTTCGCCGTCTGCGCGGCGAGAATGACTGGTTTATGGTCTGCTTCGTTATCTCCGCCGTGCGCTGCGTCTCCGTCGCGGCACAGTGCATCGTTTCGTCGACGATCTACAACGACATATTCACAAATTCGGGCGCGGCAGACGCCACGGGCTGGGTAAACATCGCTCTCGTGTTCGCGCTTATCATATGCCTGCGCCGCGGCATACTTGCAACGCAGCGGCGCGCTCAGCTCGAGCCGCACGCCGGCGGAGCGACGGCGCTTATCATATGGTACGCCGTCGTGTGCGCGCTGGCGCTTGCAAGCTTCGACGGGATGATCCTCGTTATAGGTCTTATCATCGGCTTTATACTCATTCTTCGCAGCCTTGCAAGGCTCGCGCGTGAGCTCATTGATGCAAGCTACGCCGTAAGATCCGCACCCGTGCGCATATCCGACAGGGCGTTGTGTGTTTCGATATTCGCTCTCGTCATCGCGGGCGTGATCTGCGGATACGCGTTTTTCCGGCAGCTGCCGATGCAGTGGCAGCCCGAACAGGAAACACAGACTTCCGAGCTGCGCCGAGAGCTTTTGAACGCCGGTTATCCGGAAGCTGCACTGCGCGACCTCAGTGACGAGGACATTGCGCTGTGCGAAGGCTTTGCCGCGGTAAGCTCCGATACGGAAACACAGGAGCTTGACAAACAGCAGGGCGGCGGCAAGCTCACATTTACGACAGTCGCGGTGAAGCTCGACAGGGATGGCGAGCACTGGCGCATATTCACGCATTTTGAATGGTCGGGCGCGGACTTCCGCGGCACGGAACTTATACGCATTATACCGGGTTATATGCGCGACGGCGCGCGGCTCGGCTGGGGTCCCGACGGAGAGATAACAGGCAGACTGCTGTACGACACAGACGGCAGAACCGTGACCGCGCCGTATT
This sequence comes from uncultured Oscillospiraceae bacterium, assembly GCA_934636655.1. Lineage (GTDB taxonomy): Bacteria > Bacillota > Clostridia > Oscillospirales > Oscillospiraceae > F23-B02. Next base: position 74,376 of record CAKUAS010000010.1, read on the forward strand.
ACTCGCTCATCGACTCCCACTCGAGCTACACCGACCCGTTCTTCGGAACGACAGAGTCGCTCGGCATTCTCGGCAGCTTCTCCATGCCCTCGCAGTCCGAGCATCAGCGCGGCTACGTCGCCTACGGCACTGCGATACCGGCAAGCGCGCTTGACTACAGCACTGAGGAGTACGACGGCTTTGCCCTCACCTCCGTCGCCGGCTTCACGCATCAGTATAATATATGGCAATTCCCCGTGAAGACCGCCGAATCCGTCGTCCGTTCCGGATCTATAAGCTTCAGCGAATGCTTCGCAAATCTCTGGTCTATCTTTTCAGAAACGAATTGATGCAGCACCTACGGATACAGTAATCGCTGTCGCCCGGTTCGAAACATTGGTGGAGGCCATAAGATTTTGTGCGGCGGGAGGCTGCTGACAAAAAGCGAATTGTCAAACTAAGTGCAACAGGAAGAGAGTTCAAAGTCCCACAAATCCTGAGCAGAACGGAAATTAAGAA
>CAKUAS010000011.1 GCA_934636655.1 uncultured Oscillospiraceae bacterium
CTGAGCCTGCTTTACCAGCTCGTTGTCGGCATTCTCAAGAAGACTTTCGAAGTAGATCAGATGCTTAAGATCTTTCAAATGTTACACCTCTTCTTCAAAGAATTTCTATTTTTTGGAGTGCTTCCTTTACTCCGTTGAGCATAAGAGAATCTTCGGGCAGATTGAGCACACTCTGACCCTTTATATCGTTTGCGGCAAATGCATTGTCCGCAGGGATGCGCGCCACGATGTCAACACCGGGCACTGTGATGAGCTCCGCGAGCTCGGGATTTGTCATTCTGTTTACGATGGCGCCGATCTTATCGTAAACGATCAGTTCGTCTGCGACGTTCTTAATCGTGGATACGACCTGGCAGCCCTTCTTGCTCTGGTCGGTTACGAGCAGCAGATGCGTTACCTTATCCATAACACGGCGCTGGATCTGCTCAATACCGGCCTCACCGTCGATGACGACATAGTCAAAGCTGTTTGCCAGAATGCCGATGACTTCCTTCAGGTAGGAATTGACCTTGCAGTAGCATCCGGAGCTCTCAGGTCTGCCGATGCCGAGAAATGCAAAGCCGGGCATTTCGACCAGTGCGTCAAAGATCTTGAATCGCGCCTCGCTCAAAAGCTCGAGCGCCTCTCTTGTTTCACCGTTTTCGACGCTGTCAACGATGCTCATGCGGATATCGTCAAGCGTGAGCTTAACGTCAACACCGAGAGCAACCGACAGGCCGACAGCGGGGTCTGCATCTATCGCAAGGATCTTTTTGTCCGGAAAGTTTTCCACCAAAAGCCTTACGATTGACGCCGAGATCGACGTCTTGCCGACACCGCCTTTACCGGCGACCGCTATGATCTTTGCTTTGTTTTCCAATAATACGTCCCCCCTTCAATTGCGCTCAGACATACCTTACGCATTTTGATAACAGTTTAACACAAGTGCCTTGGATTTGCAAGAGAATATACGTCTGTTTATATGAAAAATTCAGGTTTTTTTGCATAAAAACAGTGCTCCGCTATACGCATTCACCAAAACTGTCAATTTGCTCGCAAGCGAAAAAGAGACCCCGAAGTTCGGGGTCTCTCAGTGATTAAAATACTCAATCAGACGATCCTGCGGTCACGTACCTGGGAATCGTAGTGCTTATTCAGCAGCGGGCGAATGACATAGTATATGAGCTTGTTTTCGCCGTTGGTGATGTACAGGGTAAAGGTGCCGACAAAAGCGAGGAATGCGAACATGGCGAGCTTGCCGCCTATCTTTGCAACGTTTTTCATCGTTATTATATCCTCCTATTAATATGCTTCGCTGTCGTCAAACTCAACGATGGTGGGATCGAGAGGCTTCTCGCCCAGGACGACGGACATGTAGCCGTTTACGCAGTTACGCATATCCTGGCGGGAAACGGTGCGGCTGTCTTCAAGGTCATGCTCGATGAAGATGAAGTGGAAGCCGAGTTCTCTCGCCTGCTCCTCCATGAGAGCGTGGACGCCGAGCATGCCCTTGCAGGCGATGTTGTCGTTCATGAGCACCATGTCGCAGTTGAAGTTCTTGGCCCACTCCCAGATGGCGTTGACGTTGTCCCAGCCGCCGACGGCGTGGTGACGCATTGTAGCCTTCTCGGAGAAAATAGCCAAATCCTTGATCGCCTCTTCGGGATCCTCGGTGTTTATCATGTTGTGACCCATGGTGGAGTCCATGTTCAGGACGATATTGATGCCCCAGCAGTTCTGGATCCAGGTCGGGAAATCGGTGTAGTAAACAGCGGAGGGCCCCCACAGGAAGGCACGGTGGCGTGTACGGCCGCCGAAGGGCTCTCTCTTCTCCTCATACGCCTTGCGCATGATCTTTATGACCTGACGGTCGACCTTGTTGAAGTAAGGATCGGTGCCGTTTACGGAGGCCCAAGCATACAGGCGGTACAGAGTCTCCGCTATGCCGCACATCGCGGAGTACGGAGTCTTGAAGTAATCCCACTTTTCAAGCTCAATGGTGTTCTGCTCGTTCATGAGCTTTGCGTACTTAAAGAGGTTATCCCAGTCGTACTTTACGCCGTACTCCTTCTCGACGAAGGCGATAGCGTCCTTGAGCATCTGTGTGGAATACGGATGCGCACCCGGCTCATTGTGAATCATAGCGAGGGTTACGGGGAAGTCCGGCATGCCTATGCGGCGGCGCTGGAACATGGAGGTGGCCTCGGATGCATTGCATGGCATATTGGTCGAGATCATTGCCTTACCGATGAGGGGGAATGCGTCGTCGAGAGCAACGCCGGTCTCTGCCGCGCAGCGGGAGCAGACGTCGGCGGGAAGACCGAAGGACTCGGCAACGTCGATGTAGTAGGGCTCGATGTGCTGGTCAACGTCGCAGATGATGAATTCAGGCAGCGTCTGCAGGGGGAACGGAACGAGCTCCTTGAAGCCCATCATGAACAGCGGGGGCAGAACCTCGTCCATGGGAACGATGCGGTCGGTATCCTTGCCGCCGCCGAGACGACGGTCATTGCTCAGGCAGAATGCGATCTTCTTGGTCAGGCTGCGGACGATAGCGTGCATGCACTTGTGCGCGGTTACGAGCTCATAGCCGCGGAAGCCCTCGAACAGGCGGTCGATGAACATGAAGGTGCCGAGGTAGGAGCCCATCCAGCGGTACTCCCAGAATCCCTTGAGGCAGGGGATCGGAGCGGATGCGACCATCATAGCCATGGAAACGAGGTTGTTGAGCCATGCCTTATAGTCAACGAGCGTGTCCTTAACGCCGCGCCATTCACGCCATTTTGCAACGCCGGTCTTGTCATAATAACGGGATCTCTGGCCGCCGACGCCGTTTTCGGCCTGCCATATGGGGTCAAAGCGTTCAAGCTTTTTATCTACTGCTGCTATAACTTTATCGAACATCATTACTTACCTCCCTGAATGGACTTGATCTCCAGGGATTCGATGAACGCCTGGAAACGTGTACGAAGCTGTCCGACTGCGCCGAGGGAGTACTCCTTCTCAATGGTGCAGCAAGGAATGTGCTTTTCGTTCGTGAAGATGTGGTTTGCGAGAACCTTCTCATAGCTCCAGAACTCGCAGAACTTCATGTTCTCATAGATGATGCCGTCGGCCTTGAAGTCCTCAACGAGCTGAGTGGCTATGGCATGACGCTGGTCGATCTTGAAGCCATCCATGAAGCGTGCGCACTGGTTCCAATACAGGTAGTGGCGGCAGATAGCGTCGAACGCGGTCTCGCCGTCCTTTATCTCGATCTGCTCTCTGCTGGGGAAAGAACCGAAGCAGTAGCGGTCGGCGACGACCATTGCGCCGCACATCTCGATGAGCTTGGTGAACTCGGGATCGTCGACCTCGCTTCCGACGAGCGCAACGCGCGCGCGGAACGGGAACTTCTCTTCGGGCTCACGGGTCTTGAGCTCTTCAAGGGTCTCCTTGAGGTAAGGCAGGATCAGCTTGTGGGGGCAGACCTGGCTTACGAGCTGGATGACGTGGAACTCATAGCCGGTGATGGGAGGATTATCGAGCTTACGGAAATTGCCGATCTCGGTGATTATGCGGCTGAGCTCGTTGTGCTGCTCAATAGCCTTGCGCATTGCCTCTTCCGAGACATCGACTCCGAGGCGGTCGCGCATTGCGTCAACGACCTTGAGCTTGAGCTGTGCCTTGTAGTAATCGAGGTTGGTCTGATCGCCCTTCATGGGAGGATCGATCTGGGTGACGAAGAAGCCGTCGTGCTTTACGGGATTGATGAGGAAGAAGTGCTCTTCCATACGTTCCATGGTAGCGCAGCTTTCTGCACCGAACAGAGCGCTCAGGTAGTTGTATCCGCCTTCGATGGCGCGCTCGAGAATGGAGCGTGCATAGGGGCAGGTACGGTTGGTCATGTAGTAGTTTGCGATGTCGCTGGATGTGCAATTGGGTGCGCGAAGTCTTGAAGAGAAGCAGCCTTCAAGATTGAGAAGGACTTCGGGTATGTAATAGCAGTTGTAACCGAGTGCTATCTGCCCATCCTCCACTGCCTTGGTGACGAGCTCGTTCTGAGCGTCCTGCAGCAGGTTTTCAAAATAGATCAGATGTTTTAGGTCTTTCATTTGCAACCCCTTCCGCTTATTTAAAATTTTTGCCTACTAGTTTTTCAGTATGAGTTTTCCCATACTCCTTCACATGATTATACTTTACCTCCAGCGCAAATGTCAAGTTTATGTCAAGAGTATTTGGAAATAAATCATGGTAATTACCGTCTGCTGAACACATGGTCAACATACTGTCTATCTACTCGAACAGCTCGCTGCACATACGGATATAATCGGGCAGCACGCCCTCAAAATCGAGCCCGTATTGGCGCGGTGTTGCGCGCACAGCAGTGCGCTCTATCGCGGCAGTTACGAATTCCTCGGCAGCATTCAGGGCATCCTCGAGAGAAGCTCCACGCGTGAGCAGTGCCGCAAACGCGGACGCGAATACATCGCCCGAACCGTGGAACATTCCGTCGAGCACCGTTTTCATAACAGAGCACATTTTTCCGCTTCTGTTATCGCGCGCGACTATTCCTACCTTTCCGGCTTCGATGCTGACGCCCGTTACGGCGACAAAGGAGGGGCCAAGCTCGGACAGGCGGTCGATAAGCTCGGTGACATAGGCCATATCGTGTACGCCGTGCTTATACTCCATGTCGGTGAGAAAGCAGGCCTCGGTTATGTTCGGTGTTATTATATCCGCTTTTTTTATAAGCCCGCGGAAGCATTCGGTCATTTCCCCGCCGAGATTGGCATAATATTTCCCGTTATCAGCCATCGCCGGATCAACGACGACGAGCGTCTTCTCGCCGCGCAGGAGCTCTATCACACGTTCAAGCAGCTTTCCCTGCACCGGCGACGCAAGGTAGCCGGAGTATATCGCGTCAAACTCCAGTCCCAGGCCGTGCCAGTGCTCGGCTATCGGCACCATGTCTCCGCTGAGATCGGTGAACGTCCAGTCGGTAAAGCCTCCTGTGTGCGTCGACAAAAGCGCCGTCGGAATGCAGCAGCACTCCACCCCTGTTGCGGAAACTATAGGAAGCGCAACGGTCAGCGAGCACTTCCCCATTCCGGACAGGTCGTGAATGGCCGCCATTCTCGGCAGCTTCGGCAGTTTTTCCATAGTGTATCCTACCTTATTATAATATCGGATTGATTTTAGCACATAAACGCCGCGTTAGCAACACTGTACAATCTTGCTGCGTTGTATATATCTTTCAAAAATTTTAACCAAATTTTTATATGTTTTTGTTTATAAAAAGCTATATTTACCATTTATTGCATTGTAATTCAGGTTACAATATAGTATCATATTTGCAATATTAATTAATAGCCGCCGTGTTGCTTCCGTGAATAACGGTTGACTGCTTCCCTGCCGAACAGCAGGGATAATCGATGCTGCATGGATAATTCACCGCGGTGTAGGTATTAGTATGTATCTTTGGGGAAAGGAGGACAACTGAATAGCATGGTAAAAACGGAAAAGCTCAGCAGGCCTGTGCTTACTGCACTTTTTGTGCTTGCTGTTTTCCTGATTGCTGTTTTTGCTTTGAGTGCCAATGCGAATGCCGACGGACTTGATGTAGATGTCGAGAACGATACTGTCTCGACCCTTTCGTCCTACTTTGAAGGGATCGGCCTTCGTAACCAAGAGTATCCCGATGCAAACTTCATCAACTTCCTGCTTTGCCTGCATGGCTACGAGAATCTGCCGGCTGATGCGACCGTTACCGTCACGGCTTACCTGCCTGTTACGAACACCGTTTTCTGGCGTTCCACTTTTGATAAGCCCTACATGGTTTTTAAAGATGCGGTCAATATAGTCGGTCACGGTACCGTACTGAGGCTTCCCGGTGCATGCACGCTCAAGATAGAAGTTAACGGAGCCGACATCGACGGATGGGATCTCATTTACGGCAGCACCGTTGAGGAGGCCATCATTTGGAATCCGAGCAGCGGTTTCACCGGAGTAGCCGCAGACTATGTCCCCGGTAATGCTACATACATGTTTATGAGCAATGTCGGTGGTCATGTCGTTCATTTGGCGATTGACGGTGTACATGGCAACGGCAGCAACCCCGGCGGCGGCGATAACCCCGGTGGCGGCGACAACCCCGGTGGCGGTGACAACCCCGGTGGCGGCGACAACCCCGGCGGCGGTGACAACCCCGGCGGCGGCGACAACCCCGGCGGCGATAACCCCGGCGGCGGTGACAACCCCGGCGGCGATAACCCCGGCGGCGATAAGCCGGGCAAACCGGATGATCCGAACAATCCGGATAATCCGAGCAATCCCGACGATCCGAACACACCGGACAATCCGAATAAGCCCGACAAACCGAGCAATCCGGATAACCCGAACAATCCCAATACGCCGGGCAATCCGAACAATCCGGATAATCCGAATACACCGGATAAACCGACAGAGCCTAAAACTCCGTCGAAGACCGGCGACACCAGAAGCGTTGCTTTGATGTCCGCAATAGCGGTTGTCAGCTTAGCAGTGCTTGCAGGTACTTATCGCAAGAAAAAGCCAAACTGATCATATGTGGGCGATTAGTTGACTTATTGCAATAGTGCATATAAAATAGGAGTGGCGAAAGCCGCTCCTATTTTTATTCTCCCGAGGGATATGTAATGAACGATAAGACGCGGAAAATAATACGCCTGATCGCATTGATAGCGCTCGTTGTTTCTGTCGGCATTCTCATTTTCTATGCCGTTGATGATATGCGCAGCAAAAATACAGACAATAAGCTCAAAGGCCTGAAAGACGCAGAGCCGACTTTCACGATCCCAGACATTCTGCCTGAATACGAGGCGCTTTACTCAGAAAACACAGACACTATCGGCTGGCTGAAGATCGACGGAACAGGTATAGACAATGTCGTCATGTACGCGCCCGATGAAATAGACAAATATCTTCACAAGGATTTCTACGGCAATTACTCTTACCGCGGATGCCTGTTTGTCGATGAATACTGTAATATATTCTCGTCGGATAACCTGATTATCTACGGACATAATATGAAAGACGGAACAATGTTCGGCTCGCTAATGTACTATGTAAGCGAGGATTTTTACAAGCAGCACAAGACCATAAGCTTCGACACGATATACGAAAAGCAGACCTACGAGATCGTTGCGGCAATAAAGACCGAGCTCGTACCTGAGGGCGATGACAGCTTTAAGTACTACGAATACACCGGCAGCGATGACACGGAATCGTTTAACGAATATGTCAAATTCATTGAAGAGAACAAGCTCTACGACACGGACGCCGAGCTCTCGCAGGGCGATAAGATACTCACCCTGTCCACCTGCGCGTATCACGCCGAGAACGGTCGCTTCATCGTCGTAGCAAAAAAGGTATAAAAAAGCCTTCACGCAGAAGCGTGAAGGCTTTTTGGTGACCCGTACGGGAATCGAACCCATGTTACCGCCGTGAAAGGGCGGTGTCTTAACCGCTTGACCAACGGGCCTAAATTAAGGCGCAGGTAGAAATATCTGCGCCTTTTGGTAGCGGCACCTGGATTCGAACCGGGGACACTGCGGGTATGAACCGCATGCTCTAGCCAACTGAGCTATGCCGCCATTTCTCAAATGAGCAATTGGAATTATACAAGACACAGCCCAGATTGTCAACACATTTTTTTATTTTTCTTCAAATTTCATATCGGAAGGTAGGTTGTCGGGTCAATGCTCGCTCCGTCGCGGCTCATTGCAAAGTGCATGTGGCTCCCCTGCCCTATCTCGCAGAGGGCCGTTTTGCCGACTGAGCCAATAACATCGCCGCTCTTCACCTTGTCTCCGGCTGATACGGTCGGAGTGTCGGCAAGGTTTGAATAGCTCGTCTTTATACCATTACCGTGGTCAATGACCACCGTTGTGCCATAGAGATCATCCTGAGTTACACTTACCACCTCGCCATCGCCCGCGGCAACGACCACCTCGCCCTGCTGCGCGAGAATGTCGACGCCGTCATGCGTGCGCCAGTCGGCCATGGTAACGTCGTAGCTGAGCGCCTCTACACTGTAGCCGCGCTCAATTTCACCGGATACAGGCCACCTCCATGTCGTTTGTTCGGGCCACACGTCATCCTGAGTGAGCGTTCCAGCAGAAACGATATCCTCCTCGTTCGGAGCGTCCACGGGCTGCGGTGCCTCAGTGTTCACGGGCGGCTGCGTGCTGGGCTCGGGGCGCCGTGTCTGCTGCGCGGCGCTCATGCCTGGGTTCAGGCCGTCCGTGGGGGTGTCAGCCCCCTTTGCGAGGCTGTAGGCCGATATTCCTATCACGATCACACATAGTGCAAGGACTATGTAGAAGCCCTTGCCGGCAAAAAACTTGTCAAGTCTGCCGCTTTTTTCGTTCTGCATAGATAAAACCTCCTTTATCTATGCATATTGTTGACCGTTTTATCCGGTAATATACAAAAGGCGCTATGCATTGTGTATTATCCATAAATCGACATTGATGATTTTGTGGGAATCGATAAATTGCAGAAAATTTGAGAATCCTTGCAATAAAACACGGCTTTCAAGCATTTGTAGAGTAGAAATGACAAGCAAAATAATTAATTTCTCGAAGTTCGACAGCAGCCCACGACGGCGCAAAAATTTAAGGAGGCATTATGAAACACAGTAAATTTATATCTCTTCTGCTCGCCGCGCTCATGTTGACCGCTCTGTGCGCCTGCGGAAACGGCACAACGCTCACTGCTGTGCATCCGAATATTGCTCAGCCGGGATCCGATGCTCATGCAGAGCTGTCTTTGCCTGCAAATCTCTCAATAGAAGCAGCCGGTGAGACGGCAATGCTATATGAATTGGATAACGGCGAGTCATCTGCCATTAAGCAGATAGAAGCCTGCTTTGGCTTTGATCTGTCAACAGCCGAAAAATCAAGCGACAGCCTCAGTAATTACTACTTCACCGAAAACGGATACCGCGCAGATATCGAAAAAGGAATAGGATACTGGTCCGTAATAAAGCTCGACCCGCCTCCCGTAAAGTCCGGCGCTTCAATGACAGACGAGGAAGCTCTTGAGATCGCAAACACCCTGTTTGATAAAGGCGGCCTGTGGCCGGAGAAAATAGAGAATGTCAAGATCGTCGATCAGTATTCCCTGAACGAGGACGGCGTTTACGGTGTCAGCGAAAAAAGTGTTTTCTACTATCCTACGGTAGATGGCAAAAGTATTTCGGGCAGGTACAGGATCGAAGTCGATATAAGCCTCGACGGCGAGATAAACTCCGTTTACTATCTTGTCTCTCCCATAAGCAGCTCTGCTTCTGTCAGCCTGAAAAGCAGCGCGGAGCTTAGCTCCGACGTGCAGTCAAAAAACTACTCCCCGAGCTTTTCCGGCAATCTCTCGGATGCGAAGATCACAGGCTGTAGGCTCGGCTACTACGCCGACGGAGTCGAGCACAACGGCAAGACCTACCTTTTCCCCGTTTACGTCATGATCGGCGAGGGCACAAACGCAAACGGTGAAAAAGAGACATTTGATATAATAATCGACGCGCAGAAATAAGTTCATACATCAAAAGAGGTCAGGATTTTCATCCTGACCTCTTTGCGTATTAAATCATTTTTTGCAGTCCTTGCAGTCGCCCGAGCAGCCGGAGCATTTGCCGCCGCAGCAGCCCCTGCCCTTTTTCATACTGCGCAGGGCGAACACGAGCCATATTACGAGCACAGCAATTATGATTAATTCCATATCAGAAGATCACCCCTATCAGAGCATACACGCAGAAAGCCGCCAGCCACGCCACACAGCACTGCGAGACCATTACGAGCACAGTTTTGACTCCGCTGCCGAGCTCACGTCTGAGAGCAGCAAGAGCGGCCACACAGGGCGTATACAGCAGGCAGAACACGAGGAAGCTCACCGCCGAGGGCAGCGTAAAAAGCGTCCCGAGCGCCGCGCTGCCGAGGTTTGCTCCGACGCCCATGAGAACGCCGAGAGTGCTTATTACGGCCTCCTTGGCCATAAGGCCGGTGACAAGCGCCGTCGCAACGCGCCAGTCGCCAAAGCCGAGGGGCGCGAATATCGGGGCGAGCCATGTGCCGATGATGGCAAGCAGGCTGTCGCCGCTCCCCTGTCCGGCAACGTTGAGGCGCACATCGAAGTTCTGCAAAAACCATATGACGATCGTCGCCGCAAAAATTACCGTGAATGCGCGGCGAATGAAATCCCACGCCTTTTCCCACATAAGCAGCAGCACGGTTTTAAGCGACGGCATGCGGTAATTCGGGAGTTCCATGACAAATGGCACGGGCTTTCCGGTGAACGCCGTTTTACTCAGGACCTTCGCTGCTATTATTCCCACAAGCATACCGAAAACGTACAGGCAAGTCATGACAAGGCCGCCGTTATTCGGGAAAAACGCCGCAGTGAACACAGCATAAATGGGTATCTTCGCAGAACAGCTCATAAACGGGATGAGCAGCATCGTCATTTTGCGGTCGCGCTCGGATGAGAGCGTGCGCGTTGCCATGATGGCCGGAACAGAGCATCCGAAGCCGATGAGCATCGGGACAAAGCTGCGGCCGGACAGGCCTATACGGCGCAGAAGCTTATCCATGACAAACGCAACGCGCGACATGTAGCCCGTATCCTCAAGTATGGCAAGGAAGAAAAACAGCACGACGATTATCGGCAAAAAGCTCAGCATACTGCCGACGCCTGCAAAAACGCCGTCAATGACAAGGCTGTGTACGACCGGGTTCAAACCGTAAGCCGTCAGGGCATTGTCAACGAGCTGCGTCACGCTGTCGATGCCGAGCGCAAGAAGATCCGACAGCCACTTACCCAAAACACTGAACGTCATCCAGAATATAAAGCCCATGATGGCTATAAACGTCGGGATGGCAAGGTACTTATTCGTGAGCACCTTGTCTATCTTCACGCTGCGCAGCATTTCCCTACTCTCGTGCGCCTTGACGACGCACTCGGAGCAAACCGCCTCAATGAAATGGTAGCGCATCTCGGCAAGAGCAGCGTTGCGGTCAAGCCCGCCCTCGGTCTCCATTTCGAGCACGGCGTGTCCGATGAGCTCGAGCTCGTTTTCGCTGAGCTTCAGCGCTGAGATTATCTCCTCGTCCTCCTCGATAACTCGTGTAGCGGCAAATCGCGAGGGCACGCCGATCTTATCGGCGTGATCCTCAACGACGTGACTTACGGTATGTATGCAGCGGTGCACAGGTCCTGCCGAGCAAAAGTCGATCCTGCGCGGCTTATGCGCATTCTCCGCCGTTTCCGCGACAACGCGCATGAGCTCGTCAACGCCGTCATTTTTAGCTGCCGCTATCGGCACAACGGGTATGCCAAGTCTATCGGAGAGCTTTTGTATATCAACGCTTCCGTGGTTGCCCAACAGCTCATCCATCATGTTCAGTGCAAGCACCATGGGCTTGCCCATTTCAATAAGCTGAAGCGTAAGATACAGGTTACGCTCTATATTTGTAGCATCGACTATATTTATTATCGCATCCGGCTTACGGTCGATTATGAAATTTCGCGTCACCTTTTCCTCGCCCGAGTACGGACGAATTGAGTAAATACCCGGCAGATCGACAAGATCGTAGTTCTTCCAACCTATGACCTGACCGATCTTATGCTCTATCGTGACGCCGGGAAAGTTACCGACATGCTGATTTGAGCCGGTGAGCTGATTAAAAAGCGTTGTTTTTCCGCAGTTCTGGTTTCCCACAAGAGCAAGAAGCATAATTATATCTCCTCCCTGGGGCGGACCTCTATGCGCGCAGCATCTTCCTTGCGCAGGGTCATCGTATAACCCCGAAGATACAACTCCAGCGGATCGCCGAGCGGCGCGACCTTGCGCACCGTGACCTCTGTGTGCGGTATGAGACCCATATCGAGCAGGTGGCAGCGCAAATCGCCCTCACCGCCGACTGCGAGAATTATTGCGGGTTTACCTATCGGCAACTTATCAAGCGTCATAAAAAACCTCCACGGCGCAGCAACATGTTAGGTTCGCCTAACTTATGTTAGTTTACGCTAACGTAGAGGTTTTGTCAACAAAAAGGCATTAGCTATCTACCGAAGCTATTACTTTGCCTGCATCAAGGCTGAGCACTTTCATGCCGCTCATATCCGCAACATAGACGCTGTCTCCCACATACACGGCGCGCGCCTGAGATAGTTCCTCGTCAAGCGGTATCTCGACAGTCTGTATGAAACCATTTTCATCACTGTAAGAAAACAGCAGATAACTCGTACCCGTACAGAAGCCAATGATGTTGCGCTCGGGCGATATTAAAAGCGCGGTGTGATCGTAAAGCGCCTCGGTATAACTGCTCCCGGCAAGATTCTTCGTGTTTTTTACCGTGACATTCGCCTTGTCAGAGGTGTCAAACATCACAAGCTTCAACCCTGTAGCAACGCCCGTTTCCTCGTCTGCCTCATTGCCGAGGCCAAAAAGCCTGTCGTCCGACCATGTGTGCAGATAGTCGGAAAAGCCGCTTATCTTGAGTTCGCTCAGGATCTTCGGGTTTTTCGTATCGGACACGTCGGCGGCAAACAGCGGATCGACCTGACGGAATGTACAGAAATACACAAAATCACCGTCAAAGCGCACGGAATACACTCTTTCGCCCTTGGCAAGTCCCTCCACTGAGGATAGTTTATTCAGGCTATCGTCGAGAATATACAGGTTATTTGCCGGTGAGCTGCGCTCGGTATCGTATTTATAGCTTTCAAGGTCACGTGCTTCGTCACGGTATACGGTCCAGTAATTTGGCTCATTGGTCGTAACTACTCGCAGAGCGCCGTCATACTCATCCATGGAGAACTGGCTGTCAAGATAGCCCTCGACCGTACCCGTGGCCGCAACGGATAGATCGTATACGTTTATTCTTATTATATCCGTGTACTGCTTATCGGCGTGCTCGGAGACATTATAGATGCTCTCCGTATACGTTTTGAGCTTCTCTTGCTCAAGCCGCCACGCGGCAAGATAGAGGCTGTTCTCGTTCATATAGGCTGTGCTGCCCGCGCCGAGAACCGAGCGCTGTGTTAAAGCATTGCCGGTCTTAGCGTCATACGCACCTGTGACAACATAGCTTGCTTCGTTGACACAGGGCATGATGCTTATGCATTGGCTGTCTGCAAGCTTTGCTTCACCGTTGCAGTAAAGCTGCGGAACATAGGTCTTGGGTTCTGTGCGTACGGCGTCACTCATAATATAATAGCTTGTCAGAAGATATAGTTTCCCGTCGAAAAGTCTGCTCGTCATGAGCCATCCGTCCTGCCCCGAGGATGCTATGAGCTTTGCGCTTGCGGGATCTGAGACATCGTAGTAATACACCATTGTGCGTTCGCGGGCATCTTCATACGACACGGCATCGCCGCCGTACACGCTATTTACCGACGCTATCAGCATAAGCACACCGTCAAAAACGTATATCCTGCTTACCCACCCGCTTTCCTCGGGCGGCACGACACAGCCGACCTTGCGGCTGTTCTCCCCGGCAGCCTCGTATATCGTGACATTTTTACTGTCGAGATAATAAACATATTTGCCGTCGGTCTTTATGGTATCCGCCTCATCGACACCGTCAACCTGTGCGTTTGTTTTCGAGTGCTCCTCGCTCGTTACCGCAAGCGCGGCATCTGCGCCATCGTTTAAGATATACCTCGCATTTGACCTGTTTTCACTCTGATACTTTTTTACCGCAGCGTAGACCTCGGAATATCCGCTCGCCTTTTTCTGCTTTGCCGTGCATGCGCACGCAGAAAGCGCGATAGCAATACACAGCGAAATTGCAAGAAGTTTTTTCATCATCTACTTCCTCCCGTCAGCTTAGTATTGTAATTATGACGCTGCGCAATACCAAAATGTTTCGTAAATGTGAAAAAAGGCGCGCCGCAGTTGAGCGGCGCAACATAGTGATAAGTCGGTTTTGAGCGGCTCTTTTCCGACCATACTTCAAAAAAAAATCTCGGTAATACACAAAGTATTACCGAGATTTTGTTATTTTGCCTGAGCGAAAAATATCACTCTCAAAACTGCGATGCACACTGTAAAATTGGATTTTGTTCTGTGGCAAGGCAAAAAGCGCAGGAATAATGGCGATATATTTCGAGCATTTTTAACGCCGCCACGGGGCAAAAGGCTTTTTACTGGGCGGCTTAGCCCTATGTCGCACCACCCTTAGCGGCGTCTTTTTGTATTATTGTCATGTGCCGAGGTAAGCAGCTTTTACCTGCTCGTTTGCAAGCAGTTCTTCGCCTGAACCGGACATCGTGAGTCTGCCTGTTTCAAGAACATAGCCGATATGCGCGGTCTTGAGCGCCATATTTGCGTTCTGCTCGATCAGCAGAACGGTAACGCCGCGCTTGTTGATCTCCTTGATGATATCAAATATGCCGCGTACGATGATGGGCGCAAGACCGAGCGAAGGCTCGTCCATCATGATGACCTTGGGGCGGCTCATGAGCGCTCTGCCGACTGCAAGCATCTGCTGCTCGCCGCCGGAGAGGGTGCCGCCCTCCTGCCACGAGCGCTCCTTGAGTCTCGGGAACAGGTCATACACCCAGTTGAGGTCATCAGTCAGGTCGTCATTACGCAGGTAAGCACCGATCTTGAGATTTTCCAGAACCGTGAGGTCAGGGAATATCTTACGTCCCTCGGGAACGAGTGTTATACCCTTTGTGACGATCGACGTCGGGTCAAGGCCGGTGATGCTCTCGCCCTTAAATTCTATCGAGCCGCCGGAGGGCTTGACAAGGCCCGCTATCGCGCGCAGTGTCGAGCTCTTGCCCGCACCGTTTGCGCCGATAAGTGTGACGATCTGCCCTTCGGGAACGTCAAAGCTTATGCCCTTGACGGCCTCAATGCCGCCGTAATTGACCTTGAGGTCATTGATTTTCAGTATTGTATCACTCATCTTCAACAACCCCCAAATATGCGTCAATGACTCGCTGATTATTTTGAACCTCCTTGGGCGTGCCCTGAGCTATCTCGGAGCCGAAGTCGATGACATAGATATAATCGGATATCTGCATGACAAGCTCCATGTGATGCTCGATAAGGAACACCGTGAGGTTGTGCTTTTCGCGTATCTCGCGGATAAACTGAGCGAGCTCAAGCGTCTCCTGCGGGTTCATGCCTGCGGCAGGCTCGTCGAGAAGCAGAAGCTTCGGGTCGGCGGCAAGTGCGCGCGCTATCTCAAGGCGGCGCTGAAGACCGTAGGGCAGGCTCGTTGCTATCTCATCCTTGTATTTATCAAGACCCTGCTCGCGCAGAAGCTCCATCGTCTCCTCGCGCATGCGCTTTTCCTCAGAGGCATTGAGCCTGAAGGTTGCGGTAAACACATTCTGCTTTGCATGCATGTGCTTTGCGATGAGGACATTTTCAAAAACGGTCATGCTCTTCCAGAGCCTTATGTTCTGGAAGGTGCGCGCAATACCCTGCCGGGTTATCTTATCAGGAGTGTTGGCAACGACCTTGCCGAGGTACATATCGCCGTTTTCGCCCTTGTAGTTTTTCTTCATCTTGCCCTGCGGGTGATTACGCACGATGGGCTTGCCCATGAACTCGACAAGGCCGTTTGTCGGCTCATAAACGCCTGTAATACAGTTGAAAGCCGTCGTTTTGCCCGCGCCGTTGGGGCCTATGAGGGCGATTATCTTGCCCTCGGGTATATCAAGCGAGAGGTTGTTGACGGCGACGACGCCGCCGAACTGCATCGTAACGTTTTCAACGTGAAGAACATTATCGCTCATTTACCCTCACCTACCTTGTCCTCAGCAGCGCGTTTTCTTCTGCCCTTTTCTATAGCATTTGTTATGATCTGTGGAAGCTCCTTATCGCCGAACATTCCGCGGCTGAAGAACAGAACGATTATCATAATGACTACTGAAAAAACTACCATACGGAAACTGCCTCTGGTTATGCCGGGAATAAGCGTTTCGCTGTCGAGGAAACGCAGCCACCACTCGCGGCACGCAACAAACAGGAATGTTGCAAATATGCTGCCGCTTATAGAGCCTATACCGCCGATAACAACGATGAGCAATATCTCATAGGTCATTATGGTGCTGTAGCTTACCGCGGACACAGTCGTGTTGAACATTGCCAGCAAGCCTCCGGCAATACCTGCGAAAAACGCGGATATGGTGAAGGACATCATCTTGTGCTTTGTAAGATTAATTCCCATAGCCTCCGCAGCGATCTCGTCGTCTCGTATGGCCTTGAACGCTCGTCCATAGCTCGATTCTATAAGCAGAACAATTATCAGTATGGATATCGCACTTATAGCGAGGTAAGTCGGCAGACCAAATCCGGTTGCATACTGACTTAGCGGATCGGGACCGTTCGTCAGGGGCGCAACATCATTGGACATGATGATATTCTTCATTATTTCCGCAAAGCCAAGAGTAGCAATAGCCAGGTAGTCGCTCTTAAGTCTAAGCACCGGAAGACCTATGATAAATGCAAATATTGCGGCTATCACGCCGCCTATCAGTAATGCAGGAATAAACGGCAGGCAAAAATCGATTATTCCACCGGCATGCTTATACAGGACATTGGCACGCACCTCAACAGGTATGGTTAAGAGGGCATACGAATATGCGCCAAGCGCCATAAAGCCTGCCTGTCCCAGTGAAAACAGTCCGGTAAAGCCGTTAAGCAGGTTCATTGAAACAGCCGCCAGTGCGTACACGCAGGTCTTTTGAAGCACGACCATGAGCATACTGTCGCTTCTCACAACCTTGTTTATGACAAGCAGCGTTATGAGCAGCACCGCAACACATATCAGTGTGACGATGGAGTTGGTGTTATTTCTTTTTGCAGCTATTTTCATTCGTCACACCTTCTCCGTCAGTTTTTCGCCAAACAGTCCCGTGGGCTTTACAGCGAGTATGATTATAAGGATTGCAAATGTAAATGCATCCCTGTATACAGCGAGGTTAAAGGCTACTGCAAGATTTTCAACAATGCCGATTACAAATGCACCGAGCACAGCTCCCGGAATGGAGCCGATTCCTCCAAACACAGCTGCAACAAAAGCCTTCAATCCGGGCAGTGCGCCTGAGGTCGGCTGAACACCGGTAAACTTCGTGAAATAAAGCATGGAGCCAATCGCCGCCAGCGCAGAGCCGATAATAAATGTGATGCTTATAACTCGGTTAATGTTAATGCCCATAAGCCTTGCCGTTTCAAAGTCGCGCGAGGCTGCGCGCATAGCCATGCCGATTTTAGTATGCTTTATGAGAAGCATAAGCGCTACCATGAGAACGATAGCTATTACAGGCGTTATAAAGACGACTGCCTTGTCACCTATGCCGAACAGCTTTACACGCTCGCTCAGCAAGGGCAAAGCCGGATACTGCTTTGAAAGTCCGCCCGTTATGTACAGCACAAAATTCTGAAGCAAATAACTGACGCCGATGGCGGAGATCATTACGGACATCCTCGGCGCGCTGCGCAGGGGCTTATATGCGATCCTCTCAATGAGAAATCCGAGCAGTATTGTAAGCACGAACACCAAAGGCATCGCAATATACACCGGCAGCGATGCGGCAAGGTACACCATCATGATTCCGGCGACCATGAATACATCTCCATGTGCAAAGTTTATCAGTCTCAGAATGCCATATACCATTGTATAGCCTATGGCTATCAGGGCATATTGCCCGCCGACAGCCAGTCCGGCGATCAAATAATCCAGCATTATTATCTCCGTTTCTTCGACGAATGCTCTAAAACGGCTTCCGCCGATAACTGCATTATGCGGTGGATATACTCCACCGCATAATGCACTGTGTAGTTATTAACTGAGTCAAGACGACTCTATCTCAATCCTGTCTCAACCGCCGATGAGTTCCTTTGCAAAGCCGGCCATAACGCTGCCCTGGAACGGGTCGAGGAAGCAGATACGGAAGTAGTAGTCCTTACCGTCGGTGACCTGCGGGTTGGTGCAGGAGCAGCCGATAGCGGGAACTGCAGCAGCCGCGAAAGTGTCCGCTGCGGCAATGGAAACGCCGGAGCCGTAAGAGCCGAGGACAACAAGGCATTTATCGGACACGAGCTTTGCAGCTGCGGTCTTGCCGGTGGTATCGTCGGAGCCGTTGTCCTGAATGTCAAGCTCAATTTTGTACTCAACACCGTTTACGGTAATGCTGGGCTTGAGGGAGTTAGCATACTGGATGCCGAGAACTTCCTGCTTACCTCCGGGGCCGTTGTTGCCGGACTGAGGCTCGTAAACGCCGATCTTGATCGTGTTGCCATCAAGAGCGATACCGGTATCCTTGTAGTCAACGGGAGTGCCCTGAGTGTCGTTGTTTTCAACAGACTGTACCTTAACGAAGCTGAAGGCGCCGTCACCGGCCTGCTTTATGTACGCGCTGTCCTTGATAGCGTCGCCGGTCTGATTGAACTTGATGGTGCCGGTGACTGCATCTGTAATATTGACTTCCCAAAGAGCCTTCGCAACATCAACGGAGGTGATGCTGCCGCCCTTTGCGTTGAGAGCTGCCTCGATAGCCGCATATGCGGTATTGTATGCGTCAAAGCCGAGAGCGGAGACCGCTGCGACTATGTCGTTGCCGCCGTTATTGGTGAGACGAACGGAATCTGCATTGAGGTACTCCTTGAAGCCCTTAACGAAAGCAGAAGCGGGACCCGAGGTGTCATTCTCGTCAAAGAAGGTTGAGCAGTAAACCTTGAGATCGGTGCCCTTGACACCGTCAAGGATAACAGAGCTCTCCCAAGTGTCGCCCGCAAGAATGGGAATATCTATACCCTTATCGGCAGCCTGCTGGAGCAGCAGAGCGGCAACAGTGGTGGAGTTGGGAGCAAATATAACATCCGCATTCTCCTGAGTTGCCTTAACAAGGTACGAGGTGAAATCCGAGGTATCCTTCGGGAAGGACTCGAATATTACCTTGCCGCCGTTTGACTCAAATGCATCACGGAAATAGGTGCCGAGCCCCTGTGAATAGGTGTCGCCGGTCTCACAAAGAACATAGGCAATTTTCTTTCCGCTGTCGCTGCTGTCGCCGCCATTGCCGCATGCGCACAGCGAAAATACCATGAGCATCGCAAGAACAAGTGCTAAAAACTTCTTCATTGGGTTTTCCTCCTAATTAAATCTCAACTTTCAACTTTCTCCGTGTCCGCACAAGGCGAACATTTGTCTTTATGTTGATAGTTGGCATTATAAACTACGAAAAAGCAAATTGCAACTGTTTTTTGAATATTTTATTAATATAATTCTGACAATGTTTTGAATATGAAATAAAGCTTACATTATTTTCGGGCTCGTTCGCCAGTCCGCGCCGCCCTTTCGTTCTCCGCGTGCGGCATAGCCGAGGACATACAGATCGTGTGCGGCACTGCCGAGTTCAAAGAGTCCGCGGCACTCATCCCCGCAGCTTTTTACCTCAGCGGGCTTTGTTATGACCGGTATGCGCGACTTTTCGCCCATATCGCGCAGCAGCGAGCAGCCGCGTGAATTTGCCGCCAGAACGCGGGCATAGGGAGGCGTCTCGGCCGACATCTGTGCGCTTATGCCGAGGGCGGCGCACATTATAATACGGCGTATGCGGCTGAGGGCATAGCGTTTGCTCTTTCCGGCAGCAAGTATAGCATCGAGCGTGCACTCCTCCTTCGCCGCGCGGGCAATGCGGTTGTGCAGCCCCTCCCCCGTGTCCGGAAGGCCTGCATAAGCCTCGTCCGGCAGCATGCGCAGGCGCGATATTATTGCGCTCTCCAGACTTTCGGGAATCACGGGGCCGCGGCCGAGCTTTTCCTCGCGCCGATAGACGTTGTGGGCGCTTTCGGGCAGCACCGATGCAATGTCTCTGCCGCTTGATATCATACGGCGTATCTCCGCCGCCGACTTATAGCCCTCACCGGAGAGCTCATCGTGCCCCGAGCCGAAGCGCTGGACAGTCACAGGCTTTAAGTTAATACCCAGATTGTATATGGCTTTTATGTATTCGACGGCTAGGATATTATTCGGAGTTTCGAGCTGGCAGGACATTTCGCCGAGGCGCTTTGCCACGGCTCTCTGCCGCGCGGCGGCAAAAGGTATGCCCTCGTCGGCGGCAAGCTCTGCGCGTATATCCGCGCCGATAAGCGGATCGATAAGCGTCTCCGCGATCGTTTCAAGCACCTCGACCTCGCCGCACTCGCTGCCGAAGCTCAGGTGCGTGACAACTCCTGTTGCACCCAAAAGCCCTACGGCCCCGCGCGCAAAGCCCTCGGCCGAGGATAATACCCACGGAAGCGGAAGCTCCAGCACAAGGTCAACTCCGCTGCGCGCCGCGGCCTCGGCTCGCGCGAACTTTGAGTACACCGCTGCCTCACCGCGCTGGATGAAATCGCCCGACATCACGCACACCACGGGGCAGTCCTCGCCCATGAGCTTTTTTGTCTCCGCGATATGGTGCATATGTCCATAATGGAAGGGATTATACTCTCCTACTATGCCAATTACGCTCAAATCATTCATCCCTTTCAAAAATTACTTGATTTTTGTGCAAAATGTATTAAAATAATTTAGGTATGCTTTAATGATACAATTTTTTTGTGATTTTTACAATAAGAAAGGAATACCGGAATGAAAATTCTTGTTATCAACGCAGGCAGCTCCTCCCTGAAGTATCAGCTCATCGACATGGAGACCGAGTCCGTCATGGCCAAGGGTCTTTGCGAGCGCATCGGCATCGACGGTCACCTCAAGCACAGCCCGCTGGTCGGCGGCAAGCCCGTATTTGACGAGGATCTTGCAATGCCCACCCACGCAGAGGCAATAGCCGCTGTTATAGACAAGCTCACCAGCGCCGAGTACGGCGTTGTTGCCTCCATGAAGGAGATCGACGCTGTCGGCCACCGCGTCGTTCACGGCGGCGAGAAGTTCGCTTCCTCCGTGCGCATCGACGATGCCGTCATGGAAGCTCTAAAGGAGTGCACTCCCTTTGCTCCCCTGCACAACCCCGCAAATATCATCGGCATCAACGCCTGCCGCGACGTTATGGGCGACGTTCCCATGGTCGCAGTGTTCGACACCGCTTTCCACCAGACCATGCCCGGCAAGGCTTACATGTACGCCGTTCCCTATGAATATTACAAGAATGACGGCATCCGCCGCTACGGCTTCCACGGCACCTCCCACCGCTATGTTTCCGGCCGCTGCGCAGAGCTCATGGGCAAGCCCATCGGGGAGCTCAAGATCGTCTCCTGCCATATGGGCAACGGCAGCTCCATCGCCGCTATCGACGGCGGCAAGTGCGTCGACACCTCCATGGGCTTCACTCCCCTGGTCGGCCTCCCCATGGGTACCCGCTGCGGCGATCTGGACGCAGGCGTTATCCAGTTTATCATGAACAAATACGGCATCAGCATCGACGAGATGCTCAACATACTCAACAAGAAGTCCGGTGTTCTGGGCGTTTCCGGCGTTTCCTCCGACTTCCGCGATCTCGACAACGCCGCTGCCGAGGGCAACGAGCGCGCACAGCTGGCACTGGATATGTTCCATTACTGGGTCGCAAAGGTCGCAGGCTCTTATGTTGCAGCAATGAACGGCGTTGACGCCATCGTATTCACCGCAGGCGTAGGCGAAAACTCCAAGAGCTCCCGCAAGGCCATTGCCGAGTACTTCGGCTATCTGGGAGTTACCATTGACGACGAGGCAAACTCCAAGCGCGGCGAGGATATCATGATCTCCACCCCCGATTCCAAGGTCAAGGTCTTCGTTATTCCCACCAATGAAGAGCTCGTCATTGCACGCGATACCCGCGACATAGTCGGCTAATCCGAAAAACACGCTGCCGTCCCTGCAAACGCAGAGGCGGCAGTTTTTTGTCCGCTGTTGTTATAATAATGGAGCGATGACTCGCAGTATGCGATCAAGAAGCTCGCCGAAAAAGCTCGTGTGGCAATCGGCAAGCTCTATTTTGCGGCATTTTTCGATCGTAGCAAGGTCGTCATTTCTCAGGTCGATTACCGCCGGGCTGTCATAAAAGAGCGTTCCGCATTCAAAGTGCAGATACAGGCTGCGATAGTCCATGTTTATTGTTCCGACGACGCCGAGCTTATCGTCGGAAACATAGCTTTTTGCGTGTATAAAGCCCGGCGTGTACTCATATATCTTAACTCCTGCACGGATGAGAGAAGCATAGTACGACCTTGTCAGGCGGTATACGATCTTTTTATCCGGTATTCCCGGGGTAATAAGGCGCACATCTACGCCGCGCTTTGCCGCAAGACATAGAGCATTTTGCAGACTGCTGTCAATGGCAAGGTACGGCGTTGTTATATAAACGTAGTCGTTTGCGGTGTAGAGTATATCTGCATATACGCTCTCGCTCGTGTTTTCATCGTCAAGCGGACTGTCGGAAAAGCTGAGAATATAACCGTCGCTTTCGCTGCCGCTCTCCTCGTACTTTTCGGGCAAATAGTCGCCGTAAGCACCCTCTTTTTCCTCAAAGGCGTTCCACATTTCAAGAAACATGAGAGTCAGGTTCTCAACGCCCGGGCCCTTGAACATGAGTCCCGTGTCCTTCCAGTGTCCGAAGCGCTCTTTTTGGTTTATATACTCATCGCTTATATTTATGCCGCCTATGAAGCCGGCCTTACCGTCGATTACCGTTATCTTCCGATGGTCGCGGTTATTCATAACAACGCTGACGACGGGCACGAACTTATTGAACGCAAAGGCCTTGATGCCGTAGCCGCGCAGAGTCTGATAATAGTCTGCCGGGAGATAATCGGCACAGCCCACATCGTCGTATATAACGCGTACATCAACGCCCTGAGCTACCTTGCGCCGCAGAATATCGAGCACCGAATCCCACATCTGCCCCGAATTTATTATGAAATACTCAAAAAAAATGAACTTTTCCGCCTTCTCGAGCTCCGGCAGAAGGCTCGCATACATATCCTCACCGACGGGGAAATAGGTCGTTTGCGTATCACGGCACGCTCTGTAGCCGCTGTAGGACTCAAGATAGCGAAAAATGCCGCGCACATTGTCATCGTCTATCTCATCGGTGACCGACGGGCGATGTGCATAGTACCGCTGAGTGTCCTCAAGCTGAACGTTCAGCTTCTCACGCACGAATCTTGTCGGGCGCTTATTACCGAACAGGACGTACATAAGCCCGCCGAAAAGCGGCAAAAGCGCGATAAACAGAACCCAGCTGACCTTGTATGACGGGTCCATATCGTTTTTTATGACGTGCAGGATGGCGATAAGGCTCAGTATGCGCAGGATATAGTTCATCACCGGCAGCGCATCGCCGAGGCGCAGAACGAGCGCAACTATCCATACCAGCTGCACAAGGATGAGCACAGCCGTTATCGCGGTTCGTGAAAGCAGTTTTTTCAGCAATCGGGTATCCTCATTTCTCTTTATTCTTCTATTAATATTATATTATCTCATGTTCGTTCGCGTTTTGCAATATCCGCATGAAAAAACGCGACCGCCGGCGCTCCTTGACGCACGGGGCCGATTCTGATAAAATCTTGCTGTTAATATGCATTATCGGAGGTCGACAGGTGGATACGGGAAACTCGCTTTCAGCAGCCAAAAAGACGCAGATATACGATTTCATAAAAATAGCGGTGGAAATACTTGTCGTGCTTCAGCACATAACGGTCATGTATTCCGATCATGCTGCTGTTCCTCAAATAATGTCCTCGCGCCTGCTGGCATCGGTGTACGCCGTACTCGCCGTAGCCACAATGCCTATATTCATGTGCATCTGCGGAGCTGTTTACGACTATTGCATCAGCATAGGAAAATACCAGAACCGGCTGCGCTTTATCGGAAACAAGTTTAAGCGTCTTATGATCCCGTACTATGTTTTCAGCGCGCTCATCGTCGCGCCGGTGGTCATAAAAGTCGGCGTCGTTTCGTGGTCGTACCAGGAGTTTCTCATCCGCGGCACGCTGCTCGGCGGACTTACGAGACATTTGTGGTTCTGCATGTCGCTGTTCTGCATTTTCATTCTTTGCGCACTGCTGCGCGATGTTCTCAAAAAGTGTCCGCCCTTTATCATTCTCCCGATAGTCGCCGTCATGTCGTACATCGGGACGCGCTGGAGCGCACCGTATTTCCAGCTCCACCAGACGCTGCACTACATTCTGTATTTCTACGTCGGCACGCTTATAAACAGCAATTGGGATAAATTCGCCGGGTTTATCAAAAAGCATTATATCATATGCCTGATCCTCTCCGCGGCAGCATGGCTTAGCATACTCGCCTCCGCGCATTTGAGATATCTTGCGGCGTTCGGCTCAATACTGTTTATATTTGCAGTTTCCATGCCCGTTGGCATCCCGAACCTCGAGCGGCACTCCTCCTATACTCTGCTCAAGCGCGACAGCTTCGGCATATATCTTCTGCACCCAATGATGATATATCTTATCTTCCACGCCTTCCGTGACAGCACGGTAAATCCCTATCTCATAAGCGTCGTGACCTTCGTTGTGGTGTACTCCGCCTCGATAGTGATAACCGAAATAATACGAAAGCTGCATCTCGGTGTCATAATCGGTGAAAAAAGCCTTAAAAGCTCGCGATAAACGGCAAAAACGCTTGACATTCAGGGGCTGCCGTGATATGCTATTCGAGCCGCATTGAATGGGTCGGAAGTCCGGAGCTTGTCCGGCACCCATGAGAGCGAGACCTGAAGAAAGGATTGTTAGTTTATGAAGCATGCTATCATCATGACCGGCGGCAAGCAGTACCGCGTGGCAGAGGGCGACGTTATCTTCGTTGAGAAGCTTGACGTTGAAGCCGGCGAGACCGTTAAGTTTGACAAGGTTCTCGCAGTTATCGACGGCGACAGCACCGTTTTCGGCGCTCCTGTTATCGACGGCGCTACCGTTTCCGCAAATGTCGTCAAGAACGGCAAGGGCAAGAAGGTTCGCGTTTACAAGATGAAGCCCAAAAAGGGTTATCGCAGAACGCAGGGTCACAGACAGCCCTATACCAAGGTTCAGATCGAAACCATCAACGCATAATTTTCCCCGCTACTACTGATAATGGAGGTGTAACCTTAATGGCACATAAAAAAGGTATGGGTTCTACCAAGAACGGCCGCGACAGTGAGTCTAAGCGTCTTGGTGTCAAAAGAGCAGACGGTCAGTTCGTCCTGGCCGGAAATATCCTCGTCAGACAGCGCGGAACTAAGATCCATCCCGGCACCAACGTTGGCAAGGGTAAGGACGACACCCTGTTCGCTCTCGTAGACGGCAAGGTAAAGTTCGAGCGCAAGGATAAGGATCGCAAGCAGGTTTCTGTTTACGAAGAGATCGCTCAGTAAATTAACATGACGATGCCGGACGAAGCTTTCGTCCGGCATTTATTATAGGGTTCTGTCATGCAGATAACTTTGCGGCCTTTGGCGGCTCTTTTGAGCCGGAAATTCAATAAACACCAATATTTATAGTGAGGTGAAATATGGCTACCTCTTTTGTTGATAAAGCACGGATAACGATAAAGGCCGGAAACGGCGGCAACGGAGCTGTCGCGTTCCACCGCGAGAAATACGTCGCGGCAGGCGGCCCGGACGGCGGCGACGGCGGTAAGGGCGGCGATATCGTTTTCGTTGTTGACGACAACATGTCCACTCTGATGGACTTCAGATACAAGCGCAAGTACGTCGCCGGAACAGGCGCGGACGGACAGGGCAAGCGCTGCTCCGGTAAGGACGGCGAGAGCCTTTATATCCGCGTTCCGCGCGGCACGCTCGTGCGTGATACCGAGACCGGCGGCATAATGCACGATATGTCCGACGGCAAGCCCTTCATCGCCGCTCGCGGCGGCAAGGGCGGCTGGGGCAACAAGCATTTCGCAACGCCTACGAGGCAGGTCCCGCGTTTTGCAAAGCCCGGCCTTCCCGGCGAAGCGCACGATATCACACTTGAATTAAAGCTTCTGGCCGATGTTGGGCTGGTCGGCTTCCCAAATGTGGGCAAGTCCACCCTGCTGTCGGTCGTAAGCAAGGCACACCCGAAGATCGCCAACTACCATTTCACAACGCTGTTCCCCAATCTCGGCGTTGTGTATGTAGACGAGGGCCGCTCCTTTGTCATGGCCGATATCCCCGGCATAATCGAGGGTGCATCCGAGGGTGCCGGGCTCGGCCACGATTTTCTGCGGCACATTGACCGCTGCCGATTGCTCATACATCTCGTTGACGTTTCCGGCTCCGAGGGGCGCGACCCGGTCGAGGATTTCGATGCCATAAACGCCGAGCTCAAAGAATACTCCGCCGAGCTCGCCGAGCGCAAGCAGATAGTTGCGGCAAACAAGTGCGACCTGTGCGGCGACGACCGCGAAAACATTGAGCGACTCAAAGCGCACGTTGAGGCTCTCGGCTACGGATTCTTTGAGATGAGCGCCGCAACGCATCACGGAACGCGTGAGCTCGTCAACATGGCGGCCGAGCAGCTAAGCGAGCTTCCCCCTGTCATTCACTTCGAAGCAGACTATGTTCCGCCCGAGCCCGTTATCGATACGTCCGAGGATATTACGATCGAAAAATACGATGACGTTTGGGTCGTCGAAGGAGGCTGGCTGCAAAGACTTATGGCTTCCGTCAACTTCTCGGACAATGAGAGCATGATGTACTTTAACCGAGTCCTGCGCGATAACGGGGTTTATCAGCGCATGGAGGATATGGGCATTTGTGACGGCGACACAGTCAGCATCTATAACCTCGAGTTTGAGTACCGTGATTGATGCTTTTATATTTAATAATGTAGAAAAACGATGCCTGTTTTCCCAGGCATCGTTTTCTTTCTCTCTTATCAAAGATTACTTCAGGCCGTTCTCGTATGCCTGGATCATCTTTTTGACCATCTGGCCACCGACAGAGCCGGCCTGGCGAGCAGTGATGTCGCCGTTATAACCGTTCTTCAGGTTTACGCCAACCTCGTTAGCTGCCTCCATCTTAAACTTCTCCATTGCCTCGCGTGCAGCAGGGACAACAAGATGATTGCTGGAATTGTTAGACATAATTTTTACATCTCCTTTTTTGTATTGGGTACGGTTTCTTGACCCGCTACTTATCATTGCCTCAAATCGTTGTTATATTCTCTTGTCGGGCATGTAATTACTGCTAAATTTCTTGTACATACAAGATGTTGTGCCGCAGTTTTTGTCGACCACAATCGTGCAAAAATTTTATCTATTTATGTGGTTATGTCTACTTGACAATTATTTTAAATGCTTGTACAATACCATTGTATCTAAATCGTTACCGTTTTGTAATCGCCGCATTATAGCAAATTTCGATACACATTATAGCTATACTACTCTTTAGTCTGACAGGAGTATTATTCAATATGCGTAATATTTTCAGGATTTTTAAACATGATCTGCGGGCACTGTATAAGAATTTCTTTGCCTTCCTCATCATACTGGCAATACTCGTATTGCCAGCCCTGTATGCATGGTTTAACATTTATGCATTCTGGGATCCGTACGGAAAGACTCAGGATGTTTCCATAGCGGTCGTTTCCAACGACAAAGACTATATGGATTCCGACGGCAACATCGTCAACATGGGCGAGGCTCTCATTTCGGAGATCAAGGATGACGAGAACTTCGGTTTTGTATTCCTTGATGATGCCGATAAGGCAGTCAAAGATCTATATGCCGGCAAATACTACGCCGCGATTATCATAGAGCCCGACTTTACATATAATATGTACAACTTCCTGAACACGGATATGTACAGCCCTACGATCAAATTCTATCAGAACGAAAAAACAAACGCCATCGCCGTCAAGGTAGTTGAGGCTGCCGGTGATAAAGTAAAGAAGATCGTAAACGAAAAATACATTTCAACCGTCATCGAAACGCTGTTTGACAAGCTTAACTCTTTCTCCTCCGATGTGCAGGGCAACTCCTCTGCCGAGATGCTCAAAAACACGCTCAGAAAGATAAACGACAATCTCATCAGCTACAGCGGAACGATCGACCAGTTCATCACTGCAAATAATACGCTTATCGATACGCTCCAGCGTACAAACAATACGCTCAACTACTCGATCTACCTCATTGGCAACGAGCGAGTCAATATTTCCAAGCAGATCGTATACATTGAGGACACCAAAAAGGATCTTGCGCTCATAAACGACGAAGTCAACCGCATGCTCACCGAACTGCAGGACTCCGTAAACGAAGCGATATACAAGCTCGACAGGCTCTATAACGGCGGCACCGATGACGCGGAAGCTGCGCGAAATGCTCTGGCTGAGCTTGAAAAGCAGTACAAGGAGCTCATCGACTACCTCACTCACTCCGGTCTTACCAACACCGAGGTTGAGGATGCGCTCACAGCACTCAACAAGCTCACCGATAAGATCACTCAGCTTCGCGACAAGCTCGGTCTCAACGGCGGTCAGGTCGATGCTCAGCAGACACGAGTTCTCGCAGCCCACAATAAGAGCGCTATAGAGGCTGTCAAAAACGATTACGAATCCGTCGCCGTTCCTGTGGTCTACAAAGCCGTTACGGGCTACGACTATGAGGATCTCAACGACGCATCACAGACACAGCAGTCTATGGAGTCGCTCGTCGGCTTTATGAAAGATGATACAAATGACCGCATCCAGAGCGTCCAAGCAAACATTGCCAAGGCGCAGAGCACGTCTGACCCCGAGGTACGCAAGGAGGCTCTTCTGGCCGCTCAGAGCGATGCCAAGGTCGTAAATCAGGAGATCAGCGCCCTCGGCGCGACCGCAGAGGCTGTTGGAACGGCAAGCGGCAGCGACATTTCAAATATCTCCGGTTCTATTAACACAGCACAGAGCAGCGCCAAGAGCGCGCAGGATATTCTTGACGATATTCTCAACGGTAATCGCGATATTGACCTCATCCGCGATCTCCAGCTCATCAGCGACATGCTCGGCACCACAAGAGCCACCCTTACCGAGACGGTCTACCCCATGCTCGATACGATGCTCAACAATCTTCAGGACAGTCTCGGCGAAGTATCATCTCTCCTGCTTGACCTCAATGGCATACTCGGCAAGACAACTCCCATCGTAAAAGAGCTCGGCAACACCTTCGGAGCTGTTAACAACGCCCTCATTCAGGTCAAGGATCTGCTCACCTCCTACAGCGGCAGGATCGACGACTTTATTGAAATGCTCGACGGCAATCCCGATAACGGCACGCTTCAAAACGTGTTTGACTTCCTCAACGTCGATCCCGAGAGTATAGGCTCGTTCCTGTCAAGCCCGGTTTCAATGGTAACGAAATCGGTTTACCCCGTTGAATCCTACGGTGCGGCAATGACGCCGTTCTACACCATGCTCGCGATCTGGGTCGGCTGCGTTATCCTTAACGCTATTCTAAAGTGCGACGCACCTATCCCCGTTCCCGAAGCTACCGAAAAGCAGCGCTTCTTCGGCAGATATCTGCTGTTCTTTGTTCTAAGCCAGGTGCAGACGCTTATAACGATGCTCGGCAATATGCTTATCCTCGGCGTTGACTGTGTGCATCCGGGACTGCTGCTGCTGTCCGGAGTCATCACCTCTATGGCCTGCTCTATGCTGGCATACGCCTTTGCCGTTGCGTTCGGCAATATCGGCAGAGCGCTTATCGTTGTTATACTTATTATTCAAATCGCAGGTTCCGGCGGCTCCTACCCCATCGAACTGCTGCCGAACTTCTTCCAGCAGGTATACTTATTCTTCCCCTTCCCCTACGCGATCAACGCCATGCGCGAGGCCATCGCAGGACTGTATCAGAACCAGTATCTTATCTATCTGCTGCAGCTGATGCTGTTTTTCGTTGTCGGTCTGCTTATAGGCATATTCGCAAAGCGTTCGCTCAGTGGTATAAACAAGTACATGAACGAACAGCTTGATAAGACGGAAATGATGTAAAAACTACAGGAGCAATCACTATGGATACTCAGTACGAAAAAAAGTATAACGACCTGATGGAATGCCTCAGGCAGATGCACGAGCATAACGTCAGGCGTACTAGCATGGCGCTGCGAAGTCTGCTGATAGTGCCGACTATCTTCCTTGTTATGCTGTTTTTCACAAACAGCTCGAAAACGATATTCCTCGTTTTGTGGATAGTTTCGATGTTCATCATTGCAGCAGTCCTCATCGTCATTGAGTATCAGGACTACACTCTCAGGAAAATGATAGCGAGTGTCGAAAACGGCGGGGATACAAAGCCCGCGATAACGGAAAACTCCGAGACCTCAGTCGATAAGCGCGCCGAAGCAATACGAGAATCCATACGCAGCCGCTCGCCGGAGAACGACGAAAGCAGCGCCGAAAGCTTCAAATACGACAACTATGAAGAAGCCCCCACCGGCAAGGACGAATAAACGACACTCTACGAAAGATGAGTAATGCGATGAACAAACTAAAAGATAAAACTTCAAATGTTCGCTCCGTCATCCGTTCGGACATAAAGCGTCTGAGCAAGAGCGTTGTCGCGATCGTCTGCGTCTTCGGTCTGGCTCTGATTCCCTGTCTGTACGCCTGGTTCAACATCATGTCCAACTGGGATCCCTACACTCCCAGTTCAACGCAGAATCTCACCATCGCCGTCGCAAGCGAGGACGAGGGCACAACGTTTATGGGACTTGATCTCAATATAGGCAACATCATTATTGAAAAGCTCAAGAGCAACAACCAGATAGACTGGCAGTTCGTTGACTCCGATCAGGCGGTTCAGGATGGCCTGTACAGCGGCGATTACTACGCCGGACTTGTCATACCGGCGGACTTCAGCTCGGCAATGCTCGGCTTCACCGACGGCGAGTTTGAAACTCCCGAAATAATCTACTACGACAACCAGAAGATGAACGCCGTTGCCTCCCGTGTTACCGACCGTGCCCAGAGCATAGTCAAAAACGAGGTAAACAGCATCTTCCTCGCTTCCATCGTCGACGAGATGTCGACCTTCACCTCCCTGTTCTCCGGCATGGGCGGAGACACCTCTCTGTCGCTGGATAACCTCGACGAACAGCTTGAGGATATAAAGACCGATCTGCGTACCTATGTCTCCATAATGGAGTCGATGGCCTCGGTCACGCAGTCGGCACTGAACGTCACGACAATGACCAGCGCTCTGCTCCCGGACGTTGTCAACATGCTCAACAACAGCCGCAAGAGCATCTCCAATATGCAGGATCGCCTCGCAACCAGCAAGGAGGACGTTATCTACTCGGCTGATGCGATAAGAAACAGCTCTGAGCAGCTTCGCAACACCATTGAGCGCCTCGACGAGGCCACCGGCGGCGACCCTGCTGGTGCCGGCAGCTCAGTCATCGACTGGGACGCACTGTACGGCGAGGGCGGCATAACCGATTACGAGGGCGAGATCCTCGACGATCTGTACTACGACGTAAACAAGCAGCTACATGAGAGCGTTATCCGCTTCGACGATATTCTCCAGCAGACAAATATCGACAGCAACCTCATAAACTCCATGACGACGCTCCAGAACTCGCTGGATAACCTCGATTCCCTCATCGCTCAGATACAGGGCGACGTTGATAGTCAGGCCCTCACCCTGCAGCAGTTCACCTCCGCGCTCAGCTCCTGCACGCAGAGCATCAACGGCACGCGCGAAGTCATGAACACGATGCTCGAGCTCGCTACGAACGTACAGTCAAGCGTAAATGAGCTGCGCTCATCCGAGAGCGTTTCCAATATCCTTGATCTGATGCAGAACGATGTTGCCAGCCTCGTCGACTACCTCTCCTCCCCCGCGAACCTCGAGGTCGTCCGTGTTTACGCCGTTGAGAACTTCGGCTCAGGCATGGCTCCGTTCTACACCGTGCTGGCAATCTGGGCAAGCGCCCTGCTGAGCGTCAGCCTCATGCATCCGCATATCAAGAACCGCAGCGAGTTCCCCACTCTGAACGTCACCGAGTCCTACTTCGGCCGCTACTTCATATTCTTCGCCATCGGCCAGCTCACCGCACTCATGACGGTGCTCGGCAACCTCTATTACATAGGCATACAGTGCTACAACCCGTTCCTGTTCTGGCTTGCAGCAGCGCTTTCAAGCCTTGTCGCAACGCTTGTAAACTACAGCTTCGTATTTGCGCTCGGCAGCACGGGCGAAGCGCTTTCGATCATCGTTCTGGTTTTGCAGGTTGCAGGCTCCGGCGGCACTTACCCAGTGCAGATGCTGCCGAAGTTCTTCCAGGTGCTTTACGGCGTGATGCCGTTCAAGTATTCGATGAACGCTATGCGCGAGACCATCGCCGGCAGCTACAACGGCACTTACTTTAAGTGCATCCTCGTTCTGCTGCTCATGGCAGTCATCGC
This sequence comes from uncultured Oscillospiraceae bacterium, assembly GCA_934636655.1. Classification (GTDB taxonomy): domain Bacteria; phylum Bacillota; class Clostridia; order Oscillospirales; family Oscillospiraceae; genus F23-B02. The sequence goes on from CAKUAS010000011.1 coordinate 32,303, forward strand.
CGTTCCGCTCGGAATATTCCTGCACATCGTGTGCAAGCCTTACCTCAGGCGCTCGAACGAGAGCAAGGCAAAAACGGCCGGTCTCATGCACGGCGGCTGATACAAGATTTGATAAGAAACCGCACCGCAGATGTTTCTGCGGTGCGGTTTTATTCTCATGTTATGCTGCAATTATATTCTGCCGAAAAGTTTGTCGAGCAGGTTTTTGACTGTGCTTATCGTGTCCTGGAACCATGCGCGGATAGTGTCTGCTGTCGAGCGCGTATCTCCGCAGACGGTGCAGGTGTTGCCCTTGTAGTGATGGCCGGTCGCTTCGATGGTCTCGCCCTGAGATATTACCTCGTTGCAGATCATACACACCTCGTCGCCGGTGTAGCCGTCTTCGGTGCAGGTGGGCTCGACTGCGCCGCGGAGCTCCGTGATGTGCTCGTGGTAGTTGTAGTGGATCGTTGCGTTCAGGAGGTCGTCGTTGTCCCCCTCAATATTAATTGCGTTCCACTGTTCTTCAGTACCGGTGTAATAGACGTCTTTCAAATTATCGCAAGCATCGAATGCTCCTGATGATATGCTCATCACGCTGCTCGGGATCGTGATGCTCAAAAGGTTTGTGCAGCCTTCGAATACGCAATAGCCAATTTTCTCCACTCCATCTAAAAGCACAACGTTTTTAAGGCTAGTGCAACCTCCAAAATCAGGCATTGCGCCATGACCTAAATAGCTCACACTTCCGGGTATCGTGATTTCCTTAAGACTTGTGCAATTTTGAAAAGCACCAGTACTAATATCCGTTACGCTGTCCGGTATTTCAATATTTTCAAGGCTTGTGCAGGCTTCAAACGCAGCTATTCCAATAGTTGTAACACCGTTCGGTATTGTAACATTTGTAAGGCTTTCGCAGCCGCAAAATGTGGCTGTGTCAATTTTTTTCACGCCGTCAGGTATCGTAATGTCTATAAGGCTTCTGCACTGATAGAAGGCTTGCTCGCCAATGCTCGTAACACTATCCGGAATTACAACGCCAGTCAGTCCTGTGCAGCCGGTAAATGTATAATCATTTATTCTTGTTATACCATTCGGGATATCAATGTGATTTATGCCCGTGCAATCTTGGAACGCCTTGCTGCCTATGCTCATCACACTGTTCGGGATTATGACGTTTGTAAGGCTCTCGCAGCCGCGGAATGCAGCGTCACTGATGCTTGTTACGCCGTTTGGAATTATATATGAAGCATCTGTTTTTCTTGCCGGATAACGAACGAGGCCGGTCTTTTCCTTGTTAAAAAGCACGCCATTCTCCGAGGTATAAGCAGTGTTGCCTTCCTCTACTCTTATATTTTCAAGGCTTGTGCAGCCAATAAATGCCTGATTACCGATGCTCGTTACGCTATCGGGTATTTCTATGCTCGTAAGGTTCGTGCAGCCGAATTGATCATAGCTGAATGCACCGTCGCCGATGCTCACTACGCCGTCAGGGATCGTATAAGAAGTATCAGTCTTCCCCTCCGGATATTTGATAAGCTCTGTTTTATCTTCATTAAACAAAACTCCGTCAGCAGAACTGTACACCATATTTCCATCTGCAACATTAATGCACTCTAAACTTGGGCTACCCCAAAATGCACCTTCTGTGCGAATGCTCGTCACACTATTTGGAATCGTGACGCTCGTCAAGTTAGGTATGAAGTTGAATGCCATAATGCCGATGCTCGTCACTTCAACGCCATCAATTTCTGCCGGAACAACTGCTGCCGTGACTGATTTATCGCAGCCTATTATTTCACCGTTCGGTTTATCAAAATAGATATTGCCACCTGTGACTTTATAGGTAACAATATCGTCCTCTGCCAGCGCCGCGGTCGGCACCAGTGATACCACCATCAGCAGCACGAGCAGCAGATTTAGTACTCGTTTTTTCATTGTCTTCCTCCCGATATTTCTCCGCGCAGCTGTCATAAAGCATACCTTTTGACAGGCAACCTATTTACGCGGTGCGAGCATTCAAAAACGAGTTTTTTAATAAAATCAATGCTTTTTTCGGAGAAATTCAAGGCAGCATATTGCAATTTTGTCGATTTTCAGCTATCATAATGACAACGAAGCGCAACTGTCAAAAGGTATACCTTTTGACAGTTGCTTTTTTTCATATTTTTTCGCTCAAGCTATTGACAAATGCAAAATGCGGACTTATAATACTACCAACCTACGAAGTTAGTAGTATTTAATATCGAACCGAGGTAATTATAATGGCTGCATATATTGTCTTCCGATGTCGGAGCTGAAACTTTTTCCGAAGCTCACATCAATTCAAATTTACTATTTATAATTAAAAGGAGATAATATCATGTCTAAAATATACACTTCCGCCGATCAGCTTATTGGTTCCACTCCCCTGCTTGAGCTCACACATATTGAAAAGAAACACGGTCTCAAGGCCAAAGTTCTCGCAAAGCTCGAGTATTTTAACCCCGCAGGCTCTGTAAAGGACAGGATTGCAAAGGCAATGATCGACGACGCCGAAGCTAAGGGCCTGCTGAACGCCGACTCCGTCATCATTGAGCCAACCAGCGGCAACACCGGCATCGGTCTTGCGTCCGTCGCCGCCGCGAGAGGCTATCGCATCATTATCGTGATGCCCGAGACCATGAGCGTTGAGCGCCGCCAGCTTATGAAGGCCTATGGCGCGGAGCTTGTGCTCACCGAGGGCGCAAAGGGCATGAAGGGCGCTATCGCCAAGGCAGACGAGCTTGCAAAAGAGATCCCCAACAGCTTTATCCCCGGCCAGTTCGTCAATGCGGCAAACCCCAAGGCTCACTTTGAGACCACCGGCCCCGAGATCTTCGCAGACACCGACGGCGATGTTGATATCTTCGTCGCAGGCGTTGGCACAGGCGGCACGGTCACCGGCGTCGGCCAGTACCTCAAGTCCAAAAAGCCGGAGGTCAAGGTCGTTGCCGTAGAGCCGAAGAGCTCGGCAGTCCTCTCCACCGGCGTTGCAGGCTCGCACAAGATCCAGGGCATCGGCGCAGGCTTTGTCCCCGAGGTGCTGGATACCAAGATCTATGACGAGATAATCCCCGTTGAAAACGATGACGCGTTTGCAACCGGTAAAGAGATCGGCAAGAGCGAGGGCGTGCTCGTGGGCATCTCCTCCGGTGCGGCTGTGTGGGCAGCTATAGAGCTTGCGAAGCGTCCGGAGAACGAGGGTAAGACCATTGTCGTGCTCCTGCCCGACACAGGTGACCGCTACCTCTCTACCCCGCTGTTTGCGGACTGATATAAACTAACTCACAGGAGGCTTTTCCGATGATCCCGAACAAAGAACAGGCGCTTGAACTTTTGAAAAAGTACAACTCCGACCCATTCCATATCAAACACGGACTTATCGTTTCCGGTGTTATGGAGTACTTCGCAAATGAGCTCGGATACGGTGACGAGGCCGATTTCTGGAGCGTCGTAGGGCTGCTGCACGATCTTGACTTCGAGCTGTACCCCGAGCAGCACTGCATTAAAAGTCAGGAGCTCATGCGCGAGGAGGGGCTGGATGAGCGGCTGATACATGCGACGGCAAGCCACGGCTACGCTATAACGGTCGATATCAAGCCCGAGCATCTGATGGAAAAGGTCCTGTATGCTACGGATGAGCTCACAGGTCTCATTGGCGCTGTGGCGATCATGCGCCCGTCGAAGAGCGTTCAGGATCTTGAGCTCAAGTCCGTCAAGAAGAAGTACAAGAGCGCTAACTTTGCGGCAGGCTGCTCGCGCGAGGTCATTGAGCGCGGCGCGGATATGCTCGGCTGGAGCCTTGAAGATCTAATAAGCCGCACAATACTCGCAATGCGCGCGACTCCTGCGGCTACTTGGGCGGACGAATGAAAATTTTGATTGCAATGAGCGGCGGCGTTGATTCCAGCGTCGCCGCAAAGCTTTTGTGCGACATGGGTAACGAGTGTATAGGCTGCACGATGAAGCTTTTTGATAACTGCGACGCGGGGCTTTCGCGCAGCAAAACCTGCTGCAGCCTCGACGATGTTGAGGACGCGCGCAGCGTGGCATTCTCGCTCGGCATGCGCTATTATGTGTTCAATTTCAAGGACGATTTCCGCGAGAAGGTAATAAAAAAGTTTGCCTCCGCCTATTTTGCGGGGCAAACACCAAATCCGTGCATCGACTGCAATCGGTATATGAAATTCGATAAGCTGTACGAGCGCGCAAGACTCCTCGGCTGCGACAAAATCGCGACGGGGCACTACGCCCGCATAGAGTTTGACGGCAAAAACTATATTCTCAAAAAGGCGCTGGACAAATCGAAGGATCAGAGCTATGTGCTTTACATGCTCACGCAGGAGCAGCTCGCGCACACCGTGTTCCCTCTCGGCGAGTTTTCCAAGAGTAAAACCCGTGCCATTGCAGAAGCATCGGGACTTGGTAATGCACACAAGCCGGATAGTCAGGATATATGCTTCGTGCCGGACGGAGACTACGCTACCGCTATCGAGCGCCTTACCGGTAAGACGGCCGCACCGGGCAATTTCATCGATGCGGATGGCAACATTATCGGCATACATCGCGGCATCACGCACTACACGGTCGGTCAGCACCGCGGTTTAGGGCTTTCACTCCCCGAGCGGCGCTATGTCTGCAAAATCGACGCGAAGAGCGGAACCGTTACCCTCGGAGGGAATGACGAGTTATATTCGCGCGAAGTTCGCGTCAGCGATTTTAATTGGATAAGCGGTCAGGTTCCGACAGGATCGATACGCTGCACAGCAAAGATCCGCTACCGGCAACCGGAGCAGCCTGCCACGGTTACGCCTGTAGGCGAAGATGAAGTTGTAATACTTTTTAACGAGCCGCAGCGCGCCGTCACGCCCGGCCAGTCGGCCGTATTGTATGACGGTGATATTGTACTCGGCGGCGGTCAGATAACGTAATCGCCGCCGTGCGGCGCGTTCATGAGGTCGGCAAGCGTTATTCCCGAAAAATAATCGCGAGTGAGATCGTAATAGCCCTCCCACACAGACAGCGTTCGGCACTCGGCCGCGCGATGGCAGGGCGGCGCGTTATCCTGAAGACATGACACCGGCGCGAGGTCGCCCTCGGCGAGCTTGAGAATTTCCCAAAGCGTGTACTGCTCTGGAGATCGTGTAAGCCTGTAGCCGCCTCCAATACCGTGGACACTGGCAATAAGACCTGCGGACTTAAGCGATGGCATGATCTTTTCAATATATTTGAGCGATATCTCCTGCCGGGCGGCGACCTCCTTCATGGGGATGTAGCTGCCGTTGTTGTGCTCGGCAAGATCGAGCAGTATGCGTATTGCATAACGTCCTTTTGTTGATATCATGTGATTCACCTCTTAGATATATTATACAACCAATCCCGTAGGTAAATCAACATTTATTTTATGTGCAAAAAAGGCAGCCGAACGGCTGCCTTTTATATTTGCTTTTGACTTTGTAGTGCAATGCACTCCCAAGCCGGTACTGTGTTACCGGTCGGGCACCGCAATAAAGACTTTTTGAAGCCTCAATTCGCCTCTAAAATTACTTCTTTGCAAGACCCTTCTGGCGAGCATACTCTGCTGCGCCGAGTGCGCCCATGAGCTGCGGGTCGGTCTTCAGGTTGACAACCTTCAGCTTCAGAACGTGCTCTATTGCTTCCTTCAGACCGTCGTTCTTTGCGCAGCCACCGGTAAGGGTGATGCTGTCGGTAGCGCCGGCCTTCTTGGCCATAACGAAGCAGCGCTTTGCAACTGCCATCTCAACGCCTGCTGCGATCTCGTCCATGGGCTTGCCTTCGCCGACCAGGGTGATGACCTCGGACTCTGCGAAAACGGTGCACTGTGCGGTGATGGGGATGACGTTCTTTGCGGTCAGAGCCAGCTTCGAGAACTCGGGAAGGCTCATCTCGAAAGAGCGTGCCATTGCCTCGAAGAAGCGGCCGGTACCTGCTGCGCACTTATCGTTCATTGCGAAGTTCTTTACGGTGCCGTCGGTGTCAACGGAGATGCCCTTGACGTCCTGGCCGCCGATGTCGATGATTGCCTTGACGGAAGGATCGGTGACGTGTACGCCCATTGCGTGGCAGCTTATCTCGGAGATGTTCTCATCTGCGAAGGGGACCTTGTTACGGCCGTAGCCGGTACCGATGAGGTACTCGAGATCCTTCGAGCTCTTCAGGCCTGCCTTCTCGCAGACTTCTGCCATTGCCGCTACTGCGGATGCCTCGGAATTGATCTTGCTGCGGATGGTGGTGTCTGCTACCATCTTGCCGTTCTCATCGAGTATTACTGCCTTTGTGTAGGTCGAGCCTACGTCACAACCGCCAAAATATTTCATTAGTGTTGCCTCCAATAAATATTTATTTAACTATTAAAATTCGTTGTTATGCCAACTCTCCGTTGCCGGAGAGTTGGCAGTTGGTTTAAATTGTGTTTCTGATATCGGGATCAGACTTCGTCGTACTTGTAGTCGGGGAACTTATCCATGTCGTACGGCGTCTTGAGCATATCCTTGCGCTCCATATTGTCATAGTGGTTCTTAACAAACGGCTCAAAGACGTTGAACAGGAACTTGCCGTCGAGGTCAAAGAAAAATACGGCGAACAGTGCTGCATAGGCAACTGCGCCTACGCCAAGTGCTCTTTTAACAAACTTTTTCATATTCTCTGCTCCTCCCTATTACCAGGTCATGTCGTCGTCGAGCTCGAGGAGAGAAGGATCCAGAGGCTCTTCGTGCATAACGGTGGTCATGTAGTCGTTTATGAGACGACGGATCTCGGCACGGGAAACAGTGCGGCTGTCGGGCAGTGCGTGAGGGATCCAGAATGCGGGGATATTTCTGTCACGGAACTCATCCTCGAACAGACCGTGTACGCCCTGCATGCCCTTGCACTGGAGCTGATCGTACATCGCGACCATGTCGCAGTTGAAGCGCTCCATGTAGTCCCACAGCTCAAAGATGTGGTGCATGCCGCCGACTGCCATACGGCGCATCGGAGCCCACATGTGGTACTGTGCGACGTCCTCGAGCATGTTCTCGTAGCTGTCGGTGCGGATGGTCATATCGAACATGAGAGAGTCCATGTTGATGATGACATTCAGACCCCAGGTGTTGTAAGCCCAGGTGCACCAGTTGGAGTAGTACAGAGGTGCGCAGGACCATGCGATAACTCTGTGGCGGGTGTTGGGGAAGGTGTTGATCTTATTGCGTACGCACTTCTCCATAATGGGACGTACCTTGCCGTCGACCTCGTGCCAGATGGGCAGATCGCCGAACTGGGACTGATAGATGCGGTACAGTGCCTGTGCAACGCCGTTGATGGGGTAGGAATTGGTCTTTGCCGCGACCTCCCACTTCTCCCACTCGAACTTCTGCAGCTCATTCTGGCGCTCGATGCACTCGCACATAACGTCAAAATTCATGGGAACGCCGGTCTGATCCTCGATGAACTTCCAGCACTTCTCAATATCCTTCTGAACGAACTTGTTTGCGAGGGGATCGTCAAAGATCATGGGCATCTGCAGCGCGTACAGAGGCTTGTCGTTGAACCAGTCCTGAAGAATAGCGGTACCGACGGAGCCGTCGCAGGCCTCGTTGCAGGTTATCATGAACGGGCTGTAGTCAGGAATATCGTCAAGGACGTAGAGGCCGGCCTCGGCCTGGCACATCGGGCAGGGGTCGCCAGGCAGGCCGATGGACTGAACTGCATCGATGTAGTTATGAACGGTGTGAGAGTTAACGTGGCAGGTGACGAAGTAGGGGATCATCTCCAGAGAGACTGCCTTGAATTTGTCGCTCCAGCCGTAGAACATACCGCCCCATACGGTCTCCTTCATTGCCATGGTGTGGTACCATGCGTCGTTCTTCTTGCCGCCGTGCAGCTTGGTATCTGCATTGAACATGGTCATGAACTGATAGATGGTCGCGTTGACCATTGCGCGATAGTGCCATGCGGAGGCGCGCAAAGCCTCGCCGCGCATGCCCTCGAGGCCGCGGTCGAACCAGTGCAGAACGGGCAGATAGGTCTGGCCTACCCAGCGGTAGCGCCAAATGCCCTTTGCAAAGTTGATGAGGCCGCCGTACTTCATTACGTCCATTACCATGTGCAGGTAGTTATACATCCAAATGTTATGGAAGTAATAGAAGGTGTCCTTTACGCCGCGCCATTCTCTGTGCTTGTAAAGGCCGGTCTTGGGCAGGTAGTTATCGCCGAGGCGACGGCCGCCTTCTTCTGCGGTATGGGGCTTGCCATACCAAAAATCTTTTAATGCTTTCTTAAAATCCATAATTACTTGCCCTCCTGAATCTTCTTGATCTCGACAGATTCAACGAATGCCTGGAAGCGGGTACGGAGCTGACCGGATGCGGTGTTTATGTACTCCTTCTCGATCGAGCATACGGGGATACCGAAGTCGCGCTTCATAACGATGGTGTCGATGACGCGCTCATAGCTCCAGTATTCGCAGAACTTATTGGAGCAAACGATAAGGCCGTCTGCGTTGTATTCCTTGACGAGGTCTGCCAGGCGCTGCTTTCTTGCACGCATCTCGTCCTGAGGCATGAAGCGCGGGCAGTTGGAGGTCTTAAGATAATGCTTTGCGATAGCGTAGAGGGGGTCCTCGCCCTTTTCAACGACTATCGGCTGGCGGGTCTCGACTGCGCCGTAGCAGTAACGGTCGCAAACGACCTCTGCGCCGCAGCTCTCAACGAGCTTGGTGAAGTCGGGATCGTCGTTCTCGCTTCCCGCGAGCACGACCTTGCAGCGGAACGGCCACTTCTCGTCGGGCTTACGGGTCTTCATTTCCTTCGCGGTCTCGCGCAGGTAGGGAAGGATGAGGTACTTCGGGCATACCAGCGATACGAGCTGGATGACATGGAACTCATAGCCGGTGATGGTGGGATTATCGAGCTTGCGGTAATCGCCTATCTCGTTTATGAGCTTGCAGACCTCATTGTGCTGCTTGATGGCTTCCTTGAGCGCCTTGTCGGAAACATCGATTCCGAGATTGTCATGCAGCGTGGTCAGGACATGGGACCTGAGCTGATCGCGGAAGTACTCATAGTCGTTCTCGGTGTTTTTGAAGGGAACGTCGGTGAACTCGCAGAAGAAACGGTCGTTCTGGATGACATTCATGTCCTTGACGGAGTCAAGATGCTTGGGCTTGATGTGCTCCTGGAAGCGGCAGGTGACGGTGCATGTCTCGGTCGCCATCTGTGCGTCGAGGAAGTTGAAGCCGCCTTCGAGCGCGCGCTCGAAAAGGCTGCGGCCGTAGTGACATACGCGAGCGGACATGTAGTAGGTCGCAATGTCGGGTGAGCTGCAACGCGGTGCTCTCAGACGAACAGAGAAGCAGCCGGGCAGGTCGAGAAGTACTTCAGGCATGAAGTAGCAGGTATAGCCGATGGCGAATTTGCCCTCTGCCTTTGCCTGCTGAACCAGCTCGTTGTTGGCTTCCTGAAGCAGGTTCTCAAAGTAAATCAGGTGCTTAAGGTCTCTCACGGATAACCCCCCATAAAAAATATTTTGCTGAGCTCACAAGGGCATACTTTGCCCTTTATGTACTCATCTATTTTAACAAACTGTCATATTATTGTCAATTACATTTTGTCGGATAAATCAGCATTTTGTGCAAATTTCGCCCCATTTTTGTTAGACATTTATATATAACGTGTCTAAATCGTGAAGTTATTCAAAAAATTTTGAATAGTTAATGAACACGCTGTGCAGCTACCCTGTATCATCTCCGGGCTTCCGCCGCCACGGCCCGAGATCCCCTCATTTATGCTTTTTGCCGCCTTTCGGAGATCAACACTGCGGCTTCCGATGATATAGCGATAGCCGCTCTCATCGCTTCCGGAGAACACCGCGGCGATACCGGAACACTTTTTCACGCACTCGTTCACGAGCGCGCGGAGCGACGGCTCGTCCAAAACGCTGTCGAAAAGGCAGATGTTTCCCTCTGTAGGCTCGACGGCATCGGCTTTCATCCTTGCAAAAGCTCCGCAGAGCTCTGCCGAGCGAGCCTTGAGCTTTTCGTTTTCCGCCATAAGTCTGCGTACTGCAGCGGCAGTCTCGTTCCGCTTTGCCGACAGGAGCATGGATATCTCCGTATTGTTGGCACTGAGTACGACCTCATTGTCGTAAGCATCAAGACCGCAGAGCATAGTTATGCGCACACCCTCTCCCCCTCTGCGGCGGCGCTCGGACGTGAGTATGCGCACTGTTCCGACCTCCGCGGTAGAGCTTACGTGCGGCGCGCAGCATGCGCAGATATCGGTGTTTTCGATCTCTACGATGCGCACATTTTCAGTGAGATCGAGCTTACTGCGGTACTCGAGCGTTTTTAACACATCCTCGGGCGGAAATGTCGCTGTGACCTTGTAGTTTGCAGCAACGGCATAGTTTGCCTCGCGTTCGATCTCCAAAAGCTGCTCCCAACTTAGCTCTCCGTCGAAATCTATAGTTACAACGTCGCTGCCCATATGGAAACCAACATTGTTGTACCCATATTTCTTATGCACGAGCCCCGACACAATATGCTCGCCGGAGTGATTTTGCATTCTTCTGAAGCGCGTTTCCCAATCGATCGCGCAATCGTAAGTGCATCCTATCTCAAGCTGTTGGTTTACATAATGTAAAACCTCGTTGTTTTTTTCGTGCGTATCAAAAACATGCACATCACCTATCACTCCGCTGTCACCGAGTTGGCCGCCGCCCTCGGGAAAAAACGCTGTGCGGTCAAGGGTCACGAGGTATCGCTCTCCGTCCTTTTCGCAGGAGGTGACGGTCGCCGCGAAGGTCTTCATGTGGCTGTCGATATAATAAAGCTTTTCAGTCATTACGCTCACTCCGTTTTATTTTTTTATGATAATAACATTTTATTGGGCATTATTCAATCAGGCAATGAGCAAAATGCAAGATTCGCCGCAGTGGGGTCACCCAAGAGGCAGGCGCGCTGGATGCTGCCGGCACCGTACTTTGCGCGAATGCTGTCCATGGCGGCATCTATGCTGCGCTGTTTATTTAAGTTAACATAATCTATAAATATGTCTATCTGCTCCACATCATCTGCATGCACGAGTTCAAGGCCGCGCAGCCCCATACTATGCAGAGGTGAGGAAAAATCGTGGCTCTGACGCACAAGTTCCAGACCGTAGGCCGCGAGCTCCGTGGTCACATCGGTAGCATAACGCAGGCGCATTCTGTGCGTTCTCCATTGAAGCTGCTCGGACCTGAGTGCGACCTCGACCGTTCGGCAGCGAAGCTTCTGCCTGCGCAGACGCGATGAAACGCTCTCGGCCAGCATCAGAAGCGTCTCACGCGCCTGGCGCTCGGTCGAAACGTCGCGTGCAAGAGTTACGCTGTTGCCGATAGACTGCGGCGGCTCTTCCTCTCCCGCCCCGCGCACGCGCGAATCGTCCAGTCCGTTTGCATATCGCCAAAGCGCAATACCGCCCTTGCCGAAACGAGCGCGCAAAAGCTCGGGATCTGTGCGCGCTATTTCGCCGATGGTCTGAATCCCCATACGTGCAAGCTCGCGCCGCGTGCTGCGGCCGACCATCAGCATGTCTGAGGCCGGAAGCCCCCAGATCATGTTCTTAAAATGCTCCCTGTCGATAACAGTAACGGCATCCGGTTTTTTATAATCCGAGCCGAGCTTGGCGAGCACCTTGTTCCATGATACGCCCACACTGACCGTGAGCCCCGTCTCGTTCTTCACCCTTCGGCGGATCTCGTCGGCGGTTTTTCTCGGGTCGGGACAGGCAAGGCAATTTGTAATATCCAGCCAGCTTTCGTCGATACCGAACGGCTCGCAAAGATCGGTATACTCGGCGTAGATCTCGCGCACCATTGCGGAATACTTGGCATAGCGCTCGAAGTGCGGTTCTACGAGCTGCAGCTCCGGGCAAAGCTGCCGTGCCTGCCATATCGCCATGCCTGTTTTTACCCCGGCCCTCTTCGCCGTCTCGTCTTTTGCCAACACTATCCCGTGCCGCGCTTCCTGAGAGCCGCACACCGCAAATGGCTTGCCTTCAAGCTCCGGCCTGTATAAGCGCTCTACGCTTGCATAGCACGAATTTATGTCCGAATGAAGTATCACTCTGTCCATATATCGCATCTCCGTTTAAGATAGTGCTTGCATTATACATCGCCGTTTCAGATATGTAAACAGGTATTTTTATCTTTTTTGGATATTTCACTTGATTTTTATATCGTCATGCTATATAATACGGTCATACATAAACAAAGGAGACACAATATGCGCAAAAGCATTGGTGAAATTTTGAATTTAAAACGCCGTGAGCTTGGCTTTTCGCAGTCGGAGCTTGCGTCCGTGCTGGCCGGAGACGGCATTGAGGTCACAAATCAGGCAATCTCTAAATGGGAGACCGGCAGCACTCTGCCGAATGCGAAGCAGTTTCTCGCACTGTGCCGTGCCTTGGAGATCGACGACATTGCCGGTACATTCGGCGGTACAAGTGAAGGCGGCATCCTCGCCGGTTTAAATACCCTCGGTCGAAGAAAGGCGCTCGACTATATCGAGCTTCTGCGTGACAGCGGACGATACGGCTTACAACCCGAACCCGTTAAAACTCGTATGCTGCCGCTGTATTCGCTGGCTGTTTCGGCCGGTACAGGTCAGTTTCTCGACAGTGAGGATTATGACATGACCGAGGTCGGTCCGGAAGTGCCGGAAGGCGCAAACTTCGGAGTGCGCGTCGCCGGGGACAGTATGGAGCCGCAATTTCACGACGGTCAGACCGTTTGGGTCAGTCAGCAGCACAGTTTAATGACCGGTGAGATCGGCATTTTTCTCTACGACGGCTGCGCCTACTTAAAGCAGCTCGTCGCCGGCGACGGCTATCTCGCTCTGCATTCGCTCAACCCCGAATATCCCGATATCCGCATATCCCCCACCCTGCCGCTGCGCGTGCTCGGCAAGGTGCTCGCAGCATAAAGGGCATGAAAAAACACCGCTCGTTGAGCGGTGTTTTTTCATGTGTAAATAAATCAAATTACTTTGCAGCCTTTGCCTTCTCGCACAGGACGGTGAAAGCGGCGGGATCGTGGATAGCGGTCTCGGACAGCATCTTGCGGTTCATATCGATACCGGCAAGCTTCAGGCCGTGCATGAAGGTGGAGTAGTTCATGCCGTTTGCCTTGCATGCCGCGCTGATACGGGTAATCCACAGCTGACGGAAGTCGCGCTTTTTCTGCTTGCGGCCTACATATGCGTAGCGGCCGGACTTCATCATCTGCTCCTGAGCCATCTTGTAGTGGCGGGACTTGTTGCCCCAGTAGCCCTTTGCCAGACCAAGGATCTTGTTTCTATGTTTACGGGTCATCATTGCGCCCTTAACTCTTGCCATTTGTAATTCCTCCTATCAGTAACAGTCAGCCCTTAATTATTTGTAAGGGATCATCTTTTTGATGGTTGCCTCGTTGGTAACGTCGGCAATTGCGCCGGAACGCAGACGGCGGCAGCGCTTGGTGTCCTTCTTGGTGAGGATATGGCTCTTGAACGCATGTGCGCGCTTTACTTTACCGGTCTTGGTGAGATTGAATCTCTTCTTAGCACCGCTATGGGTCTTAAGTTTAGGCATAGTTATTTTCTCCTTCCGTATGCTGCTATTATCAGAATTTCTGTCTGTAATAACCTATCAGTTGTTTTCTTCCGCCTTTGCAGCGGCCTCAGCCTGCTTCTTGGCGGCTTCCTTCTGCGCCTTCTTGACTGCCGCGGCAGACTTCGGGGACAGGAACATGGACATGTTGCGCCCTTCAAGCTTGGGAGCCTTATCAAGGTTTGCAACCTCTTCGCATTTTGCCGCGAAGTCGCGCAGGATGACCTCACCCAGATGAGTGTGCGCCATTTCTCTGCCACGGAAGCGGATTGAGACCTTGACCCTGTCGCCGTCGGAAAGGAACTTGAGCGCGCTCTTGAGCTTCGTGTTCAGGTCGTTCTCGCCGATGCCGGGAGACATGCGGATCTCCTTGACCTCCATGACACGCTGGTTCTTCTTGGCTTCCTTTTCGCGCTTGGACTGCTCAAAGCGGTACTTGCCGTAGTCCATGATCTTGCAGACGGGGGGCTTTGCCATCGGGGATATCTTGACCAGGTCAAGCTCCTTCTCCTCCGCAATTTTCATGGCGGCTTCCGCGGACATAATGCCAAGCTGCTCGCCGTCGTCACCTATAACGCGTATTTCCTTGTCGAGGATCTCTTCATTGATCTCATGATTCACGCTTGCGATTGTAAAACACCTCCATAATGCAAAAAACGGATGCCTGACAGCATCCGCGCAAACAAAGCCCCATTTGGAGCGATGCTATTGACCGAAGCGCGCCTCTTGCGGCTCGGTGAGGTCGGGGATGCCGTACCTACTTTGTTTTCAGCTCTATTAATATATCAGCACATTCTCATATTGTCAAGACTTTTTTGCGGGAATTCACGGCGGAGGGACACTCCGCCGTGAATGATTTAATCATCACTTTTTCTGTGAAAAGCATAATAGGCAAAATACGCCGCCGCACTGCCCGTGAGCACGCTCCAGATGCTTGCCCAGCTCTGTGAACGCGGAGCGATGAAATACGATCCGACGACCAGCAGTACCGCTGACAGTATGAACCCGATTATGCTCAGCGCTCTGCCAGGTTTACGCATTGGCTCACCGAACGCTTTCTCAGTAGTTTTCGCCGTCTGCGGAATCATTGGCGCTTTCACGCTCAAGCTCCATTGCGAGCTTGACTATGCGGCTCGTACCGAGACGGGTAGCGCCGAGGGCAATGAAGTCCTCCGCATCCTCGAGCGAGGCGATGCCGCCGGCTGCCTTGACCTGAAGACTGTCGGGACTGCAGCGGCGCAGGAGCTCAACATCATGACGGGTAGCTCCGCCCTTGCTGAAGCCGGTCGAGGTCTTTATAAAGTCCGCGCCGCACTCGGAAACGATGGTGCAAAGGCGCATTTTCTCTTCATCGGTCAGCAGACAGCACTCGATTATGACCTTGAGCACCTTGCCGAGGCATGAGCGGCGCACGGCCTTGATATCTTCGGCAACGTCCTCCCAGCAGCCATCCTTGACCATGGAGAGGTTAATGACCATGTCTATTTCGTCCGCGCCGTTGGCAACGGCATCGGCAGCCTCAAAGGCCTTTGCCGCCGAGGACATATAGCCGTTCGGGAAGCCGATGACGGTGCATATCTTCATTCTGTCGCCGACATAGCGCTTTGCGCCCGGAACGTGGCAGGGCGGAATGCACACCGACGCGCAGCCGTATTTTATTGCCTGATCACAGAGCTTTCTTATCTCTGCCTCGGTGCAGTCGACGCGCAGCAGAGTGTGGTCGCAGTATGCCAGCAGTTCTTTTATATCCATAAGTTTTGTTCCTTTCAGAAATATTGTTGACACCATTATATTTCATTCCGGCGGCATATTCAAGCGTTTGTCCCTAATATACTCTAACAAAAACCATTGACAAGGACAGGAACGAATATATGGATGAAAACACAAGCACGAATTTTGCCCAGCTTATAGGCGCAATGACCGCTCCTCCGGTTTTTTCTCACGCATCCCGCGGTGAAAGCTTCTACACCTTTCCGCTCGAGGTCGCACGGCTGTCCGGTGCAACGGACACGATAAACATCATCGCTCGCTCAGAGCTTTTGAGCGCCGTCGAGGCATCTGATATTGAAAAGCTCTGCATCACGGGCGAGCTGAGATCGTTCAACAACAAAAGCGGCGAGGGCGCCAAACTCGTCATAACGGTGTTTGCAAAAGAGATATACCCATGCGGCGGCGACGACACGAATCTCATCCGCCTTACCGGTACGCTGTGCAAGCCGCCGAATCTGCGCGTAACGCCGATGGGGCGGGATATCTGCGACCTGATGCTCGCAGTCAATCGCAAATACGGACGCTCGGACTATCTGCCGTGCATCACCTGGGGACTAAAAGCCCGAGAGGCGTCCTACTGGGATACGGGCACTACGGTGTCGCTCGAAGGGCGCATACAGAGCCGCAGCTACATAAAGCTCATCGGCGGAGAGCCGGTCGAGAAGACGGCCTTCGAGGTATCCGTGACGGAGATCGATGAGCTTACAGATCGTTAAGGCAGATATCCTCAAGGCTCTCGCGGCGCACGGCGACATAGCTCTTGCCTCCCGAGAGCATAACTATCGGCGGGCGCGGAATGCGGTTGTAATTTGAAGCCATGGAGTAGTTATAAGCGCCCGTGGTGCACACGGCGACGATATCTCCGCGCTTAATCTCCGCGGGAAGCAGGATATTTTCCTGAATTATATCGCCGCTTTCGCAGCAGCGTCCAACGAGCGAGCAGTGCATCATGTCGGTGTTTTTTGTCTGTTTCGCGGCAAGGCATGTGTACTGCGAGCGGTAAAGCGCATAGCGTGGATTATCCGTCATACCTCCGTCTATCGAGACATAAGTCTTATAGCCCGGTATATGCTTGACTGAACCGACTGTGTACAGCGTCATGCCGGCGTCGGCCACTATTGCTCTGCCAGGCTCCATATGTATATCCGGCATTTTTATGCCGAGCAAGGCGCATTCCGTCTTTACGGCCTGCGCTACCTGCGCGATTTTTTCTTCGACGTTGAGATACGGGTCGGTGTCGACATATCTCACACCGTAGCCGCCTCCGAAGTCGAGCTCCTGCGCTTCATAGCCGTACTTATCCTTTATCTGCGCTATGAACCGGAGCATTATTACCGCCGCTCTTTCAAAAACGTTCTCGGCAAATACCTGAGAACCGACGTGGCAGTGAAAGCCCCTGAGCTCTATATGCTTCATCCGCAGCGCCGAGGCCGTAAAGGTCTCGGCCTGCCCCGTTTCTATGGCAACGCCGAACTTTGAATCGACCTTGCCCGTGGATATTGCTTCATAAGTGTGCGGGTCTATGCCCGGAGTCAGGCGCAGAAGAACACGCTGCACGGTATTGCGCCTTGCAGCTTCAGTCTCTACGGCTTCAAGCTCCTCTTTATTGTCAATGACAAAGCAGCCCACCCCCTTATCCATGGCAAAGCGGATATCGGCATCCGTCTTGTTATTGCCGTGGAAATACGCATTTTCCATCGGGTATCCGGCCGCCGCGGCCGTATAGATCTCGCCGCTTGAGACAACGTCAATACCCATTTCCTCCTCGCGCATTATCTCATAAACGCGTTTGAAGGAATTTGCCTTGCTCGCGTAGAGCGCCTTTGCGCTGTCTCCGAAATATTTTTTGAACGCGCGGCAGTACACTCTGCAATTATGGCGCAATCTGTCCTCATCCATGAGATACAGCGGAGTTCCGTACCTTTCGGCAAGCTCCGCCGTATCCTGTCCGGCAAAGCGGAGCACACCGTCATCGCCGCGGCTTATGTTATCGCATATCATACTCATATCGCTTATCCGCCCTTCACTTTCTCGGCGGGATTATCTCTATCCAGTAGCCGTCGGGGTCTTCGAGGAAATAGATTCCCATTTTCGGATTCTCAAAGCATATGCAGCCGAGTTTTTCGTGCTTTGCATGGGCTTTTTCCATATCGTCGGCAACAAATGCGAGGTGGAACTCCTGTTCGCCGAGATCATACGGCGTATCGCGGTCGCGCAGCCATGTGAGCTCGAGCGTGAAATCGGTCACTCCGTCTCCGAGGTAGACAAGCTTGAAGCTGCCGTCGGCGGCGTTTTTCTCGCGTACGGGTTTTAGTCCGAGGGCCTCGTCGTAAAATTTAAGACTGCGGTCAAGATCGAACACATTGAAATTAAAGTGATTGAATGAAAACATACTGCACCCCCTGCGTTTATTTCCCTTATATTTTATTATGTTTCCGCGCGCGATGCAAGCAAAAAACTTATTGGCATTTGCCCTTATGTGCTTTATAATGTAAGTTGAAAAAATATTTGCGGAGTGCTGATATGAACTATTCCGAACTTATAGACAAATACGTTCCCTCTGACGATGTTTTCCTGTTTAACACCGGCTGCGCGCAAAAGGCCTGGCTGCTGCTCGGCTGCCGGTATATTGAAGAGGAAAAACTGCACCGCTTCGCGGTTTGGGCGCCGAATGCAAAGAGCGTTTCGCTCGTCGGTGACTTTAACGGATGGGATATGACACACACTCCTATGGAAAAACGCGGCGGCATATGGTACTGCTTCGTAGAGGGGCTGTCTAACGGCGATCTGTATAAATACTGCGTGACGACGGCCGCGGGCAAAACCGTGTGGAAATCCGATCCCTTTGCGCAGTGGTCGCAGTCGGGCGTGAACACCGCATCTATGGTGTGGACAGGCTCGCATGTCTGGCGCGACGAAAAATTCATGCAGAACCGTACATGTCAGAATTGCTTTGAAAGCCCCATGTCGATATACGAAATGCACCTTGGCTCATGGAAGACTCCGGAGGGCGGCGTGAATTACGCCTCCATCGCGCCTGAGCTCGCAGAGTATTGCACGGAAATGGGCTATACGCACATTGAGCTCATGCCGCTGACGGAGTACCCGTATCCCGGCTCGTGGGGCTATCAGGTAACGGGCTACTACGCGCCGACGAGCCGTTACGGAACGCCGGACGAGTTTGCCGAGTTTATCGACACCATGCACAGCGCCGGCATAGGCGTTATCATGGACTGGGTACCCGCGCATTTTCCGCGCGATGAGCACGGCCTTGCCGAGTTTGACGGCACACGCCTTTTTGAGTGCAAGGAAGAGCGCATGGCCTCACATCCCGAGTGGGGCACGCTGATATTTGACTACGACATGCCGGAGGTCCAGTCGTTTCTCATATCATCGGCCTGCTTCTTCTTTGAAAAATACCATATCGACGGTATCCGCGTTGATGCCGTATCCTCAATGCTGTACTTAAACTACGGCCGAAAAGAAGGCGAATACACCAAAAACCGTGACGGCGGCAATATCAATCTCGGCGCTGTGAGCTTTCTGAAGAAGCTCAACACCGCCGTTCTGTCGAGCTTTCCAGGCACTGTCACCGTCGCCGAGGAGTCGACGTCCTATCCAATGGTCACGATGCCGCCCTCCGTCGGCGGGCTCGGCTTCAGCTTCAAGTGGGACATGGGATACATGCACGACACGCTCGACTATTTTTCGGTCGATCCACTGTTCCGTAAGGGCTGCCACGATAAGCTTACGTTTTCCATGATGTACGCATTCTCGGAAAACTTTATCCTTGCCTACTCGCACGATGAGGTGGTGCACGGCAAAAAATCGATGCTGGACAAAATGTTCGGCAGCTACGAGCAGAAGTTTGCGACGCTGCGCGCACTGTACGGCTATCAATTTGCCCATCCCGGCAAGAAGCTGTGCTTTATGGGCTCGGAGTTCGGCCAGTTTATCGAGTGGAACTATCAGCAGGAGCTCGACTGGCTGCTGCTGGACTACCCTATGCATGAAAAGCTGCGCGAATACTACGCAGCACTCAACAAGCTCTATCGCGCATGCCCGGCGCTGTACGAGATAGACAAGTCCTGGGACGGCTTCAAGTGGCTGAATGTTAACGACAGTGCACTAAGCTCCATAGCCTTCCTGCGCTCGGCAAAGCCGGAAAGTGAAAGCTATCTCATCTGCGCGTGCAACTTCATTCCGAACGAGCACAATGGATTTGTGATAGGACTTCCTCAGTCGGGTACTCTGCGTGAGGTGCTTTCAAGCGACGATATAAGATTCGGCGGAAATGGTTTACATAATTCAAAAGCTGTTTTCAGCCGTGATACGGGCTTTGCCGATCTGCCCTACAGCGCGGCTATAGATCTGCCGCCGCTGTCGACAGTTTATTTTGAATACATTCCGGAAAGGATGGCTGATAATAATGAAAAAGCAGTTCAGAAGCATTCTAAATGAAAAGGGCCGCAAAGAGCTTCCAAACATTCTGCTCGCAGCGGCCGAGTGCGCACCTCTCTCCAAAACCGGCGGCCTTGCCGACGTTGTCGGAACACTGCCGAAGGCGCTTAAAAAGCTCGGCTTCGACGCGAGGGTCATCACGCCGTATCACCGCTGCATAAAGGACAGATACGCAGATCGTGTCGAGCATATGTTCGATTTTTATGTAAACCTCGGCTGGCGCACGCAGTACTGCGGCATAGAGCGGCTCGTGCTCGACGATGTGTGCATTTATCTTGTTGACAGCGAGTTTTACTTCGGCGATAAAATTTACCGCGGCGGCCAGGCCGAGGGCGAGCAGTACGCATTCTTTACGCGTGCCGTGCTCGATGCCATACCGAACCTCGGTTTCGCTCCCGACATAGTCCACTGCAACGACTGGCACACGGCCATGCTCCCTATGCTGGCAAAGACGCAGTACTGCGGCGCGATGCAAAGCTCCCTACGCTGGCTGCTGACGATACACAACATTGCGTATCAGGGCAAATTTGGCTTTGACTACGTTCAGGATCTGCTCGGCGTCGAGGATAAATACTACACGCCGGAGTTTATGGAGCTCAACGGCTGCGCAAGCTTTCTCAAGGCCGGCTGCGTGTTTGCCGACAGGATAAATACCGTCAGCCCAACCTACGCAAACGAGATCAAGACAGCCTACTTCGGCGAGGGTCTCGAAGGTATACTTTCGGCGCGCTCAAACGAGCTTTCCGGCATAATAAACGGCATCGACACAAAGGTGTTTAACCCCTACACGGACCCGGCGCTGCCCGCAAGATATCACAAGGGCAGGCTCAACGGCAAAAAATTATGTAAACTTGAACTCCAGCGTGATTTCGGACTTGAGCAGCGCGAGGAGGCGCCCATATTCGCAATGGTCACGCGCATGACCGAGCAGAAGGGTTTTGACCTTGTCGAGCGCATGCTCGATGAGATCATGCAGTATAACGACATGCAGTTTTTCATGCTCGGCAGCGGCGACAAGGAATACGAAACCTTCATGCGAGAGGCTGAGGCACGCTATAAGGGCAGGCTGTGCGCTTACATTGGCTATAACGAAGAGTTATCGCATCGAGTGTACGCCGGAGCGGATTTCCTGCTCATGCCCTCGCGCTTTGAGCCATGCGGCCTTTCGCAGATGATCGCCATGCGCTACGGCACACTGCCCATCGTGCGAGAAACAGGCGGTCTCAAGGATTCGGTGAAGCCTTACAATCAATTCACCGGCGAGGGTACTGGCTTCTCCTTTGCCGATTTTAACGCCCACGAGATGAAGGCCGCGGTTCTGCTCGCTCTCGACTGCTATCACAAGCCCGAGGTCATGCAGTCGCTCATCCGTCAGGCTATGGAGGCCGATTTCAGCTTTGACCGCTCCTCGGAAGAATACGCAATGCTTTATCTATGGATGCTTTGATAAGAAAGGTTAACACATATGCCGGCTATGACGAGCTCTGGCGCAGCGGGCGGCTGTACATCGAGTATTGCGGCGAAAAAAGCTTTGATGTCGCATTCGAGCGCGGACATTGGATGCCGGTAGACAACGCAACGGAGCATGAGCGGATTTATCTCGTCTCCGCGGCAGCGATAGGCAGCGCAATGGATAAATGCACTCGCAGCGGTTATCCTGCAGAAAAAGTTTTTGAATTTCTGCCCGAAGATCGCTCGGAACTCATCCCGGCAGAACTTTTTCGCGTACTGATGGATGATATGGGGCTTGGCATCGACGATGCTGTAAGTACCGTCGTGCGCTCGTTCGGCACATCGCTTGCCTCGCAGCCGGAGCGCGATTGGCTTGCCCCCCTTCAGCCGAGGACTGCTTTTCTCGATAAGCTTCTGCGTGATGAATTAAAGCTGCGCGGCATCGCCTGGCACGATTCGTATGACAGCGCATTTCGCTCGTCTGTCGGAGCTGTCGAGGAGGGGACTGAGATCACCTTCTCCATCATGGCCTTCGGAGGAGTGGAGGCCGCCGCGCTCTGCGTATATGGCGACGACTTCTCCGAAGAGCTTGACATGCAGCGCACGGGGAACATATTCTCCGCACGCTTTACAGCCCCCTGCCCTGCCGCATTGTTTTATAAGTTTAAGCTCGGCGAGAGCTTCCTGTGCCCCGCCGACGATGGACACAGCTCATGCGTTTGCGGCGGCGAGGCCGAGGGCTTTCGCCTCACAGTATATAAGCGAGGTTTTAAAACGCCTGAAAAGTTTCGCCGCAGCATCATGTATCAGATTTTCCCCGACCGTTTCGGATTTTCCGATGACGGCACGGCGGAGGCCGGAATTGAGTATCACCGCCGCCTCGGTCAGACACCGGAAATGCACGGAAGCATATCCGAGCCCGTCAAATGGCAGCCGCGCAAGGGTGAAAAGGACTACGCCCCAGACGATTTTTACGGCGGAACGCTCAAGGGAATAACCGCTTATCTTCCGTATCTCAAAGAGCTCGGTATCGGGATTCTGTACCTAAATCCCATCGTCGAGGCAAGGTCAAATCATCGCTACGATACCTCAAACTACAAAAACGTTGATCCGATACTCGGCAGTGTCGATGATTATGTAAACCTATGTGCTGAGGCAGAAAGGCTTGGCATCGGCATTATAAACGACGGCGTTTTCTCGCACACGGGCGCGGACAGCGTGTATTTCGACCGTTTCGGCAGTTACGGCGGAGTCGGTGCGCATGCGAGTAAGGACTCTCCCTATTTTGGATGGTTCGACTTCCGGACTTATCCCGATGATTACCGTTGCTGGTGGAATTTTAAAGACCTCCCCGAAGTAAATGAGGAGGACAAAAGCTGGCAGGACTATATAATCAGTTCCGACAACAGCATCGTAAAGCTCTGGCTGCGGCGCGGAGCAAGCGGCTGGCGGCTCGATGTGGCCGACGAATTGCCCGACGATGTACTGATGCTCATACGCGATTCGGCGAAAGCCGAAAAGCACGACTGCACGATAATCGGCGAGGTTTGGGAGGATGCCGTACTCAAGGTGAGCTACGGACACCGGCGTAATTACGCACTCGGATATGCACTCGACAGCGTGATGAACTATCCGTTCCGCACGGCTGTGATCAGCTTTGCGCGAGGCGAGACAGACTCTTTTGCGCTGCGCGATTTTCTGCTGTCGCAGCAGCACAATTACCCCGAACCCATGTACATGGCGCTTATGAATCTGCTGTCCTCGCACGATGTTGAAAGGCTGCACTCGGCGCTCGGCGCGGATTGCGAGCTCAAGTCGCTCGACCGTACAAATCAGGCGGCATTCAGGCTCACGCCCGAGCAGTCCGCTAAAGCTGACAGACTTCAAAAGCTGTGCGCCGCTATACAATACTGTGCCCCAGGCGTACCCTGCCTTTATTACGGCGACGAGGAATGCCTTGACGGCGCAGGCGATCCATTTAATCGTGCCCCGTTTGAGCCAACGAGAGTGGGTTTACATAACTTTTATGCTGAGCTCGGTAAAATGCGCAGCGGGAGCGAAGCGCTCAGATCCGGCAGTGCAAAATTCCATGCTCCGACACCCGATGTCCTGATCATACTGCGCGAGGCTGAAAATGACCGTGTTCTCTGCGTTGTGAACCGCGGGAATGATCAATTTATACTGCGTGACTGTGGATATGCATATGGTGTTGACGTCAGCGTACCGCCTTGCTCGGCAAAGATATATAAGTTAACATAATTTTTAGAGGTATGGATATGGACTACAAAGAAGTTCTCGCAAATGCGAAAAAGAACATCGGCCCGAACTGCAAGGTCTGCCCCGAATGCAACGGCCTTGCCTGCGGTAATCTCATGCCCGGCCCGGGCTCAAAAGCGCCCGGCAACGGCGCAAACGACAACTGGAAGGCCTGGCGGAGTATAAGGCTCAACATGGATACGATATTCCCGGATGAGCCCGTTGACACTGGGATTGACTTCCTCGGCCGACATCTTTCGATGCCGCTCATCTCCGCGCCTGTGGGCTCACTTAAAGCGCAGTATAATCCCACGGATGATATCCGCGATTTCAACGAATGCTGCGCCGAGGCAGCCGAACAGTGCGGCATTGCGTCGAGCTTCGGCGACGGTCTTGACGCAAGAGTGTTCCCTCACGGCTGCGAAACATCGAAAAAACATGGCGGTATAGCCATCCCGGTCATAAATCCTCTAAGCATGGAGACGATAAAAGCGAATCTCGACATGGCAAACGAAGCAATGCCTTTCGCCGTCTCCTTCGTGGTCGATTCTGCCGGACTTCCTCACCTTAAAAAGGTCAGTCCCGACGCGGGCAGCAAAAGCCAAGAGCAGCTGCGCGAGCTGTGCGAATACGCAAAAATACCCATGATAATAAAGGGCATCATGACGGCACGCGGCGCAGTCAAAGCAGCAGATGCCGGTGCTGCGGCAATAATAGTTTCAAACCACGGCGGGCGCGTTCTCGGCGGCTCGGCCGCGACAGCGGAGGTCCTGCCGGAGATAGTCGACGCTGTCGGCGACAGGGTCAAGATAATCGTCGACGGCGGCATACGCAGCGGCACTGATATCTTCCGCGCACTTGCAATCGGCGCGGACGCGGTCATGATCTGCCGTCCGTTCCTGATAAGCTACTACGGCGGCAGGACAGAAGGCATCGTCAGCTACATTGAGAAGCTGCGCGCGGAGCTCAAGGACACGATGTACATGTGCGGTGCGCGAAAAATAAGCGATATCGACCGCTCAATGATAAGATTTTAGGCAGCAAAAAGCCCGGTTCAGTTGAACCGGGCTTGATTATTATTTAGTCATTAAATTGTACATCTCGACATATTCGGGAGCTTGCATCGCATTTTCAAGGAGGTTATAGGTACTCACAAATGTGTTGATTAAGCTATAGCCTGAGCCGCCGGTGCTTATGTAGAAATACCCACCATCCTGAAATGCGGGCAGACCATTGGTCTTGAGATATTCCTCCGTTTTATTGAGATTTGCAAAATACTGCTCGACCACACCGCGATAGCGCGCCTCGACTATCCTGAACGCATCACGCAGCGCCTCGTTATTCACCGTCTGCTCATATATCGACGGATAATTCTCCTTTGCGTAGATCAGATAAGACAATATAAAAAATTTAAATTCTGAATAAGCAAAGTAGTCACCGCTTGACATCGCCACATATTCGAACCAATTTTCCCTGGAAAACGGCTGATCGAGTAAGTATTCGTACAGCGAGATATTCGTTGTCGAACTCCAGCAGTAAGCCGTGAACTCATTCATCAAGCCATATATGCCGTTGACATTGGAGTCGACCTCCGCACCCGCTCCGACATAGGTACTGTATCTGAAGCTGCGCAGATCTTCGGGCACGATGGCCGCTATCTCCTCGGTTTGATAAGTATCGGTTTCGGGAACCATAATGTGCATGCCCTCACCGGTATAATAGGCACGATACATAGCGCTACTGTATTCACCTGTGACGGGATCTATCTTAGTGTTGTACCGACTGTTAAATGCTGTGTAGATATGCTCTTGTTCATGCACCGCCGTACTCAGATCTTCAATCAGTCCTCTATTATTCATCCAGGTCATGAAATCGTCGCCGTTCGCTTCGCTGTCGCGCAGGATATACGACCCGTTCGGGCAGTATTTATCCAAAAGCGCAAGGACATTGTCATGCGTAGCCGTATCAGTGGGAGCCGGTATACCGCTTGCCGGTGTGGGGCAGGGATACGGAAGCTTTCCGCTTACGATATACTCACTGTCACCGGACGGAGTCGGTGTGGGGGTAGGATCAGGCGTAGGCGTGGGCGTGGGCGTAGGGTCGGGAGTATCGCTGTTATAATAGCGATACAGGAAGGTCACGATCTGTCCGCGCGTACACGTTGCGTTCGGCGCAAACTTGTTGGGCGTAACACCCGCTGTTATACCGTTTTCGACAGCCCATATGACCGCACTGCGGTAGTAAGCATTCGCGGAAACATCAGCAAAGAGACAGCTGTTTCCGACATCCGGCTCACCGGCCGCGCGATATAAAAACGAGACGACCTGAGCGCGAGTGCAAGGCTTATTGGGTGCAAATCGGTCGGCGCTTACGCCGCTTGTTATACCGTTTTTGACAGCCCAGCGTATGGCTTTGTAGTAATAATTGGTGTAATGAACATCGTCAAAGGCCATAATAACGTCCACCGTCGGCCCGCCGGCGGCGCGCCACATGAATGTGACGACTTGCGCCCTGGTGCATGAATCGTTGGGCGCAAAGTGCGTATCGTCAGTGCCCTGCGTTATGTCGTTTTTGACGGCCCACTCCACGGCATTGCTGTAATACTTGCCGGGGGCTACATCGACAAAACCGGCAACACCCTGATCGCCCGAGCTCGTTTTGTGACAAACCGAGCAGGGCTTGTACCCGCATCTCACGGCATAGTCGAGCGTCACGGCATAGCCCGATTCGCTCAGGTACCTGCATCCGTACTCGTGATACTTGCTGCCTGTGTCGGTTATATACACCATCTGATCGGCAAGCGCGCCGATCGGAAGCAGCGTGCAGAGCATAATGACAACAAGCAGCAGCGCTATTAGGCGTTTTTTCATCTCTTTTCTCCTTACAAATATATTTAATTTGTCTGAAATTTTATCACACTATGCCGATTATAGCAACAAAAAACCCGATGCAAAAGCATCGGGTTTTTTGTTTTATGGGGAAGAGAGAGGATGAAAGAAAAACGATCTGCTTTGAAATATCGGATTACTTGATCTCAAGACGTCTTGCCGCGGGAACCTCGGGGGTCTTCTCCGGCATGGTCAGAGTCAGGACACCGTCGTTATACTCAGCGGTGATAGCGTCGGTATCAATGCCCTTGATGTTGAAGCTGCGGCTGAACGAGCCGTAGTAACGCTCGCGGCGGACAAAGCCGTTCTCGCCTTTGTCTTCCTTTTCCTCGGACTTGCGCTCTGCGGAAATGGTCAGGCAATCCTTGTCGATATCAATGTTGATATCCTCCTTCTTGAAGCCGGGCAGTTCCGCTTCAAGAACATAGTTTCCGTCGACCTTCTTGATGTCGGTGCGGAAGCCGCTGACGTCTGCGTCATTCCAGAAGCTGTGGCTCATTTCCTCCAGCTCACGGAAAGGATTATAAGATGCTACTCTGCGATAGCCAAACGGTGTAAGTTCAAACATAATCAATACCTCCTAATGATTTGGGGAAAGACTCAAACTCGAAATTTGGTTCTTCGTTTATGTCTTTCGTTTCTTGTTGTATATAAAGTACCATATAATTATGAACAAATATAGTGCTTTATATGAACAAAATGTAAACCTTAGCACTCCCAAGTTTCGAGTGCTAAGGTTTTTCAC
This sequence comes from uncultured Oscillospiraceae bacterium, assembly GCA_934636655.1. GTDB lineage: Bacteria > Bacillota > Clostridia > Oscillospirales > Oscillospiraceae > F23-B02. Next base: position 59,500 of record CAKUAS010000011.1, read on the forward strand.
TTGCAAGTATTATTATGTCCTGCTTTTCGCGATTTACTCGCCTTTTTTGTTGAGCGCTTTGTGTTTGACGAGAACGAGGATCGCAAACGCTATCGCAACGGCCGCTATCGCCACCGAAGTATACACGATCGCAGCGTTATAGGTGTTATTGATGTTTATTGCCTGCTCAGGACGAACGGGCACGGTAGGCGTGGGCGTGACTTCCGGATTTTCCGGTTCTTCGGTCGGCTCCGGCGTCGGATCTGCGATCATAGGATGATCGGGCACACTGACAGGCGCTTCCGCCGCCTGTTTGCCGTCCGCACCAAGGAGATCGCTCATGAGCACCCAGCCGTCGAAGCTTTCGCCGTTATCCGACGCAACCGTAACATGGCCCCACGGCACATCTCCCATATAGCTCACGCGGTATTCGACCTTGAGCTCGGTGTCGTTTTTGATCAGCATGTACTTTCCGTTTAAGTCGCACTCGGGGGTCTCCCACGCGACAATGTAACCATCCTCGTTATATGCCGTATAAACGGCTCCGTCTTTTATAAGATTATTCGGATCGTCCCATGGGTCGGCAACGGGCTTGAGCCCGATCTCGGCACTCGCCGAAAGCGGCAGCGCCGCCATCATGAGCAGCAGCATAAGAACGAAGAGAAGCTTATTTTTCATACCAATGCCTCCAATGTGCACAAACATCCGAAGTATAGCATAAAAGAACGAAAAATGAAAGCACAAATTTGTTAACTAACAAAACATTCCCGTGTCACAGCGCTATGGGTACGGCATTCGGCTCTATCGGGCAGGTATAACCGCCCTTGGAGCGGCGCTTAAATTCCTCGCGCGCAGCCTTTAACAGCTCGGGGTCTTCGATTAGGTCGATGACCGACGCCGCCATGACCTTTCCCGCGCAGAGCATGCCCTTATAGGCGATGCTGCTCTTGCCGCAGGTGACTGTCTGCCATGTGTGTCCGGGCATACCGCTCGGCCAGGTTACGGTCTCGATCTGCGCAGCCGGGGTAAGCCAGCTGACGTCGCCGACATCGGTGCTGCCGGCTATGAAGCCGGTGCCCGAGTAGTAAGGCATGAGGAAATCGTTGAGGGGCTCGGCAAGATCGTGCGTCTTCTCCATGACGGTCTCGGCGATATCCGAGTCAAAATGCGCGCCGATGCCGGGAGCGGAACTCTGCTTGGGGAAGGTCTTGCGCAGCTCGGCGGCAAACTTGCGCTCTGCGTCCGTATGCTGCGGAACGCCGATCTTTTCAAAATTATCGTACATAAGCTTTTCGAGTGTGAAGTTAGGCAGGAGTTCCGCGGTGCCGTCTATGAAAACGCGCTCCACGCTCGTCTCGGTCATCATAGCCGCGCCCTCGGCTATTTTATCCACGCGTTTTTGCAGCTCAATGCAGTCCTTGACCTTGTTGGCGCGCGTCATGTACAGCACCTCTGCCTCGGACTGAACGACATTTGGAGATATGCCGCCCGTATTTGTTATCGCATAGTGTACGCGGCAATCATCCGACATATGCTCGCGCAGAAACTGCACGCCGATATTCATGAGCTCAACGGCATCGAGCGCGCTGCGGCCGAGCTCGGGGCATGCTGCCGCGTGAGCGGACAGTCCCTTGAATTTATAAAGCACCTGGATCGACGAGTTATTTGTACCGGTCTTGACCTGATTTACGTCCGCAGGGTGCCAGCAGAACGCGGCATCGAGCTTTTCCCAAACGCGCTCACGCGCCATGAAGGCCTTGCCGCTTCCGCCCTCCTCGCCGGGACAGCCGAAGAAAATGACCGTTCCGCTGCTGCCGCTGTCCTCAAGATATTTCTTGACGGCGAAGGCCGCAGCGAGCGAGGCAACGCCCAGCAGATTGTGTCCGCAGCCGTGGCCGTTGCCGTCATGGACTACGGGGTCTTTTTCGTAAAGCCCCGCCTTCTGCGAAAGTCCTGAGAGTGCGTCGAACTCGCCGAGCACGCCGATATACGGCCTTCCGCTGCCGAACGAGCCGCAGAACGCGGTGTCAATGCCGCAGAGCTTTTCGCGTACCTCAAAGCCGTACTCGCGCAGTATTTTGCAGTAAAGCGCCGCGGCCTTATATTCCTTGAGCGAGAGCTCCGGGTTATCCCAGATCTCGTCGGCCGTCTTTTCGTAGAAGTCCGCCATAGATTCAACAGAATCTATGGAGGCGTTTTTGAGTTTTGTCTTTATTTCATTCATATCAAAGCACCTTGGATAAAAAGTCCTGTAAACGCTCGCTCTGAGGATGCTCGAATATCTCCTCGGGCGTGCCCTCCTCGACGAGCTTACCGTCGGCCATAAACAGGACGCGGTTGCCGACCTCGCGTGCAAAGCCCATCTCGTGGGTGACGACGACCATCGTCATGCCCTCGTGCGCGAGCTCCTTCATAACGTCGAGCACCTCACCGACCATCTCGGGGTCGAGCGCGCTCGTAGGCTCGTCAAACAGCATGACATCGGGCTCCATGCACAGTGCGCGCACGATCGCTATACGCTGCTTCTGGCCGCCCGAGAGCTGGATGGGATATGCGTCTGCACGGTCCTCAAGACCTACGCGCTTTAAAAGCTGCATCGCCTTGGCCTTGGCCTCCTCAACAGGCACCTTTTTGACCTCGACTGGCGCAAGGATCATGTTCTCAAGTATCGTCTTGTGCGGGAAAAGATTAAAGTGCTGGAAGACCATGCCCATCTTCTGGCGGTGCTTGTTTATGTCTATCTTCTTATTGGTTATATCGACATTTTCAAAAATAATGCTGCCGCTCGTGGGCTCTTCGAGCAGGTTCAGCGAGCGCAGGAGGGTTGACTTTCCCGAACCCGAGGGGCCGATGACGACCATAACGTCGCCGCGGTTAATGTCGACCGTAACGCCGTCGAGTGCCTTGATAACGCCCTTTTTGTAGTATTTCTTCAGGTCTTTTACCTGTATAAGTTTATCGTTTGTCACCGACGCTCATCTTCCTTTCAAAGTGTTCGATTATCTTGGAGGTGGGGAATGTCAGGCAGAAGTACACAGCCGTTGCGACAACGAGCGGCTCTGCGATACGGAACGTTGCGCCCTTGATGGAGGCAACGGCGTACATAATTTCGCCCACTCCGATGGTGTAGCAGATAGAGGACTCCTTGATTATCGTGACGAATTCGTTTGCGATAGCCGGAAGGATGTTCTTTATCGCCTGCGGCAGAATGATGAAGCGCATGTTCTGCGCCTGAGTAAGGCCGAGAGAGCGTGCAGCTTCCGTCTGGCCACCGTCGATGCTCTGGATGCCGGAGCGGATGATCTCGCTCAGGTAGGCCGCAGAGTTGAGGCTCAGGGCGACAACGCCGGGAACAAAACGCTCAAAGCGTATGGTTCCGAAGAGCTTAAACGAGGGGATATCGACATTTGCAAACGCCACATAATATATAATGAAGAGCTGAACGAGCATTGGTGTTGCACGGAAGAGCTCGACATAAACGCTTGCGAGGAAAGAGATCGGGTTAAAGCGGCCGAGGGCTGCGAGGAAGCCCTCCTCGCGCAGGTGGCCGTGCTTATCAAGTGCAAGGAAACCGAACGGCTGCCATTTGCTCAGGCGCATGACCGCAAGCAGCAGCGCGAGAATAAAACCAAATATAACGGTCAATGCGGACAGGGATATAGTGCAGACAAGGCCGTCTATAAACAGCTGCCTGTAATCCCATGTTATTGAAAATCCATCCGGAGTAAAAAACATACGTCCTTATCCTTTCAAAACTGTGTATACGGGAAATTCTCCCCGGAGATTCTCCGGGGAGAAATTTCGTTATTATCTATCGTTATGCTGCGGTATCGTCTGCGGAAGTGTCAGCTTCGGGAACCTGACCTGCCTCGTCGAGCAGACCTTCGTACTTGTCGCCGACTGCGAGGATGCCTGCCTCGTCAACGAACTTCTGGAGACTGCCGTCGTTGATCGCCTCGTCGATGATGAGGTTGAGTGCTGCGAGGAGAACTTCGTTGTCCTTATTTACGCCGATCGCGGAGCCTTCCTGCTCGTAAGGTACTTCGCAGACAATGACGAGATCCTCGTACTGTGCCTGGTATGCCTTTGCGACGATGGTCTCCATGAATGCGCCGTCGAGCTTGCCGGAAACGACCTCTGCAATGATGTCGGGAACCTTGGTCAGACCGATGTTGTCAGCGTCGGGAGTGTTGGCCTCTGCCAGATCATACTGGATGGAGCCGGTCTGTGCGCCGATCTTGTACTTTGCGTTATTTGCAACTTCGAGAGAAGTGATTTCGTCTGCCTTTGCCTTGGAGGTGATGAAGGACTGGCCGCCCTTGTAGTAAATCTTGGTGAAGTTCATGATGCTCTCACGCTTGGTATCGGGGGAGTAACCGGCCATGCCGATATCAACGTTCTTTGCCTGGAGCTCTGCGAGGGTTCCGTCAAAGTCCATGGGGATGATGTTCAGCTCGAGGCCGAGCTTATCGGCTATGTACTGAGCGAATGCAACGTCAAAGCCTGCGAGAGTTGCGTTGCCGTCTGCGTCGAGGGAGTAAAACTCATAGGGAGCGAAGTCGGGGCTGGTAGCGACGGTGAGCTTGCCGTCTTCAACGGTCTTGAGCTCTGCCTTGAGCTCGTCAAGAGTCATGGACGAATAATCCTTGGTCTGATCGTCATTGTCTTTATTGTCTGTGTCGTTGCCGCAGGCGCACAGTGCGAACACCATGACCATCGCGAGCAGAAGTGCGATAAACTTTTTCATTTTCTATACCTCTCAAAAAATTTTTAACTGTTTTATGTGCCGTTCCTTACGACGTTGCCTATATTAGCATCTTTATTCACTTTTGTCAACACTTTTTTGAAAAAATATTCGTATTTTTTTATAAAAACCGTGTTTTAAGTGAATATTATTCATTATAGCGCGAATATTCACTGTTTTCGTGAATTTTTGCATAAAAAATCGGCCCCGATTTTGGCGCTCGGAGCCGATTTTTATGGGGTTTATACAGTTTTACGCTCTCTTTTTTAGTAAAGCTGCAAAAGAAAACGCCGCAAAAGCGATGATATTGACTATGACTATCGCCGCGCCGGACGGAAGCTCGAATGCATAAGATGCAGCCATGCCGATGATAAAGCACACGACGGAAACTATGCCGGAGCATATCACCACGGCCTTAAAGCTGCGGCAAAGCCGCATTGCCGTGAGCGCCGGGAATATTATGAGGCTGGATATGAGCAGTGCGCCCATCATGCGCATACCGATGACGACGGTGACGGCGGTGAGCACGGCGATAACGCTGTTTATAAGCTGCGCCTTCGTGCCCGTCGCGCGTGCGAAGGTCTCGTCAAACGTGACAGCGAATATACGCGGATACAGCAGAACGAACATTAAAAGCACAGCTGCAGAAAGTATAATGCTCAAAACGGCGTCGGCCCGGCTTAAGGACAGTATGCTGCCGAACATGTAGTTTGAAACGTCGGTGTTCATGCCCGTTGTAAGTGACACTGTCACGACGCCGACAGCCAGTGCCGACGAGGATATGAGCGCTATCGCCGCGTCGCCCTTAATTTTGCTGTTCTGATTTATCCTCAGCAGCAGGAACGCCGCCGCGACAACTACCGGTACGGCGAGGTACAGCGGCGCGATGTTGGCAGCCGCCGCTATCGCCAGCGCGCCGAAGCCGACGTGCGAAAGGCCGTCGCCTATCATGGAATAGCGCTTCAAGACGAGCGACACGCCCAAAAGTGCCGCGCACAGCGAAACCAGAACTCCTACAACGATGGCACGGATCATAAAATGATAAGAAAACATCTCTTTTATAAGCTCTATCATGCTCTCGACCCTCCCACGAATCTGCGCGCAAGGTCACTCTCGCGGTACTGCGCAGTTGTGCCGAAAAACAGCTGGCTGCGGCCGAGGTGCAGGATATGCGTGGCATAGCGCACCGCGGCGTGGATATCGTGCGATATCATGATGACGCTCGTATTATCGCAAAGGTTCACGAGCTTAATGAGGTTGTACATCTCGTTTGCTGCGACGGGGTCGAGACCCGTTACCGGCTCGTCGAGCAGCAGCAGCTTTTTCGTCGCGCACATAGCGCGCGCGAGCAGAACGCGCTGCTGCTGACCGCCGGAGAGCTCAAGATAGCAGCGGTCGGCGATATCGTCAATGCCGAGGCGCTCCATATTCTCTGCGGCAGCGGCCTTATCCTCGGCATTATAGAACACCCTTCCGCGCATGGAGTTCAGTCTGCCGGAAAGCACGACCTCGCGCACCGAGGCCGGAAAGTCGCGCTGTATCTGCGTCTGCTGCGGGAGATAGCCTATCTCCGTCGGCTTGAGATCGTCAAAAACGATCTCGCCCTTTGACGGCTGCTTGAGCCCCAAAATGCCGCGCATGAGCGTAGACTTGCCCGAGCCGTTTTCGCCGACGATACACAGATACGCGCCCGCGTCGAGAGAAAAATTAATATTGCTGAGCACCGTTTCGCCGTCATAGGCAAAGCTGAGGTCCCTGCATGTTATCTGTGCCATTTCAGTAAAGCGCCTCCTTCAAAGTTTCAATATTCATACGCATGAGGTCAAGGTACGTGACACCGTCCTCAAACTGCCGCGCCGTCACGCTGTTCGCCGAGTAAAACGGCAGCTTTTCGCAGCCTGTGTCCTCGCAAATGACGTCGGCCATCTTTTCATTTGAAAACTCCATATACAAAACAGCCGGTATTTTCTCTTCGCGCACATGGTCGATCAAAAACGCTACCGTTTTCGCCGAGGGCTCGGTCTGCGAGGCGCAGCCGGGGTAGGCCGCGTAGTATTTGAGCCCGTACTCGCGAGTAAAGTATCGCATCGGGAAACGGTCCGCAAAAACGAGCGTATCGCGCACACCGTTTAAAACCGTCGTACGTATCTCGATATCGAGCTCCATGAGCTTTGCGTTATAGACCTCGTAGTTGAGCATATATTCGTTTGCGTTCTCTTGGTCGAGCTCACATAGCTTATCGCACAGCGCATAACATATCTTCGCCGCATTTCCCGGCGTTGTCCACACATGCTCGTCGAGCTCCTCTTCTTCCCCGTCGTCATGCTCATGATCGTGCTCATCCTCGGCGGCGTAGATACCCTCGCCGCTTTCGGCTACGGTCTCGACGCAGTCCATCATGCGCAGGGCATTAACGTTCTCGCCCACGAGTGACTCTACCCAAGCTTCCGACTCGCCGCCGTTGCAGATAAACAGGTCGCTTTCCTGTATCGCAATAACGTCCTTCGGTGCGGGCTCATAGGAATGTACCTCCGCGCCGGGCTTTATGAGAAGCTTTATCTGCGCCCTGTCCCCCGCTATCTCGCGGGCAAAATCGTAGGCCGGAAAGTTCGTGCAAACTATCTGCAGCTTTGAGCTGTCCTTCTTTTCCGTCTCCCGTGCCGAACAGCCCGAGAGGATAAGGCACAGGCACAACAGCAGCGGAACAAGCTTTTTAACAGCGCTCATGACATCAGCACCGCGGCGGCAGTACCGATAAGGCTCATGTTCTCGGCATTAACAAACTCGTATCGTCTGCCCATGATCTCACCGGCGTATACATCCATAAAGCGCTCAAGCTCAGGGCGCAGGAGCTTGCTTTCGGAATAAAGCGAGCCGTCCACAGCTATACACACGGGGCGTGAGCTGCCCGCGCCCGTGATCTCAAGTATGCCGCAAAGCTTGGATGCTATGCATCTCGCCGAGCGCTCAAAAATTTCAGATATTATGTAAACTAAATTGACTCTATCCTCACTGTTGAAACCCTTGGGAAAGCGTGAGCTTCCCCATTTGTCGATAGTCGGAGTTGTGACCTCGGTCATTTTTTCGATTATCTCGGTCGCGCGCTCGGAAAACAGCCCTTCTTTGGCGGCCATTTTGAGCGTATACATGCAGACCTGACCGAGATAGCGGCCGGATATCATTTTCTCGGCGACATATGCGCCGGTATCGGGTAGATCTTCATCCATTGCAAGATCTGCGTCACCGCGGGGAAATGCGCGGAACGAGCCGCTCTCGAGGTTCACGAGCATTTTTCCGCCGCCCGTGAGCCCGAGCTTTCCGATCTTGCCGCACTCGATCTCGCAGCAGGTGTTGCAGCCCGTTCCGGCAACGAGTCCGATATATCCGTCGAAGCTTCCCTTTGACAGCACCTTTCCGGCAAGCAGAGTCGCCGGAGTGTCGTTTAAAACAACGATTCTACCAACCTTTTCTCCACGCTTTTCGAGCTCCGCTCTCAGCGACGCGCCGAGGTACGAGCCGACAGCGCCCTCGATTTCGACCTGCTTTGTGAGCCCAAGGACTTTACCGTCGCACTCGGGAGTTATCTCGACCGGGTAAGAAAAGCAAAAGCCTATATCCTTTGCCTGCTTCAGAAGAGGCTGCACGCAGTCGGCAACGCAGGATATAAACTGCTCCCAGGCCGCGGGCTCCGCCGCACCGGGCATCGGGCGCTTATCAAGAGCGTCGATCACGTCCTTTTTCCCGTCAAAACCTATAAGCGCGGTACGAAAATTCGTGCCGCCCGCGTCAATGACAATGGCCTTTTCACCTTTTTGGAGCTTGCCCGACGAATACAGATACGTCGGCAGCATGGGCATGTTCTTCTGCGGTGCGGCAAGTCCTGCGTGCATCGCATCGGCAAAGGCCTTCGTATACTCGGCAAGGTCAACGCGCTCGGCGTCCATGCCGTGATCTTTCATAAACTGTGCTACTTTTATCATTACATACCTCAAAAAGACCCGGCGGAGCCCGTCGGGTCTTTGATTTCAAACTTTTTCTTACTTCTCTGCGGGAATGTCCTTGACCGACTGGACAACGCCCTCGGCAAGACCGGCGATACCCTGGATCTCGCTCGGGATGATTATCTTCGTTGCCTTGCCGTTTGCGGCCGCCGCGAAAGCCTCGAGAGCCTTGATCTTCAGCACAGCGTCGCTCGGCATAGACTCGTTTATAAGGCGGATACCTTCGGCGGTAGCGGTCTGGACCTTGAGAATAGCCTCGGCCTCGCCTTCCGCTTCGAGGATCTGCTGCTGTTTCTTCGCGTCGGCGCGCAGGATGGCCGATTCCTTCTCGCCTTCCGCTTCAAGGATGGCCGCACGCTTTTCGCCTTCGGCACGGAGAATGGCCTCGCGGCGTTCACGCTCTGCCTTCATCTGCTTTTCCATCGCCGACTGGATCTCTCTGGGCGGCAGGATATTCTTGAGCTCAACGCGGTTAACCTTGATGCCCCAGGGGTCGGTGGCCTCGTCGAGTATGGTGCGCATTTTGCCGTTTATGAGGTCGCGGCTGGTAAGGCACTGGTCGAGCTCAAGGTCACCGATTATGTTACGCAGCGTCGTTGCCGACAGGTTCTCTATAGCGACCATTGGATGCTCGATACCGTAGGTGTACAGCTTGGGGTCGGTTATCTGGAAGTAGATAACGGTGTCTATCTGCATGGTGACGTTATCCTTTGTGATAACGGGCTGGGGCGGGAAATCGGCTACCTGCTCCTTGAGGGAGATGGTCTTTGCGACTCTCTCAAAAAACGGCACCTTGACATGGATACCGGTTCCCCAGGTTGCCTGATATTTGCCCAGGCGCTCGATGATCATGACCTTGCTCTGCTGGACGATGCGGATGTTTCTGATAATAACGACCAGTGCGAGCAGAATGATAATACACAGTACGATGGTTTGAGGGTCCATTTGTTCTCTCCTTTTTTATATCAGTTTTTTATTTTACCGTTTCCTCTGCGGGAAGCGCAACGATAAGCTTCACGCCGTCAATACGCTGTGCAGTTACGAGCGTACCCTCGGGAATTGTTTTATCGTCGTTTTCGCTTCTTGCTGTCCACGTTTTTCCGTCAACGTACACAGCGCCGGTGCCCGCGATATTATCTATCGTCTCCGTCACGCGGCACTCCTTGCCGATAACGATATCGGCATTGGTCGGCTCGACCTTATTGTTGACATACTTCTTGACGAGCGGCCTTGTGTAATACAATGTCACCGCCGAAACGATGAGAAACAGGACGATCTGAAGCCACACGGGTCCATTCAGCATCGCGCACAGCAGCGCTGCCAGTGAGCCCGCCGCGAACCAGATACACACGAGCCCTACCGTCACCGCCTCGACCACGAGGAAGAAGACCATGGCGATCAGCCAGAACATAGTCATCGTCATTTCAAATGGCATTGCGTTCACCTCCAATTGTTCTTGGTTATATTGTATTACATTTATCAATATTAATCAACAACAATTTGCTGACACACCAGACAGCAAAAGCATTTTCAGGCATTTTATACTCATATGAATTTAATTCAAAGCGGCCGCCCGGCAAATCACGCATTAGCGCTTTACATTTGTGATGTGTTGATGTAAAATGTAAATGTATGACCGAAGGAGGTTAGCTCATGAATAAGCTTAACAGAAAGCCCCGCAATCAGGATATGTATAAGGCGATACTTACGCTCAAGACAGTTGAAGAGTGCATGGATTTCTTTGACGATCTGTGTACCGTTACCGAAATCCAGGCTATGGAGCAGCGCTATCAGGTCGCCGTGTGTCTTTCCAAGGGCATGATCTATAACGACATTCTGGCCGAGACCGGCGCTTCCAGCGCGACGATAAGCCGCGTCAACCGCTCGCTGCAATACGGCAAGGACGGCTATGAAATAGTATTTGAACGTCTGGCCGAGCAGCAGGACAAGGACTGATGGCCGCATCTTACGGGCCGCTGTCAATGTGGTACGATACGCTTACGGGCGATATACCCTACGGCGACTTCGCCGATTTTTACAAAGCCCGCTTTGACGACGACGGAGGCGAATTCAAAACTCTTCTTGACCTTTGCTGCGGCACGGGAACGCTCACGGCGATCATGGCGCGCCGCGGCTACGAGATGATCGCCGTCGACGCCTCGCCGGATATGCTCATGCAGGCCTCCGGCAAAGCGGCAGACGCAGAGATCATACCGCTGTACCTTTGTCAGGACGCAGCCGAGCTCGATCTTTACGGTACGGTAGACGCGGCTTACTGCTCGCTTGACGGAATTAATTACATTGCTCCGGACAAGCTCGACCGTGTATTTGACAGGCTGCATCTTTTCATACGTCCTTACGGACTTTTCATATTCGATATCAAAACGCCGGAGAGCATGATGGCGCTCGACGGCGAAATATTCGTTGACGAGACGGACGAGGTGCTCTGCCTGTGGCGTGCGGATTTCTCCGAGGAGGAAAACGCCCTGCTGTATGGCATGGATCTTTTCTCGCGCCGAGGCAGACTCTGGCAGCGTGAGTGCGAGGAGCATATCGAGTATGCCCACTCACCCGAGGAGCTCAAAGCGGCGCTTGAGAAAGCGGGCTTTGAGGAGATAAGCTTTTTCACCGACTGCCCGCAGGGCGACCGGGGCAGAATGTTCATCTCGGCAAAGAATACGAGCATTTATTGAGGTTTTACTATGGACAGAATACTAAGAGCGACAGCCGGAGACGGCTTCATAAAAATGTCGGCAGTCAGCGCGAAAGCCACCGTGCAGCGCGCTAAAGATATACACAACTGCACGCCCACAGCGGCTGCTGCGCTTGGCAGAACGCTGTGCGCAGCGTCCATGCTCGGCAACATGATGAAGGAGGATGACGGCAGCCTCACGATACGCATAAACGGCGGCGGTCCGATAGGCAGTGTCATAGCCGTTTCCGACAGTGCAGGCTTCGTGCGCGGCTATGTGACGAATCCCGGTATCGAGCTCCCTCTAAGGCAGGACGGCAAGCTCAATGTAGGCGGTGCAGTCGGAAGAGACGGTATGATAACCGTCAGCCGCGATATCGGGCTCAAGGAGCCGTACATCGGTTCGACGCAGCTCGTTTCTGGCGAGATAGCCGAGGACCTGACGGCATACATGCTCGAAAGTGAGCAGATACCGGCAGCCTGCGGTCTCGGCGTTCTGGTGGATACCGATCTTAGCATTAAGTCCGCCGGCGGCTTTATCGTGCAGCTCATGCCCGGCGCGGCGGATGAGTTTATCGACAAGCTTGAGGAAAACATCACCATGATGGACGCACTGACGACCATTCTGGCCGAGGACGGACTCGAAGCCGTATTCGAGCAGGTGCTCAAGGGCCTTGAGCATCACATCGTCGGTGAGGACGAGATCGGCTATCGCTGCAGATGCAGCCGTGAGCGCGTGGCAAGCGCGATACTCGGCATAGGTGAAACCGAGCTGCAGAACATGATCGACGAGGGCAAGGATGTTGATGTCAGCTGTCAATTCTGCGATACGGTGTACACCTTCACTCCCGATGATATCTCAAAACTTTTGGAGCAGGCAAAAAACGATTAAAAACTTCAAAATTGTTATTGACAATTGGGGTCAGCTTTAGTATAATAAACAAGCCGCTGATGAGGGAGCATAGCTCAGCTGGTTAGAGCACCTGCCTTACAAGCAGGGGGTCACTGGTTCGAGTCCAGTTGTTCCCACCATTTTATCAGCACATGCCTCTGTAGCTCAGTAGGTAGAGCAGCGGACTGAAAATCCGCGTGTCGTTGGTTCAACTCCGACCGGAGGCACCATTTGCGGGCATAGCTCATCCGGTAGAGCGCCACCTTGCCAAGGTGGAGGTAGCGAGTTCGAGTCTCGTTGCCCGCTCCAAAAAAACGTTTGCAGGCTGCGTTATCAAAAGCCTGCAAACTAATATGGCGTCATAGCCAAGTGGTAAGGCAGCGGACTGCAAATCCGCGATTCCCCGGTTCAAATCCGGGTGACGCCTCCATATTAACTAAACGGTATAGATGCGTCTGGCGAAAAGCCAGGCGCATCAACCGTTTCCGGGCTTTTTCAGGCCCGGATTATTTCTTTCAAGCCATAGATACAAATCGCTGTTTCAGAGCGTCTGCCCCGATTCGAACCGGGCGTTTTCCCTTTTCGGGCAGATGCGTTCAGCCAGCGCCCTTTTTGAGCGGCGATTTTTCCGGCTGGCAGCGGTATTTTTCTCAAAAAAGAATCACAAAGATTTGGGCGTCGTTTTGTTGGTCTTGCCAGGCCAATGGAGCGGCGCCCTTTTTCATTTCAAAAAGGGCGCTGGTGTCAGCGTCAATTTTTTGTGGGCCGGAGCATGATCGCTCTGGCCTTA
>CAKUAS010000012.1 GCA_934636655.1 uncultured Oscillospiraceae bacterium
CAGGCGGTCAATTTCCGGGTGATTATTGGCGGGAATCATATCGAAATCTGCCGCAAATCATTCAAAATAAGTCGTTGCGAACGGTTAGTACGTATAAAATAGCTGGCTACAAAACGGCTACAAAATTCGTAAGGAACCTATGTACAGCCCGAAATACGTGGATTATTTGGACGAAAAGCGTATCGAGAGTGCATTTTATAACCCTAAATCAAAGCCCAAGACTTGAGTGGGAATAAGTTGAAAAAAGCCGAAAAACCCAGTGTTTACAAGGCTTTTCGGACTTCTCCCACCGCTTCTGATAAGGTTTTGATAAGAATCCGTTCTACCGCAATTATTCTGCGTACCGAGTGGCTTGAGAGTAAAGAGTAATTGCACTTTGCTCACAAAAACCCATATTAACATTTAGCCCGTACTGATGGGATGTCAGTACGGGCTTTTTGTCGTTTATAGGCTTATTTCAGCTTTTTCTTAAAGGCATCTACCAGCATATCGCTGAGTTCCTGCGAGGGGACCTTTGCCCAAAGCTGGGTGGTGTCCTCTGCCGGGAATGTATAACGCCAACGATCATACTGGTCTTTGCTGATCTCGCCCTTTCTGAGCTTGTCAGACTGGTCAGCCCAAGCGGACAGCATTTTGAAAATGGACTCATCCAATGTGCGCTTGCTGCCATCAAAGACGATATGTACTTCGTCTCCTTGTTTTTCAGCTCTGACACCATAAATGTCCTCGACAGCAAAAAGCGTATGGATAAAGCCAAGATCGCTGTCAATGTCGGGGATGCGCAAAGCCAAAGGAGAAACCTCCAGAACATTCGCAAGAGCTTTTACCAAATCCTCCTTGGGCGTTCTGGAGCCGGACTCATACTGAGCCATACGAATATCAGCAGTCTTTTGGGGAAATCCCACGGCTTGACCAAGCCACTTCTGCGTCATACCACGCAGGTTGCGTATAAAACGGATTCTTTCACCGATTGCCATAGTTTTCTCTTCCTTTCGGATTGTTATTATTAATATAGCATAAAAGTTTAGATCGTGTCAAGATAACTTAAACAAAAATATTTAATATTTTTTCCAAAGTCCCTTGACATAACGGAATTTGCTTAGTATAATGATGACGCAAACTTAAGCGAATATGTTTAAGCCAGGGAGAAGGTCTCTAACACACATATCGTTGAAGGTTTATCCGCCCGGGCAAATCGGATGGCGGCCAGAAAGTATTCCGACACTAAATAAGGAATATTATACCCAAAAATCAAAAAGGAGTAATTGAATGGAAAAGAAATTCATCAGAGTGGACGAAGTTGCAAAGGAGTTGGAGATTTCGGAATCCCACGCATACAAGATTATGCGTAAGCTCAACCGAGAGTTGGAGGCGAAAGGCTATATCACCGTTGCAGGACGAGTAAACCGTCAGTATTTCAATGAAAGATTTTACGAAGCAGAAAGGAGTGAAGAAAATGCCGGCTTATAAGAACAAGGACAACGGTTCGTGGTATGTGGTAACGCAGTACACGGATTGGACAGGCGAGCGCAAGCCGAAATGCAAACGAGGGTTTGCAACCCGCCGTGAAGCGTTGGAATGGGAACAGAAATTCCAGCAGCAGAGCGCAGGAGACTTGGATATGAGCTTTGAGGCATTTGTAGAGATTTATACGACCGATCTCAAAGCAAGGCTGAAAGAAAGCACTTGGCAGACCAAGGAGCATATCATCCAGACCAAGATCCTGCCGTACTTCGGCAAGCGCAAGATTAACGAGATCACCACCAAGGATGTGATTGCGTGGCAGAACGAGCTGCTTGCCTACCGTGACGAGAAACACAAGCCCTATTCCCAAAGCTACCTCAAAACGCTGCACAATCAGCTCTCAGCTATCTTTAACCATGCTGTTAGGTTCTATGACCTCCGTTCCAATCCGGCAGCAAAAGCCGGAAATATGGGCAGCGAAGAACGCAAAGAGATGCTGTTCTGGACGAAAGAGGAATACCAGAAATTTGCGGAAGAAATGATGGACAAGCCTATTTCCTACTACGCATTTCAGATGCTTTACTGGACGGGCATCCGTGAGGGCGAGCTGTTGGCTCTGACCCCGGCGGATTTCGATTTTGAGCGTGGGACAGTAAAAATCAGTAAGACCTATCAGAGATTGAAAGGAAAGGATGTGATAACCTCTCCCAAGACCAAGAAAAGCAACCGCACCATTCAAATGCCGGATTTTCTCTGTGAGGAAATGCAGGAGTTCTTCAAGATGCAATACGGATTGAAAAAGAAAGACCGTATCTTCACCATCAACAAGAGCTATCTGCACAGGGAAATGGACAGAGGGGCAGAAGCCGCAGGGGTCAAGCGTATCAGAATCCACGATTTGAGACACAGCCACATTAGTTTGCTGATCGACATGGGTTTCTCGGCAGTAGCCATTGCCGACAGAGTGGGACACGAAAGCATTGAGATCACCTACCGATATGCTCACCTGTTCCCCTCCAAGCAGAAAGAAATGGCAAGCAAACTGGATGATCTTAACAAAGGAGCGTGATATTGATGTCAGCAAAGAACGTAGACAAACACAACCGTTTTCGCAGCATTACGGTGGGCTTCCGAGTATCACCGGAAGAGCAGGAAGAATTGAACAGAGCCGTTTCCCTGTCGGGACTGCCCAAACAGGAATACTGCTACCGCAAGTGCATGGGGCGTGAAGTGGTGGTACAGCCGAATCCGAGAGTACACAAAGCTCTCAAAACCCAAATGGCGGCAATCCTCGCAGAGCTTGATCGCATTGCCGCCGGGGACAGCGTACCCGATGAACTGCTCAGTACCATCGACCTCATTGCCATCACCATGCAGGGACTGAAAGAAGAGGATGCGAATGATTGATGCAAAAGAAAAGACTGCCCTTGCAACATCTGTTGGCGCAGATGAAAGGCAGTCATTTCAAACAAGTTCTGCAAATATTATACCCACTTCCGATACGGAAATCAATCACCCGGACGAAAATTCTTCGGAAAATCTTGAAGAAATCTATCGTCAGATGCAGATAATGAACGACCCGGCATATCTGCATACGGTTTCCATGAATGACCTGTACGAAACAGTTTTCCAGAGCAGACCGCCCGTCATAGACGGTCTGCTCTACTCCGGCACTTACCTGTTCGCAGGAGCGCCCAAGGTGGGCAAGTCGTTCTTCATGGCACAGCTTGCCTACCACATCAGCACCGGACAAAAGCTCTGGAATTACGATGTCCACCAAGGCACGGTGTTATACCTTGCCCTGGTGGACGATTACCAGAGATTGCAGGAGCGAATGTCCCGTATGTTCGGTGTGGAGGGTACGGACAGCCTACACTTCGCCGTATATGCAAAGCAGCTCGGCGCAGGGCTTGACGAACAGCTTGAAAAGTTTATCCGTGATCACCCGGATACCCGGCTGATTATCATTGACACCCTGCAGAAGATCCGAGAGGTCAGCACCGATGCTTACAGCTATGCCAACGATTACGACATCGTAGGCAGGATGAAGCAGTTTGCCAACAAGAACGGTGTATGCCTACTTCTGGTACATCACACACGCAAGCAGCAGGCCGGGGACAAGTTTGAAATGATCTCCGGCACAACGGGATTGCTCGGCTGCGCAGACGGAGCGTTTCTTTTGCAAAAGGAGAAGCGCACCGATCTAAGTGCCACCCTTGAGATTGTCGGCAGAGATCAGCCCGACCAAAAGCTCCATCTGACAAGGGATGCCGAGAAGCTGATATGGCAGCTCGACCATGCGGAAACAGAGCTTTGGAAAACCCCTCCCGACCCTCTGCTGGAAAAGATCGCCGCTGTGATAACCGAGGATGCCCCGGTGTGGAACGGCAGCGCAACGGAGCTTGTAGCCCTCTTACAAGAGGATATACAGCCCAACATCCTGACCCGCAGGCTCAATGTTAAAGCGGGAGATTTGCTGAACGAGTACAGTATTGAATACGCCGTGAAGCGCACCCGCAACGGCAGCTTCATCAGTTTGGCGAGAAAGACTGTGTGACGATTGGTGACGGTTGTGACGATTAAAATGGCAGCAGGGGCGGTATCAAAAATACCGTCACAATCGTCACAACCGTCACGGAAAGGAAACGAAGCGAATGAAAAACGTACAGATTCCCTATGAGCTGTTTGTCGATCTGGTGCTTTACCATCTCAACGGCGAGGATGACTTCGACGAAGAAATCCGTCGAGGCTTGGAGCAGAAGTTGGATGTCATGCTCAACCGACAGCTTTACTCTCAATACAAGACAGCGCCCACGGAGGAACAGCGGGAGCAGGCAAGGCAGGAATATCTTGACCGCCGAGGAGTGCCGCAGAGCTATCGCTGGACCACTTTTCCTTGGGAGCTATGACAGGAGCGTGCCACGCTCCTGTGGATGGCAGACAAGGCAAAGCATTGGCTGCCACAACCCCCACCGCATCTCCCGTCCCCATCGGAAAATCCGCAGATTTGGAGATGGATGGCAGAGAGGATTTTCAAAATTTTCTCTGCCTGTGGGCGGCATTGAAGCAAATCCGGTTGCGGAAAGGCTGTCGGTCACGCCGTATTTTGAGGATGTGGGTACTACCTGCAAGCCGAGAAAGACGGCAGAGGCTTCCGCAGAAGCCGCATACCCCCTCGGAGAGCGCAATGCTCTTTTGATGGCTCCGCTGTCAAAAGTGCTTTTGCGTTACTTTTGACA
Organism: uncultured Oscillospiraceae bacterium; assembly: GCA_934636655.1. Taxonomy (GTDB): domain Bacteria; phylum Bacillota; class Clostridia; order Oscillospirales; family Oscillospiraceae; genus F23-B02. The sequence goes on from CAKUAS010000012.1 coordinate 4,704, forward strand.
AAAGTAACAAAACCCGCCGCTGCGGCGGCGAAAGGAATATCAATCAAATTACCGCTAAATCGGAGGTGACGCCTATCAAACGAACTATCAGCGCAATGTCCGGTGACGGTGTCGTTGCCCATAACCGCCGCACCTACCTTGCAGAAAATGTTGACCCGACTCGCACCCATCTGAATATCGAATACTGCTACACTCCCATCGAAGAAGCGTACCACCAACTGTTCGATGCAGCTCTCGCAGAATTTAACGCAAAGCAAAAACGCAAAGACCGCTGCATCGGAAACTACTACGAAAAAATCCGTGACGGTAAGCAGGAAAAAACTTTCTATGAAGTGATTTTCCAAGTGGGCAACAAAGACGATATGGGAGCCGCCGGAGAGAACGCAGAGCTTGCCAAGACCATCCTGGACAAGTTTTACCGCAGTTTTCTGGAACGCAATCCGCAGCTCCGTGTGTACTCTGCTCATCTTCACATGGACGAAGCAACGCCCCATCTGCACATCGACTTCATCCCCTTTACAACAGGGAGCAAACGAGGTCTTTCCACCCGTGTGTCGCTGAAACAGGCTCTTGCCGATCAAGGCATTACCGGCGAGGGGCGCTCTCTGACGGAGCGTGACCTATGGGTACAGAAAGAGAAAGAAGCCCTTGCAGAAATCATGTTGGAGCATGGCATTGAGTGGGAGCAGAAAGGCGAACAAAAGGAGCATCTGAGCGTACTTGAATTTAAGAGAGAAAAACGCAAAGAGGAACTTGCCGAATTGGAACAGAGCATTGAGCGAGTACAGCAGCAACAGGTGTCCATTCAAGCTGTGGAGCAGATTGAAGCAAAGCCCCTGCCGTTGAGTTCCAAAGTGGCAGTTGACAAAGAGGATTTCCAAAATCTCGTCACGGCGGCACAAAAATTTGTAGTGCAGGAGAAGCAGGAAAGCAAGCTGAAAAAGCTCTTGAAGGATGCCAAGAAAACCATTGCCGATCTGAAAGCAAAAGTCGAAACGCTGGTAACGGAACTGTCGGCGGTAAAGTCAGAACTGGCACAATATAAGTCCGTCCGTGGTCAGCTCCGCACAGTGGATCTCGAGCAGGAAAATGAACGCCTCCGCAGCAGACTTCGCACCTATGAGGATGTAATTTCCCGCAATAATCTGTGGCATTTCTTTAGCAGAAGCCGTAATAAAAACTGCAACAGGGATGATGCCCGCTGATTCCCGTGTAAAGCCGAAAAAATCGCAAATTGTCCAATGGGAGCGTTTAAATCATACAGCACATCATTTGGACGCTCCCCATCCAAAAATCAGCCCACTTTTGCAGGTGATGAGCTGAGAAAGATTCGTGAAAAACAGGAGGTTTTATGAGAACAGGTCTTTCCAAGAAACAGAAAGCTACCAACATCTATTTTAACGAAGCAGACAGCACGATCGAAGTCTGTACCTACAATACTGCACTCAAAAACAGGATCACCGAGTATGCCGGGAAATATCCTTCCGAGTGCCGATTGATCGACGATGACGGAAACGGCTGTTTGACCTTTGAAGTCAACAAGGGGCGCTTTGGTTTCAAGCTGACCGCACCCTATGACGAGAAACGCCGCAAGGCTGCAAGCGAACTGGCAAAGAAAAATACCGAAAGATTAAGGAGGCAAGAACAATGAAAATCCTGTCCTGTGCGTTCAATATGGATACTGCCTGCGTGGAACTGAGAATGGCAGACGGTACAATGATCTCCATCGACTGTACCGCCGTGGAGAATGAGATTGCTGACAATATGTATCAGCGGTCAGAGTTGGAGTATCTGATCTACAATGACCCGGTGGCATATGCCGAGCTGATACTGAACGGCGATCACGAAACCTATCTGAAAACCGTAACCGAATACAAGCCTTTGGATAGCTGATTACACGCCGCCCGTGGGAGAAAATCCTGCGGGCGGTATTTTATTTTTCAGAACCACTTGATTTATTTCGTTTAAGCGAATATAATTATAGTGGTTTTTTGTATCGTGATTTGTGAGGTGTTTGTTATGAATGGATATATTACAGTCCAGGAAGCTGCTGTAAAGTGGGGAATCACCCCCAGACAAGTTCAAATTCTGTGCAAGTCGAATCGTATTGATGGTGCTACTCGCATGAGTAGAATTTGGATTATTCCAGAAAATGCAGAAAAGCCGACAAACGATAAAAGAAAGGCAGCGTACAGCAATGACTAACCTGACTGAACTGCAGAACCTTGTAGATCGTTTTCATGCTAATATCGAATTCTATAAAGATGCAAGAAATGCCTATAATGAGCATTCTTGCCGAATTGAATATATTGACCCTCTGTTAAAACTTCTGGGTTGGGATGTTGCAAACGAAAAGGGATTGGCACCTCAATATCGTGAAGTTATTGCGGAGAATTATTCTACCCGTACTGATCGCCCTGACTATACCATTACGCTCAGAGGTGTGCCTAAATTCTTTGTAGAAGCAAAGAAGCCTGCGGTGGATATTACCAGAGATGCAAATCCGGCGATCCAGACCAGAAAATACGGTTGGAACGCAAAGCATCGTCTGGCTGTTCTCACGAATTTTGAATATTTGGCGATCTACGATACCTGCCATATTGCTCACGAAGATGACGGGTGTGCTGTGGCACGATACCGACTGTACCATTATACTGAGTATATAGAAAAGATTGATGAGATTGTAGCGTTGATTGCGAGAGATACCGTTTACTCTGGCGATTTTGACGCTTATTTGGACACAAACTTCCCTGCAACCGGGGGGCAAACCCAGCAGGTCGATACCCTATTTCTTTCTCAAATCAACGAATGGCGTATAGCTCTTAGCAATGAACTGTATGCTCAGGGTGGCCGATATGCGTCGTTGGAAGTGTTAAACGATGTTGTGCAGGAGTTTATTAACCAAATTGTTTTCCTGAGAATTTGCGAAGATAGGAATCTGCCGCTGTATCACAAATTGAAGGATACCATTACAGATGACGAACAACTGCAATCAAAGCTGGAGGAATTGTTCCGTTCTGCTGACCGTCGCTACAATTCTGGAATGTTTTCCGGTGAAGATATTATTTTCGACCTTTCCTGCGAAGTAGTAAAAGGCATGATTGAGGATTTGTATTATCCTCAAAGCCCTTATTTGTTTAATATTATCGAGCCTAATTTGCTTGGAAAGATTTACGAGATGTTCTTAACTGAACAGTTAGTGTTACTCGAAAATAATACCATAGGTCTTGGCAAAAAGAAGGATTGCCAGAACAGATCTGTTGTTACAACGCCCACGGAAATCGTCAAATATATGGTCGATAAAACGCTTTCCAAAGTATGTGAAGGTAAAACTCCTGCTGAGATTTTGAATATTAGTGTGGCTGATATTGCCTGTGGCTCTGGTATTTTCTTGGAAGAAGCATTTGCCTTTTTGCAGGATTACTGTGTGCAATGGTATATTGGCAATGGGCAAACAGATCATTTGATTGAGACTGGCATTGATTTATACAAACTGCCCCTTCAAGAGAAAAAAGATATTCTTTGCTCCTGTATTTACGGTATAGATATTGATATACATGCAGTTGAAGTAGCTAAATTTTCTTTGTTAATCAAGCTAATTGAAGATGAAACAGCTCCTTCTGTGGCAGAAGTTGTTCCCATTCTTCCTGATCTTGGTACCAATATTCAATTTGGAAACTCTCTTGTCAGCCAAGCTGAATTAAACGGAATCAGCGGTGCCAACCATCAGATGATGGAGATTGCGCCCTTCGATTGGAGCGCAATTAACAATGGCTGTAGATTTGATGTTATTATCGGTAATCCCCCATATGTGAATACCGAAGGAATGCATACGCTGTTGCCAAGCGCAGAAGTAGAAGTATACAAAAAGAAGTATAAGACATCGCACAAGCAATTTGACAAATACTTTATCTTCATTGAGCGGGCTATCAACAAGATAAAGGAAAACGGCTTGGTGTGCTATATTGTGCCTAATAAATTCTTTAAGATTGGCGCTGGCGAGAAGTTGCGTAGCCTAATTGCTATGGAACGGATGCTCGTCAGTCTGGATGACTTCGGGGATGCACAGTTGTTCGATGATAAAACCATCTACAGCTCAATTATCTTGCTTTCCAAGGAAAAACAGACAACTTTTGCTTATAACAGTGTTGATTCTGCTAACAAGCTATGGGCGGGCGAAAAAATTGATACTGTAGAGCTTTCTTCTACTGTACTCAATGAATTGCCGTGGAGATTGACAACGGATCTGGAGTTCCTCAAGATGCTTCAAAAATTAGATGCTGTTGCGGTTCCAATCACCAAACACGCAAATATTTTCACCGGAATACAGACAAGTGCAGAACAGAAACGCACTTATTGGTTCTCCGATGAAGAAGTAACCAACGAGACCGAAGAATGCTATACAATCCAGAGGGGTGGAAGAACTTTTTCCATTGAAAAGAGAATACTTCGCCCGTATTTCAAGCCGGTCAAGAAAGCGGAAAAAAGGCAAAACACATATAGCTATTTGACAACAAATAAGCATATTATTTTTCCTTATGATTCCACTGGGCAAGTTATTCCCCTGAATGAACTTCAAACGAATTATCCAGGGACGTACGAATATCTTGTAGCAAACTATGACATCTTGGCTCCAAAAGGGATTGTTTCGGGTGGAAAACGAGATGTTAACTATGCAACGGCGGATACATGGTATCGCTATGGTCGCCACCAGGCACTGACAGCATTTAATAACAGGAAGAAGCTCATTGTAGGAATTTTGAGCAAAGATCCCATGTATGCTCTCGATACAAATGACTATTTGATTGCGTCGGGAGACACTGCTGGATACTGTGCTGTTTGTGAGCAAGAGGGTAGTCCTTATGCATTGGAATATATTCAAGCTTGGTTAACAAACGAGTATACCGAGAAAATTTTGCAAATTATTGGTAGCGATTTTGAAAATGGTTTTTATTCCAGAGGTCGGTCTGTCCTTGTAACACTGCCATTTGTAGAGTTGAATTTCGGGGATTCCAAGCAGAAAGCCATCTACGATAGAGTTGTCGAAGCTACACGGGAAATTTATCGTATCAATGAAGAATTGAATGGTCAGCCTGCAAAACGTATTGCAGCTACACTACAAAGGCAGAAAGAAAGTCTGATTTCTGAAATTCAAGGATTGATTGGTTCTGTATATCGACTTGAATTCTAAAAGAGGTATAAACGATGAGACTCAAAAAGGATAGTTCAGAGCAGAAATTAAGAGGAGCGTATTATACACCATTGCAGCTTGCAGATGCTATGGTGGAGCTTTTTGCGTCTCAAAATATTACTACCGTGTTGGAACCGAGTTGCGGTGATGGCGTATTTCTTGATGCGCTGCATAACCTTAATCTTCTGAATAAGGTGCATAAACTAACAGCTGTTGAAATCGAACCCGATGAAGCCGAAAAAGTTCGAGACAGGTATTCTGAATTGGAGCAAATTGAGGTATGCACCGAGGACTTTTTTGAATTCTATAATCGTGTTCTTGGCAAAGAACAGTACGATTTGATTTTGGGCAATCCTCCTTATATTCGCTATCAATATCTGAAAGAAAGTCAGCGAGAAATGCAATCTCAAATTCTGACTTCACATGGTATGAAAGCAAATAAGCTGATCAATGCGTGGGTTGCCTTTATTGTGGCCTGCGTACAGCTATTGTCCGAAAAAGGAAAAATAGCGTTTGTTGTTCCGGCTGAAATACTTCAAGTTGCGTATGCAGAGGATCTGCGCCTATATTTAGCCAATAATCTTGCCAAAATTACCCTGATTACATTTGAACAACTTGTTTTTCCTGATATTGAGCAAGAAGTCGTTGTATTTATTGGTGAGAAAGGTGAAGAAGAAAAAGGCATTCGCATCATTGAAATGAACGATCTTAGTGGTTTTGCTCAGTTGGATCTATCTCAAAATGGATTCCAAAAGTTACAGCACGTCAAGGAAAAATGGACGAAGTATTTTGTAAACGCAGAGGAAATGGCGCTGATTCAGGAGCTACGTGCAGATAAGCGTTTTGCTAAGTTTTCCGAATACGGCATAATCAATGTCGGAATAACCACAGGTAATAATGGCTATTTCTCCATTACGGAAGAAACAGCTGAGCAATATCAGTTAATGGAAGTAACACTTCCTTTGATTGGCAGAAGTTCTCATGCGCATGGAATATATTTCACGGCACAAGATTGGGAGAACAACAAAATTGCAGGCAGGCGTGCCCGTCTCATCAACTTTCCTGAGATTCCGTATGATGAATATCCTGCAAAACATAAGGAGTACATTTCGCTCGGTGAAGCAAATGGCGAACACGAAGGCTATAAATGCTCCATCCGAGACAGATGGTATATTGTTCCTTCTGTGTGGGTTCCAGATGCGTTTTTCTTAAGAAGAAATAATTTCTATCCTAAGTTTGTACTGAATGAATGTGATGCAGTGTCAACAGACACTATGCACCGCATGAAGTTTAACGATGGCGTTAATCCGCAGAATGTTCTTCTTGCCTATTATAACAGCATCTCCTTCGCTTTCACCGAAATTTGCGGACGGAGTTATGGTGGCGGTGTGCTTGAAATTCTCCCCGGCGAGATGGGCAACATTTTACTTCCAAAAGTGGAAAGGATTGATCCTGCGCTAAGGAATAAGTTGCTTGCACATATTGACACTATAGTGCGCAATGATGAAGACATTGAACTTGCGCTGGATGTTGTTGACGAAGAACTACTTGTAGACACATTGGGGATCGATCCTGAGATATGCCATAAATGCCGTGCTATCTGGAAAAAGATGCAGACACGCCGTTTAGGTAGAGGATGACAAATACTAATATCAAGCTGTGAAGGGTGGAGTTGATTTGAAAATCGGCCTACATATACCGAAAGTTCATGATATGACAAATGATACAGTTGATGTTATATCTACCTCTGCTGTCACAGCGGATGCGTCAGCGGTAGTCTTGAGCCAGACGGAAATGATCCGGTTGAAGTTCTGCCCAACGCTGGTAGATAACGAAAAAGAACCCCATAAATCTGTTTCTGGAAAATTTCTATATGAAAAGAAACGGAAAAATGACACTGCCTTTCCGAGTGATGACAACGGGTCAGTAGTGAAGGTTTCTCGTGGCTCTGTCAAAGTCGGAGATTGGATTGAACTCAATTTAAGCACAAGTGAAACATATGAGCTTTACCAAGGTTTGAAGCGTCTATATGCGCTTTATGAAGATATGGGTGAAATCCCGTATGGTTCAGCTACTTACACCAGAGTAGACAGCAGTTTTCGCCAATTCCTTTCAATTATTCAGAACGACCCTTCTGCGGCTCGGATGATTGGCAATGAAGAAAACTATGATCTTGTAAAAACGCTGCTTCGTCTTATTACTCAGACCAGTTCTTTGGAATCGTTGAAAAGAAGCCTGACAGAGCTACAAGATGAAAACCTACAACATCTAACAAATTCTTTGAACATCGAAAAACTCCAACGAGTCGCAACGCTTATGGAAAATAATCTCGAAAATGACAGCGAGGAGTTTTGGCAGACCACCGTTTTCAAAGAAAACCAATGGGTTTTGGCTCAAATTTTTGCCTGTCCTTGTACGATATTTGCAGATAAAGCATATGTCGGCGGCAAAGGAATTAACAACAGTGGTGGAAATCTATGCGACTTCATTTATCAGAACAGTCTGTCTCAAAATGTGGCGTTGATCGAGATTAAAACACCATGTACTGAGATTATAGGAAACCAGTATAGAGGTACATATAGCTTTAGCTATGAATTGAGCGGAGCCGTAAATCAAGTTCTTAATTACAGAGATAAGCTAACAAAAGAATACTATTCCTTGTGCCATCAGGGCTCGGATTCTTTTGAAGTATTGTCACCCAAATGTGTCGTAATTATCGGAAAAATGGCCTCGCTAACACCAGGGCAAGTTGTGGCGTTTGAAAATTTCCGCAATAATTTGAGCAACCTTCTAATACTGACCTTTGATGAACTTTACCAACGAATTGTAGATTTGATTGCTGTTCTTTCTGAGTCCCCGAATCAACATTCTGGAATTCTTGAACCGGAAAACGAAACAGAAGATTTGCCGTTCTGAGAGAAATGCCAGGAACCTACGATGTGATCCGTTCTTCTCGACAAATGCCAGACAGCGACTGGCCAATCAAAAATACAGCTTATCTACCCATTGCCAAAAGATTACAGGCGAAGATGAAAGGATTGTATCTCATGGCAGGTTTTGACGAAAAACAACGCAGATGCAAATTATGCGGTAATTCTCATTCTGACAGTGATATGAGTGAGGAACACTACCCTGCACGAAACACCGGAAATGAAGATGTTGTTGCGGTTGATCTCGAGAAAATGTTTGAAACATTTACTTCTAAGAGTATACATGCTGAGATAAGGGAAAAGCTGAGTCATGGGGAAAGGCTTGAGAATATTACTGGAGATATTTTTGACACTCAGTTAGCAACATCGCTATTTCCCAAAGGTAGAACTGCCCGAACTTTATGCCGTAAATGCAATACATTTTTAGGAAAGTATGATGAATCATACTTGAGGTTTTTTAAACTGGATGGAAACCCCAAGTCAATAAATGGTTTTCAACTACACACTAAATACCAGATCATTAAAGCAATTTACGCTAAATTTCTTTCAATTCCTGAAGCTGCCAGTGAATCATTCGATTTTATAGATTTTATTAGGGATGACGAATCTACTGTATACAATGGTAACTGGAAGATTTATTTTGTAAAACGGGACTTTAGTTCCGATCTGATGGGAATGAAAGACATTAGAACCGGAAAAATAACATTTGACGAAGGTGTCGTTTATGAACTGTCCGATGATAAGTTTATCTTCAATCTGATGAACTTCCCAAAACATTCGTGCTTTGAAATGACCAACCTTTTCGATATACTGAAAAAGAACTACAAATTGGTTGAAGGTGTTGGAGAAAGCGGCGGTTATCATGCACAGATTTTTATGAGTAGCATATTTTCTCAAATGGATTTCCAGTGACTTTAGCATAAGCATAAAGTACACTTCCGAAAATCATGACTTGCTCTGGAAAAATGTTTTGATCTGTGCTATAATACACCTGAGCCAACCACAATCATCACCTTGTATGTAGTTGACCGTTTATCATCGCTGATAAGATTTTGATAAGTATCCATCGTACAGCTATAATAATATGGGCAATCAAAATAATCAGAACAGCAGGCACAATATCTCATAAACAAAATTGTTTAAGATGCAAGTCCCTGCAACGAGTGGGAGTAACGCTTAACCGGCGGCAGATACTCTGCCGCCGGTTTACTTGACAAGCGGCTGTCGGCTGGTATATCATACACATACCCCTAACGGTAAGGAGGCGCTGCCATGAAACAGTGTATGGATTCGGACAACCTGCATCGCAGACTCAAAAAAATAATCGGCCAGGTTCAGGCCATTGACCGCATGATCGATGAGGACATACCCTGCGAAGAGATACTATCGCAGATAAACGCCGCGAAGAGTGCGCTAAACGGCTGCGGAAAGGTCGTGCTTGAAGGGCACATAAAGCACTGCGTGCGCGACGGCATCGAGCACGGCGACGCGGACAAGACCATCGAGAGCTTTACAAAAGCGGTCGAGCGCTTTGCAAACATGCAGTGAAAGCGGAGGCATTTTGCCGCCGCTTTTTTCTTTTACCTATTGACAACCTATACCCCTACGGGTATAATGTGAGTATACCCCGTGGGGTATATAAGGAGGACTTCCCAATGCAAAAAGCAATGGACAAATTAGAGGAGCTGCTCGAGCTCGGCGGCACAAAAAAGGACATTACGCTGCTTATCATCTCGGGCATCGCGCTCATTGTCAGCATATTTGACCTCATTCCGCTTCCGTTTGACGCGTCGTGGGTCGCAATAATACTTTGCGGTCTGCCGATCGTGCTGGAGACCGTCATCGGGCTCGTCACGGCCTTTGATATCAAGGCCGACGTGCTCGTTTCGATGGCGCTCATCGCCTCGGTGTGCATCGGCGAGGACTTTGCCGCGGGTGAGGTCGCGTTTATCATGCAGCTCGGCGCGCTGTTGGAGGATCTGACGGTCGCAAAGGCGCGGGCCGGGATCGAGAAGCTCGTGCATCTTACGCCGCAGATGGCGCGAGTCATATCCGGAGGAGCCGAGCGGATCATCCCCGCCGAGCAGGTGAGGGTAGGCGATATCCTGCGCGTATTGCCGGGCGAGACGATACCGGTTGACGGTGTGATCGTCTCGGGCCAGACCTCGGTCAACCAGGCGGTCATGACCGGCGAGTCCCTGCCGGTGGACAAGGGTGTCGGAGACGATGTATCCTCGGGTACGGTAAACCAGTTCGGAGCGTTTGAGATGCGCGCAACGAAGGTCGGCGAGGACAGCTCGATCCAGCGTATGATACGCCTCGTGCAGTCGGCTGATGCGGGCAAAGCGAAGATCGTCGGTCTTGCCGACCGCTGGGCGACGTGGATAGTTATAGTCGCGGTCAGCGCTGCGATCATAACATGGGCGATATCGGGCGAGATCATCCGCGCGGTGACCATACTCGTTGTGTTCTGCCCCTGCGCGCTCGTGCTCGCAACGCCGACGGCGATCATGGCCGCGATCGGCAATGCGACAAAGCACGGCTTTCTCGTGCGCGAGGGGGATGCGCTCGAACGGCTTGCCTGCGTGAAAAAGATAACCTTTGACAAGACCGGCACATTGACCTACGGCATTCCCGAGGTCGTGCGTGTTCGCAGCTTCCGTGACGGCGTGTCCGATGACGAGCTGTACGGCCTGTGCGCCGCTGCCGAACAGCTTTCCGAGCATCCGCTCGGCAAGGCGGTGACGCGCTGCTTTAAGCGTGATACCGGCAAGGCCATCGGCGCGGCGGATGATTTCAGTATGCTCCCTGGCCGCGGCGTTACGGCAAGGTCGGGCGGCAGAGCCGTTCTTGCGGGAAACGCTCAGATGCTCGCAGAGCACGGAGTCGCTCTGCCAGAGGACGCGCAGCGTGACGCGGAGGAGTTCCTCTCACAGGGCTGCACCGTTATATATGCCGCACTCGACGGAGCATTCGGCGGCTTCATTGCCCTGTCGGACACCGTGCGAAAGGAAAGCGCAGATATGATAGACAGCCTCAATTCCCTCGGAGTTCAGCCCGTGCTGCTCACCGGCGACCACGAAAACGCAGCGGGTGCGATAGCCGCGCAGCTGCACATATCCGAGGTGCACTCCGATTGCCGCCCGGAGGATAAGCTCGGCTTTATCCGTAAATATCAGCAGAACGGAGAACCCGTGTGCATGATCGGCGACGGCGTGAACGACGCGCCTGCGCTCAAGGCCGCCGATATCGGCATAGCCATGGGCGGCGTGGGCAGCGACATTGCGGTCGACGCTGCGGATATCGCGCTCGTCGACGATGAGGTCAAGGAGCTGCCGCATCTGATCGCTCTGTCAAAGCACATGATGACGACGATAAAGCTGAACATGAGCTTTTCCATGGGCCTGAACTTCCTGGCGATAACGCTGGCCATCATCGGCAGCATCGACCCCGTTGTCGGCGCGCTGATACATAACGCCGGCTCTGTACTCGTGATCACAAATTCGGCATTCTTATTAAGTTGGAGGAAAAAATAATGGCAGTTAAAATTATAGGAACCATCATCGGCGCACTCATTCTCATAGCAGGTCTTTATTACCTCAAGACCGAAAAAAACGACCAGGAATCAAAGAAGATATACACAATCGTAAGCGTCATCGGCGGCGTGGTATTTGCCGTTATGCTCGTGCTGACGATACTTGCAATCAGAGGCTGATGCGCTTATAATCATGGCATGACTTGATCTTAGGAGGATCGCCATGACTGTTGCGGATGCTGTTGAAAAGATGATCCGTTTTTCTGACGGAAACATACACGATATCGAGCATTTTATGAAGGTGTGGGCCTTTGCCAAAACGATCGGCGAGCAGGAGGGGCTTGATGAGCACACACAGCTTATCCTTGAGCTCGCCGCCGTGGTACACGATATCTCGTGCCCGCTTTGCCGGGAGAAATACGGGAACACGAACGGCAAGCTTCAGGAGCGCGAGGGTCCGGCTCTTGTTGCCGAGTTTTTCGCGGGTTCCGGCCTAGCCGATAGCGATATACTGCGCATATCGTGGCTCGTTGCGCACCATCACACATTCACCGATGTCGACGGACTCGACCACCGTATACTGCTTGAAGCGGATTTTCTCGTGAACGCCGGTGAAAACGGCAGTCCGAAAGCCGCCGTGCGGAAAGCGCGCGAGTTGGTTTTCAAAACGCAGTCGGGCACGCGCCTTTTGGACAGCGTGTTCTTAATATGAAAGAAGCACCCCATCGGGGTGCTTCTTTTGCATATGTACTTAGAACGCGACGTGCATGAACAGCGCAACGCAGCAGAGGATGAGCGCGAGGGGCACATAGACATACCGCCCGATGCCGTACCAGAGCTCGCCGCGGCGCTTTATGCTGCCGGTGTTCACAGCGTCCATGAGCTCGCTTTTTTTCATCAGATAAAACCACGACACCGCGCCGAGCGTTGCGCCGATGGGGATGATGTAGATCGAGACAAGATCCATCCACGGACCCCACTTGGAGATGGGCTCCATGCCGATGCCGAAGCCGAGGCACAGAACGCACAGAATTGCAAGTACTGCCGTGCGGCTGAGCTTGGGGAACTTGTGCATGAGCGACTCCGCGACCGCTTCGAACATGTTCTGCAAGGAGCTCACGCCCGCGAAGATCATGGCAACGTATAAAATAACGGCAAACAGCCTGCCGAGGGGAAGATCCTGCAAAATAGTCGGCAGGGTGACGAACAGAAGACTCGGCCCCGCGCCGACATCCTGCCCGTAGGCAAAGCAGGCGGGAATTATGACCAAAGCGGCGACGATGGCTGCAATGGTGTCAAACAGCGCGGTGTGCTGCGCAACGCCGACAACGTCCTCACCCTCGGAAAGATATGCGCCGTAGACTATCATGCCGCTGCCCGTCACGGACAGCGAGAAAAAGGCCTGTCCCATCGCCCAGATCCATATCATCGGATCGGTCAGAGCCTCCCAGCGCGGAGTGAACATGAACTTATAGCCTTCCGCAGCTCCAGGCAGGAACGCAACGCGCACTGCCAGCACGAGGAAGATGAGGAAAAACAGCGGCATCATGACCTTGTTGGTCTTTTCGATGCTGTGCGCGCCGAGATATAGCGTCAGAAGCGTTCCGGCAACGACGATGACGTGATAGGGAACGACCGAGAACGAGGTCGAGGAAAATTCGCCGAACCACGCGGCCGCATCGGCTGTCATGAGCGTTCCGACCAGGGAATCCACCAGCGCCTTGAGAATGTACGTCACAATGACCGCGTAGCCGATGGCGATGCACAGCGAGCCTGCCAGTGGGAGCCAGCCGAGTATGCCGCCGGCCTTACCGGCGGCCTTGCCGCGCGTTGCCCATGCGTTTTCGTATGCACCCAGCGTACCGGTGTGCGCGCGTCTGCCCATGGCAAACTCCGCGGGGAGGCCGACATAACTGAAAATGAACACGAACAGCAGATATATCAGCAAAAACGCGCCGCCGCCGTTCGAGCCGAGCTTGTTCGGGAAGCCCCAGACATTGGCCATGCCGACGGCAGAGCCGACCGAGGCGAGTATAAAGCCCCAGCGGCTCGCAAAATTCTCTGTTTTTTTCATTATAGCTCTCTCCTAACAAAAAGCCCCCGATCCCGAGGGCTTTTTCATTTTAAAGCATCAAATCGAAAAAGGCAACTGACGAAAATTCGTAAGTGTATGAATTAAATTAATATCGAAAAAATTATTGACAAACGATAATTTTACGTTTATAGTGAAATTATCGAAAAACAATAATTTAAGGAGAGCAAAACGATGAACAGAAAAAAGCTTTATGCCATTCTTGCAATAGAGAGCGTTCTTCTCATCCTCGTTTGTGCGCTGACGGGAGGGGAGTCGAATCAGTTCGCGTCGATATGGGGCTTTCCCTTTGCGCAGATCGGCGCGGGACTTGTCGCGCTGCATGAGCTCGGCAGCGTGGGCGCGGGCGTAGCCTGCGCACTGTGGATCGGGCTGTCGCTCCTGCCGATTATACCGGCCGTTCAAGGCAGCGGCAAAACACCGTGGGAGCGGGCATTGCTGGTGCTTTTTGCACTCTCCGTCTGCGCGGCGATATACTTCATGACAAATCCAATTAAGCTGATGACGCCGTATGACGATGACGGCAGCTTTTCAAAGCTCATGGTAAGCACAACGGCGTGGTCGGTGCTGATCCTGTATTTCGTCGTGCGAATCGTCCGCCTTTTGCGCGAGGGTGACCGGGATAAGCTGACGGGCTATTTTTACACGGCGCTATACGCGCTTGCGATGCTGTGCGCGGCGAATATTGTGCTCTACGGAGTAAGTATGGTGCGGATGAACTCGGCCGCGGCCATCGAGGGACTCGACGCGCTGTTTTCACTGCTGCTTTTTGTCGTTACCGAGCTGCCCTACGCTTTGGATATCGTGATAATCATTTACATCGGCGAGTTCATGGATGCCGCGTGGAGCGGCGACGCAGCATCCCTTCCGCAAAAGGCCGGGCGGCTTACTAACCTGTGCTGTGCGGCGCTCATAGCAACTGCGGCACTGACGGCGGGCTTCAATATCCTTCAGCTCATGTTCTCCGAGGCTCTTTCGAGCATCAGAACGAGCCTGCAGATACCCGTTTTCAGCATCGCATTTACGCTGTTTGCCCTGCTGTTTACGCGCATCGTCGTTGAAAACCGCAAGCTGCGCGACGATAACGACCTTTTCATCTGAGGTGCAAAGATGGCGATAAGAGTGCATCTTGAGGATGTTTTAAAGCAGCGCGGCATGACATCAAAGGAGCTGTGCGCGCTCATCGGTATAACCGAGGCAAACCTGTCTATTCTGCGCAGCGGCAAGGCAAAGGGTATAAGATTCGGGACGATAAATAAGATATGCTACTATCTCGGCTGCGACGTGGGCGATATTTTGAAATTTGACGGCGTATTGGAGGATGAAAATGAATAAGAAAGTGAAGACGATCATAACGGTCGCTGCGATACTTGCCGCAATGGCGATAGCCTATGCTCTCGGCGCTTCGGGGAACACTTCTATGGTAAAGGGAAAGCAGGCCGACATGCTCGTCGGTATGCTTTTGACCACACAGTCTCTGCACGAAAGTGACGACGGCAGGGTCTATGCCGAGCTTGTCGACGGAGAGTATGTCTTTAAGGGCATTGACGGTATGCAGTGCTTTTTCACAAATAAGGATGATGCTGTAGTTTCACATACGGACGAGGCATTTACGGATAAAAGCTGCGGCCTGCATGTGATAAACGACGATCAGCAAAACGTTGAGCTGAAAGCAAAGCTTTATCTCGGCACGAGTTTTAAGGAGATACTGATCCAAAACCCTGTTTATCAGACCGAGTCCGGCGAGGTCTACGCCATCTCCGGCCAGGGCGTCGGCTATTCGGGCGGAGAGGGAATTGGCGGAAGCTTTTCGCTCAGCGAAAGCACAGAGCGCTATGAGGACGGCAAAACCGTTAGCTACGGCACGAGCGTGGATATAGCGGTCGAGGTCATCGCCGTGCCTGAGAAGATCACCGTTTTGCAGTTTGATGCTGCGGGCAATCTCATTTCAAGCGATAGCTTCGCGCCCGGCGAGCTGCCGGACAGCATGGAAAGCTCTGCCGCGTACATCGTCGTGGGAACGGCCTCGCAGAGCGGAACGAAATATGAGGTGTTCCAGCCCGATGACGGGAGCATATCGGCGCTTTACTGCCGAAATGACGGCGTGTGCATAAAGCAGAGCTGCGCTGTGAACTGGGAGGGTGAGTGACAATGACTTACACATATAAATATTCATCGCCCTTGGGCGAGATACTGCTCGCTGCAAACGACAACAGCCTAACCGGCCTGTGGTTTTGCGGTGCAAAGTATTTTGCCGCAGGTTTGGAAGACGAGCAGACGGAAAAGCTCACGCCCGCGCTTAAAGAAACGCTGCGCTGGCTCGATGAATACTTCTCGGGCTCCGAGCCTGACTTCCTGCCGCCTGTAGAGCTGCACGGCTCGGACTTTCGCTGCCGCGTGTGGACGGAGCTTATGAAAATCCCCTATGGCGCGACCGTGACCTACGGAGAGCTGGCCAAAAAGCTCGAAGTTAAGTCTGCACAGGCCGTCGGCGGAGCGGTGGGGCATAACCCCATATCAATTATCGTGCCCTGCCACCGTGTCCTCGGCGCGGACGGCAGTCTCACGGGATACGCCGGAGGCGTTGACAAAAAAGCGCGGCTTTTAGAGCTTGAGAGCGGAGGGAAAAGAAATGTTTGAAAAAATGATACGCGAGCAGACAGCCAAGCAGGCAGAGCAGCTCGAGGCGTGGCTTAGTAAGCGCGAGAGCGAGCAGACGTTTCCCGATGACGTTGAGCTTATTGAAAACATCGACTACATGGGCGACGGCGAGAAAAGCCACATGTTCGATATCTACCGTCCAAAGAACGCAAGCGGCGTACGGCCTGCCCTCATAAACATCCACGGCGGAGGCTTTCTGCTCGGCAGTAAGGAAGTAAACCGCCTGTTCTGCGCGGATATGTGCCGCCGTGGCTTCGTCGTTGCATGTCTTGAGTATCCGCTTGTTCCGAGCGTCACGGTGTTCGATATTCTGCGCGATCTGTCGGCAGGGGTAGACTTTGTAAGCGAACACGCGGGCGAATACGGCGGGGTGAGCGGCAGCGTGTATCTGAGCGGCGACAGCGCGGGTGCGTGGCTGTGCGTCTATCTCGCAGCAATTGCAAACAGTGATAAGATCGCGGAGGCTGCCTCGGTGAGGGCACCGAAAGCGGATATTTGCGCATTAGGGCTCATAAGCGGAATGTTTTATACCCGCAAGCTCGACAATGTCGGCATATTTTTGCCGAGGTACATCTATGGCGCGGGCTGGAGAAAAAGCCGCTTTCGCCCGTATATGGATCCGGAAAACGAGCTTTTGCTTAAAAGCCTGCCGCCCGCGTTTGTCGTGACGGCCGACGGCGATTTTCTGCGGCACTACAGCCGCGAGTTTTCCGCTGCGCTCGAAAAAACAGGAGCGGATATGGAGTTTATGGACATTTCCGACGAGGAAAAGCTGCCGCACGCCTTCGCCGCGATGCTCCCGGAAAAGTCGGAGTCACAGCGGGCAAACGAGCGCATGGCGGACTTCATGCTCAAACGGTGACAGCCATGGACGACGATGTTGTGTACGAGGTCCTGTCCGTTGTCGGGGAGATACCCTATGGCCGCGTTGCGACCTACGGGCAGATAGCAGAGCTTATCGGCCGCGAGAAAAATGCGCGGCTCGTCGGGAAAATTTTAAGCTGCGCGGAGCTCTACGGTGAATATCCCTGCCATCGCGTCGTTAATACCGCGGGACGCACCGCTCCGGGATTTTCGGAGCAGCGCGAGCGGCTCGAGGCCGAAGGCGTTAAGTTTAAGCCCAACGGCTGTGTGGACATAAAAAATTACAGATGGCAATAAAAAAAGACGGCTCAGCCGTCTTTTTTTATTTTCTTGCCCAAATGAGGAACATAGGCGCGTCCGCGAGATCGTTTTCTCTGAGTATGCGAGCACCGATCGACTTGTCAAAGCCACAGTCTGTGCAGCCAAGCGTTTTAAGAAGCTCGGAATCCCACTCGGGGCGCAGTCTTTGGCTCATCGGCATGGACAGCGTTATCCGTGCGTTTTTTTCCTCAAGCTCCGGTGTCATACCGCAGTGGCCATATACATCACCCTCGGGCAGGTGCGTGCCGTTTTTTTCGTTGTTGCGCACATTGTTGCCGTAGTTCGCGTCAAAGTTCAAAAGAATACCGCCGGGCTTGAGCACGCGCAGCCACTCGGAGTAGGCGCGCTTCGGCTCGGGAAGCGTCCAGGTGAGATTTCGTGTAACAACGGCATCAAAGCTTTCGTTGGGGAAGCTTAAATTCTGCGCGTCCATGACCTCGAAATGCGCGCTTATACCGAGCTCGACCGAGAGAGCCGTTGCCTCGTCTATCATTGCCGGAGTGAGGTCTATGCCCATAACATCGTGCCCATTTGCTCCGAGCAGCACGGCGAAGTACCCTGTACCTGTGCCGACATCGAGTATGCGCAGCTTACGCTGCGGCAGAAGTGCGTCGAGCTCCGCGCCCCATCGTTCGCTTACTCCGTCGCGTATCTCATTGCGGCGCACAACGCCGAAGTCGTGTGCGCGCACCGTCCAGTAATCAAGAACTCTTTTTTCGATCTCCTCCATCAGCTTATCCTTCCTCTACAGCGTATGCCACCATCGGGCAGTCCTTTTCTATGCCGAGCGATGCGGTCTGATACAGCAGCACACCGCCGCTTTTTGCAAATTCCTCGTGCAGCGGCCTGCCGAATATGTCGCATATCCTGCCGAGACTGTCTCCGGCGCGTATCGTGTCGCCTATTTTCCTTGCAGGGTACCAGCAGCCGCTCATCGGAGCGTCTATGTATTCTCCGCGGGTGAACACGCGGGGAGCTCTGCGCACGGCGGAAACGCCGTCGCACAATACGCCGAGATATCGCAGGATATTTTTGACGTCCGCGATATCCTGCGCTGCCTCCTGCCCGGACCACAGCCCGCAGCAGCCGCGCTCAATGAGCACGGCAGGAACTCCGCACGTTCCGGCGTGACTGTAAAAGCCGTTTTTCGCCGTTGAACGCACGGCATAAGGAACATTGACGTGCATGGCAAGCTCCTGCGACCTCGCGCATACCTCCGGCGCGGCAGCGCCGTGAAAATACACATGCGGCGTAAGATATTCGTATCCGCCGCCGGAGTGCAGATCAATTATACAGTCGCAGCGGCGTATTATTGCTTCCTCAAGAAACGCCGCAAGCCTCTCGGCGTCCGTTCCGCAGGAGCTGCCGGGGAATACCCGGTTGAGATTCTTGCCGTCGGACGGAAAAACATCCGAGCAGCGGCATATGAGCCCGTCGTAGTTAAAGGCGTGGACAAGGTGAAGCTCGCCGCATATATCCTTCGGGTCAAGACTCCCGGCAAGCTCGATAACTGCTTGAATGCCCACATATTCACGGCAGTGAACTCCTGCCGATACGGTGACGCGCAAGCCCTCTTGCGCGCCGTATATCACGGTTTCGGGATACTGTAATTTTGTGCCCGGAACGGAAACGAAGTGCTGTATTTTACTGTTCAATGTCATAGCTCCATCACCGATGCTGTCAATTCCTTTGTGTATTCGTTCTGCGGTGAGGAGATTATCCTCTCCGTTTTACCCTCCTCGACGATCTTTCCTCCGTGCATGACGATGATCCTGTCGCACAGGGTGCTGACAACGGCAAGATCGTGCGAGACAAAGATCATAGACATGTTCTTTTCTCTTCGCAGAGAGGATAAAAGCGTGAGTATCTGCGCCTGTGAGGATACGTCCAGTGCGCTCGTTATCTCGTCGCACAGCAGAATGCGGGGCGACGAGGCAATAGCGCGGGCTATCGCAAAGCGCTGGCACTGCCCCCCGCTGAGCGAACGCGGGTATCGCCGCGCAAGCTCGGAGCTGAGCCCCACCTCGAGACACAGCGAGTCGAGATCGAGCACTGCGCCGCGCCCCATGAGACTGCAAAACGCGTCGCTAATCGAACTCGCTATCGTCCTGCGCGGGTGAAATGATGCCGCGGGATCCTGAAATATCATCTGTATCTCGCGTTTATCGGCGATCGAACGCTTTCCGAAAAGCTCTCTGCCGTCGAGGTGAATGCTGCCTTCGTCAGGCGCTTCAAGACCGCATATAAGACGAAGAAGCGTGCTTTTCCCGCTGCCGGAGGTGCCGACAATACCGAGGATCTCGCCGCCAAACAGCTCAAAGCTTACATCCTGAACGGCAGTGGTTTTATGTCCCGCACGCTCATAGCTTTTGCTGAGGCTTTTAACGCTTAGTATACTTTCCATGCTATACCTCCGCGAGAACAAAATGTCCGGAGCTTCTCTCGATAAGCTGCCCCGAGTATGCTTGCATTTCAGATGTCGCCGCGGGCAGATCTCCGCCGAGCCGCGGAGCGGCCTTGAGCAGCGCCTTTGTGTATGGATGCAGGGGATTAGAGACCAGTTCCCGTGCGGGGGCAAGCTCAACGATCTTTCCGCGGTGCATGACCGCAATGCGGTCGGCAATATACGCTGCCAGAGCGAGATCGTGTGTAACTATGAGCTGCGAAAGACCGTCTTCGCGCAGAGAGCGCAGCTCGTCGGCGACCGTGCGGCGCGTTGCCGCGTCCAAAGCGCTCGTCGGTTCGTCGGCCAAAAGAAGCTTCTGCTGCATAAGCATGACGAGAGCGAGTGCAATGCGCTGATTCATGCCGCCGCTCATTTCATACGGGCAGGAAGCGAGGATACGCTCGTGCTCATCCAGCCCGAGCCGCGCAAAAACGTCCCGTACCGACGGCAAAAAAGTGCTCTTGTCGTATTTTTCGTGACTTCTGAGCGTTTCAATAAACTGCTTTTTATAGTTGCGGATGGGATTGAACGCAGCACCGGGGGCCTGGAATATAAGTCCCATGCCGGAACTCGTGAGCTTTGCACGCTGCTTTGGCGAAAGCTCCGAGAGCCGCTGCGAGTCGAAAACTATGTCACCGCCCGTTGTCTCGGGCATGTCAAATACACCGATGACGGCCTTTAAGAGCGTGCTTTTTCCGCAGCCGGACTGCCCGACTACACACAGAGCCTCGCCGCGCCCGAGAGAAAACGATATATCCGATATAACGTCACCGTTCCCGTAACCAGCGCACAGGCCTTCGAGGAACAAAATTATGCTATCGTTCATTTTGTCGCCTCCACATCAAGATAGTCGCGCAGACAGTCGCCGAGACAGTTAAACACCATGACCGTAATTACAGTAGCTCCGGCCGGAGCTAGCGTTGCCCATGGAGCCAGCTGCATGTATGCGCGAGACTGATTTATCATGCTGCCCCACTCGGCGTGAGGCTCCGTTACTCCGATGCCGAGGAAGGAAAGCCCCGCGATGCCTATCATCATCACACCCAGCTGAGTTGCGGCATTTACGACGAGAGTGCCCAGCATGCACGGCAGAAGATAGTGCAGCATTATCTTTAAGTCTGAGCATCCGGAGAGGCGAGCCGCGCTTATAAACGGCTCTTTCTTCATTGCAATGACCTGCGCTCTGGCAAGCCGGGCGTACAGCGTCCAGCCCGACAGCCCCATTGCCAGCATGGCGTTTATCATGCCGCCGCCGAGTATGCCAGCAACGGCAACGGCAAGTACCATCTGCGGAAATGCCAGCATTATATCGACAACGCGCATAATGACGCTGTCTGCCGCGCCGCCGTACCAGCCGGCGATCATCCCGAGCGCCGTTCCTATCACAAATGTAATTCCGACAAGTATTACGGCGGAGAATATGGATGTTCTCGCGCCCATGATGACACGAGAGAAAACGCATCTGCCATACCTGTCCGTGCCGAAAAGGTGCTCGGCATCGGGAGAAGCATTCATGTGAGCGGCATTCGTTGCATTCGGATCGTTCGGAACGATGAGAGGGGCTAAAAGCCCTATGAGTATCAGTGTTCCGGCGAGAATAAGGAAGAAAAACAGCCTGCGTTTGTTCCTGTTTTGTGCGGCCATATTAATATCCATTGCGCACCTCACATTTCCTCGACCCGGGGGTCGAGACGGCGGTAGCAGATATCGGCCGCGAGGTTAATGAGAACATACACGCAGCTTGTGAATATGACAAAGCCCTGAATGACCGGGTAGTCGCGCGCGGTTATTGAATCCATAGCCAGCTTGCCGAGTCCCGGCCAGCGGAATATCGTTTCTACAACTACGCTGCCGCCGAGGAGCGTGCCGACGGACAGCGCAATGATCGTGAGAATGGGGATCATTGCGTTGTGCAGCACGTTTTTGAAAAGTATGGTCGAGATCTTCACGCCCCGCGCTCTTGCGCCGAGAACGTAATCGCGACCCAATTGCTCGAGTATCTCCGCGCGAAACTGGCGGATAAAGCGCGAGCACATCGGTATGGCCAGCGCAAGACAGGGCATGATGAGTCCCTTGAAGCTCCCGTCGGCAATGACGGGCAGCAGCCGCGTTTTGACGCAAAAAAAGTACATCAGCAGCACCGAAATAAGAAAATTCGGCAGAGAATTTCCGACAAAGCTCAAAAGGCGCACGATGTTATCGAGAACACCGTCCTTTTTTACTGCCGATATGACGGACAGAGGAAGCGCGACGATGAGCGACACGGCGAGGCTTCCCGCGCTCAGAATGAGTGTATAGCGCAGCGCGTGCACGAGCTTATCGGCAACCGGCAGACCGTCCTTATACGATGTGCCGAGGTCACCGGTCAGCGCATCTCCGAGCCACTGAGCGTAGCGTACAAGGAATGGCTCATTTAAGCCCATCTCCTCGCGTGCAGCCTCAAGAGTCTCCTCAGAAACACTTATACCCTGCGCGTTGAGCTTTTTCAGCGCAGGGTCACCGGGCGATATGTACATGAGAAGATAGGTCAGGAAGCTCAGACCTATTATTATCACTGCAAGATGCAGCAGACGTTTTAAAATTTGCTTTTTAATATCCTTCACCTCTGCCTGCACGGCAGGAGCCTCGGGGAGATGAGGCTCCTGCCGTCGGGGGTATATATTACATGTCGGTGTTCGCGTCGATGCGGTAGAAATCGAAGGGGCACTTTTCATAAACACCGCTGACGTTTTTCGAGGTAACGGTGATTTTATTGAACAATCCCACGCAGCCGATGGCATTATCGTCAATAGCAAGCTGAACGATTTTATTTGCAAGCTTGGCGCGCTTATCCGTGTCGGTTTCGACCTGAAGCGCGGAGATGAGAGAGCCGGCCTCATCGCTTTCAAAGCCCGCAGACGCCCAGTAGCCGCCCGGACGCAGCACGGTGTCGATGAAATAATACGCATCGCCGTTCTTGTCGGCTATCATGCAGTAAAGGGCGATGTCGTAGTCGCCGGAGAGAATGTAGGTCGCGTCCGCGTCCTCCTGAGAGGTGAGGACCGAGTCTATGCCTATGGCCTTGAGCTGCTCCTGCATTAAAAGCGCCAGCGTATCCAGAGAGCGGGCGGGATAGTAGCAGATGTTAAGCTTGAGATCCTTGCCGTCCTTTTCGTAAATACCGTCGGAGCCGAGGGTGTAGCCAGCCTGCTCAATTGCAGCCTTTGCCGCAGCGGTATCGACCGCGGGCTTTGCCGCCTTGCCGTAGGCGGCCGCGGTTCCGAAGGGACCGACGGCGGCGGTGACTGTGCCGTTTAAGTAGGAAGCGATGGCGTCACAGTCAACGGTGAGGTTTATTGCCTTCCTGAGCTCGTCGCTCAGACGGTTTTGATTGAGCATGTAAAACTGCAGTCTCGTCGCCGGAACCTCCGTCACGGTATACTTGTCGGGCGAGGCGTCGAATATTTCCTTTGCGGCGGCAGTGACCGAGGTGTAGCAGTCAATTTCGCCGTTCTGCATTGCCATGAGCTTGGACTCGTCGTCCTGCATATAGTAGAACACCGCGCCGTCGAGCTTAACGTCGCCGCCCCAGTAATTATCGTTGCGGCTGACCTCGACCGTACCTTCGGGTACGAAGGATTTTATCACAAACGGGCCGGTGGCAACAGGTGCGTTATCAAAGTCCTCGGTCGCGTCAAGATCCATGATCCCCATCTCGGGCGAGGCGAGGTCGTTGACTAAGGTGGGGTAGACTTCATTCGTCGTAATTGTGAGCTCAGAGTCGCTGACGGCCTTATAATCGTAGTCTTTAAACTGCGCAAAGCGGATATTCAATTCTCCCACGCGCTTTAAGTTCCTGATGACCGTATCGGCCGTCACGGCGCTGCCGTTTGAAAAATGCACGCCGTCCTTAAGCGTTACAGTCCATGTAAGACCGTCGTCGGAGGCCACGGCGCCGGAGGCCAAGCAGGGCTGCACCGAGCTGTCGTCGCCCATTTTGAAAAGCGCCTCGGTTATGCCGTATATGGAGGTATACCAGCCGTAGTATTCCTTGTGTGCGTCGAGACTGGGGTATGCAAAGCTTTCCGCAACGCGGAGTATTTTTTCCTCGCTGCTTTTGTCACTGCTGTCGGTGCCGCAGGCGGCAAGGCTCAGCAGCATGATAAGCGCAAGCGCGAGCGCGGTTATTCTCTTTTTCATTTTTTTCACTCTCTCATTTCAAATTATTTTACGGCTCTTATCAGAAAGCAGGGGGCGGATGCGTAATTGAGCATCTCCTCACGGCTCCAGAGCCTGCGGCTGACGGAGGTGTCGGCGCTGACATTTTTGAAGCCGAGGTCGAGCAGCGTCACCGCATCCCAGTGAGGGCGCGCAAGCCTTCCCATCGGCAGCGTGCGCGAGATATTTTCCATGAGCCAGCCCTCGTCATAGCTTTCATAGTCCTCAAAACCGGCCTGAATGGTGTTTTCCCTGTCGGCCTGTCTTTTGCACTTTTCCTCGTCATCAAATAGATAGGCGTACCAGTTAGAATCGATGTTAAGCATCACGCCGCCGTCGCGCAGAACGCGCCGCCATTCGCCGTAGGCCTTCACGGGGTCCGGGAGATTCCATGTCAGGTTTCGCGTGACGATAACGTCAAACTCGCTGTCGGAAAAGTCAAGTTCCTGCGCGTCCATCTTGAAAAAGCGTATCTTATCGGCGAGCTTTCCGGCATTGTTTTTCGCCTGCTCGAGCATGCCGTCGGATACGTCGATGGCCGTAACGTCATAGCCGCGTGCGGCAAGGATGATCGCGTAAAAACCCGGGCCTGTTCCGATGTCCAGCACTCTGAGCGTTCTGCCGTTTGCCCGGGGAAAGTTCTTTATGAGCTCGTCAGCCCACTTCCCGTCCCAGCCGTCGGCAAGATTCTTCTTGACGACCTCGGTGTACGAGCTTGCGCGGCGCGTCCAGTACTGCTCGATCGTGTTAGTGAGTGCGTTCATGGCAATTCTCCTTAAATGGTAAGTCAAGACTTCTTATGTTTGAAGTTTAACACGCAAAAAATCCCCCCACAAGCCGGGTGGGGGGATATAAATTTCAAAAATTCTATCTTTTTTTTCGGGTAAAGGGGCTTTTGAGGGCGTTGAGCAGCGGATTCGTACCAGGCGCGCCGACGGGACAGGCGGGGTAGCCGCCGTTTTCCAAAACGCGGCGTATCTCCTCCTCGGAGACGATGCCGGGATCAAACTTCACGGTGAGCACGCCCTTTAGATACGCGATGGATGCATCAAGTACGCCGCGGGTCTGCAAAACGTCGCCGAGTATGAGCTCAGGGCATTGGCGGCAGTACATGCCCTTTATGCCGGTGACCATTATTTTTTCTTCCATTTTGCCTTTTTCTCCTTCTTGAGACTCAGCGAGTGCATCAAAACACCTATCGAGCTTGCGGACATGGCGGCTGCGCATATCGACGGATGCAGTATGCCCATTGCCGCGACCGGGATGCTTATTATGTTGTAAAACAGAGCCCAGCGCAGGTTCTGACGTATCGTTTTTATCGTCGCTGCGGATATGGCAAACGCCTCGGGCAGCTTTCTGAGATCGCCGGACGGGAGAAGCACTCCGGCGGCCTCAATGGCGATATCCGAGCCTGAGCCCATCGCAACAGCGCAGTCGGCGCTTGCCAGTGCCGGGGTGTCGTTTATCCCGTCGCCGACCATGCACACAGTCTTGCCCATGGCTTTGAGCTTTTCAACCTGTGCGGCCTTTTCATCGGGGCGTACCTCAAATAAAACGTTGTCTATCCCGGCCTTGGCGGCAATGGCTTTTGCCGTGCGCTCGTTATCGCCCGTGAGCATCCAGACCTCTTTGCCGGAGCTTTTAAGCAGCTTTACGGCCTCGGCTGCCTCGGATTTCAGCATGTCGGCAATGCCGAGAACGCCGATGAGAGCACCGTCACGGCAGACGCAGATCTCCGCCTTGGCATCAAGACGAACATCGGGTAAGGCTGACAATGCGCTTGTGTCGATGTCACTGCGCTCCAGTGCAGCGCGGCTTGCGCATATTATCCAGCTGCCGCCGACTGTTCCGGATACACCGCTGCCGATATCGTATGAAAAATCTTTGACCTCGTAAGCATCCCCGTTAGAGTAATGCTCATCGGCATACCGCGTTACCGCACGCGAAAGCGGATGATCCGAGTGCTTTTCAAGCGCTGCGCAAAGCAGAACAAGCTCACGCTCCGTGCCCCCAGGGGCGGGATATACATCCGTGAGTTCCGGCTGACCAGTCGTCAGTGTGCCGGTCTTGTCGAGAATAACGCAGTCTGCTTTGTATGCGTTT
Source organism: uncultured Oscillospiraceae bacterium (assembly GCA_934636655.1). Lineage (GTDB taxonomy): Bacteria > Bacillota > Clostridia > Oscillospirales > Oscillospiraceae > F23-B02. The sequence goes on from CAKUAS010000012.1 coordinate 31,044, forward strand.
TCAAGCTCTGCGCCGCTGCGGAAGAGTATACCGTTCTCGGCGGCCCTGCCCGAGCCGACCATGAGCCCGGTGGGTGTTGCAAGCCCCAATGCGCAGGGACATGCGACCGACAGGACATCACAGCAGTTGAGTATTGCCTTTTCGAGGTTCTTGGGGGCAATGCGCTTGTACCAAACGGCGAATGTCGCGGCCGCAGCGCCGATGACGGCCGGAACGAACCAGCGAGCGACGGAGTCGGCAAAGCGCTGCACCGGCGCTTTTTCGCTCTGGGCACGGCGAACGATGCCGATTATCTGCTCGAGCACCGTTTCCTTGCCGAGCGCCGCGGCACGAACCTCGGCAGAGCCTGAGCGGTTAAGGCTTCCGCCGATGACCTGGCCTCCCTCGGATTTGTCCACGGGCATGCTCTCGCCGGTCAGCATGGATTCGTCAACGGCGCATTTTCCTTTTATTATCACGCCGTCCACCGGCACACGCTCGCCCGGACGAATGAGAATGATATCGCCGAGGCGGATCTTATCAACACCCGTTTCTTCAAACTTTTCGCCGCGCTTTACCATTGCCGTGCGCGGTTGGAGGTGTATGAGCTTGCGTATGGCCGAGTTTGCCTCGCCGGTAGCGACCTGCTCCATGTATTTTCCGAACAGGATAAGCGACAAAAGCACGCCGTCGGAGGTGAAATAGAGCTTAAAATTGCTCTTTCGCGTCAGCGCAACATATGAGCTGTAGCCGTAAATGAGCGTCGATGAAAGCGAAACGAGCAGATCCATGCCGAAAAAGCCGCTGCGCAGCTCACGCGCGGCCGCACGGTAGAAATATCGCCCGGGGATAAATTGCAGTGCGCTTCCTATAAGAAATTGCAGCTTCGGGTGCACTTCGAGCATGAGCGGAGCCGTGCACGCGGCGCTTGTAACAAGCGTTTTTAAAAGATCCATACGCTTTTCAAGCTCCTGATCCTCATCACCGCCGCGGATCTCGACGATCTCGGCCGCAAGGCTGCAGTCTGTGCAGACCTCAGTCAGCATGCGCGTGTCGAGGCCTACGGGCCACATGGAAACCATTATGATATCCCCGTGAACCTGCGTGTCCTTAACACCGAAAACGTTTTTAAGCGCTTCTGCCGCAGCGTGGGGATCGCCCTCAAAGCGGATATCCGCCTCCTCAACGGGGACTCGAAATCCTGCTTTTTTGACGCAGGCCGCTATATCTTCAAGCTCCAGCGCCGTCTCGTCAAAGCATATGAATGCCGAGGACGAGGCGTAGTTTACGGCGGCCTTGTCTATGCCGTGCAGCTTCAAAAGCGCTCTGTCCAGCCGCGCGACGCATGCCGCGCACTCCATATCAAGAATTCTGAGTGTGATCTCTTTCATAGCAATAATGTCAAAAGGGGAGAGCATAGCTCTCCCGTGTGGATCTTGATTATTTGCCCTCTGTCAAAAGGTTCTCTTTCATCTCTTTGCGCTTTTTTAGCGAAGCGATGCATGCCGGGATGGATACTGCCGGAAGGTCAAGCAGCAGCGCCCAGTCTATCCAGTCAATGCCCTTTATGAACTGACCCTCGTGCCATACGCCCTTTGCGAGCTTGAAGTAATTGTGGTTCCAAACGCCCCAGATGTCGGTGGTCGGCTTCCAGAGGTGGACCTTCAGGAATGCCGCGCTCGTCACGATGCCGCTGGAAACAACGGTCATGAACGAGGAAGCGCGCTTGTTGCGAATAAGGAACTCCGAAACCGTCGGAAGGACATAGACCGCAAGGTTTATGATCCAGAGCTGGAGCGGAATTTTATATTTCCATTTAACGGCCTGGCGGATGTGGTCGGCATCGTGCAGCAGCGCTGCGGCAAGAATGGCGAGGTTCCACTTTTCGATAAAGGAAGCGGTCTCGTCGTCGATGCGAGTGTCAAGGAATTTTGCTTCGTCTTTCTGAGACTTTGTCATGTTCTTTTCCTCCCCGAATTATTTTAAATGCTTTAAGGTTTAATTACCACTTGGTCAATAAAAAATTAGCACATTCGGAGCCGAATGTCAATACGTTAACGCAAGATTTTTTGCTTTACACGAATGCCATGCTGACATATAATTCAGAACATGAATGTACGAGGTGCTGTTATGGATGAAAGGCGAAGAACAATAAGAAATAAGTGTGCTGGCCTGCTGCTGAAAAACCGTAAGATCTCCGACGGTTTTGACAGGGCGTGGAGCACGCACAGCCGCATGTTCGGCGACATAATGGAGCCTGCGTTCTGCGATGATATGGCCTCGCGCCTTGAGCTTGTGAGTGCTCTGAACCTCATGAGCGGAGGAAAATACAATGCGGGAGCGCGAAAACTTGAAAAGCTGTTCGATTCCTGCCGCGACGATGCGGATTTTACCGTGTGGCACTTTTTCATGGGCGTTTGCTGCGAAAAAGTTGGACTCACGGACATGGCAATAGTATATTACGGTGAAGCCGCCAAGCGCGAGCCGGAGTTTTATATGGTCTATCTCATGCTCGCAAAATGTCTGCATTCTCAGCGCCATTACGAGGCCGCGGCCAATACATATTTTAAAACCCTCGATGTTATCCTTTCACGTCCGAAAAAGGATGAGGTACCGGCGGTGAGGGAAGCGCCGCTGCTCGGCTCTGTCCACGGGAATCTCGCAAGCTGCCTTATTATGATGCGCCGCTATGACGATGCGGAGTTTGAGCTTTACGAGGCACAGAGATATGAATATGAGCCGCCGCAGCTGCTCGTCACATGGGCGACACTTTACGCCGCAACCGGCCGCAAGGCTCAGGCAGCAGAGAAAATGAGCGAGCTCAGAAAAATATCGCCGGAACTGGAATCGGCTTCGGCGCTGAATATAAGGGAGATCATTGAACAGAAAAACTCCCACTTTGCGCCGAAAGCTATCGATACGGAAAAGCTTAGCCGGTTTTGGGACTGGTTCTGTGAAAATGCCGGGAAGCTCAAATCGCTTGCGTTCGGAATGCCTTCGCCGGTCTTGATGAAAGAGGTCTATGAGCAGGTCTCCGGCATATTCGATGCTGTAGTTGAAAAGCCGGGCTTTGAGTTCGGCCGCGACGGGGCAAAGGCGCGCATGAGCTTTTTTGATAACTACAATCTGACCTTTGAGCTCTGGCTCGGCCGACTTGTGGACACCGCTCCGCGCTCGCTGCGCGATGAATGGAGCTTTTATTTAGTGCATTGAGGAGAAAAGACATGATAAAGTATGTTCTGATGGATATCGACGATACGCTGCTCGACTTCGGCAAGGCCGAAGCGGCGGCTATAAAAAAGACCTTTGAGCGCATCGGTGTTCCGGCGACACCGGAGATCATATCGCGCTACAGTGAGATAAACGACGAGCACTGGAAAATGCTTGAGCGCGGCGAGCTCACACGCGAGCAGGTTCTGGTGCGGCGCTTTGACGCGCTGTTTGCCGAGCTTGGCATAAAAAATGTGCCCAGCGAGATGGCGCAGGCAAGCTACGAGTATCTCCTCGGCATCGGCCACTATTTCGTAGACGGCGCGCCCGAGCTTTTGGAGAAGCTCAAGGGCAAATATGAGCTTTACATAGTCTCAAACGGCACGGCCTCGGTGCAGGACAGCCGTCTTGAAAGCGCAGGTATAGCGCCGTATTTTAAGGACATTTTCATATCCGAGCGCCTGGGAGCGGATAAGCCGTCAAGGGAGTTTTTCGACCTTGCGTTCTCGCGTATCGAGGGCTTTGAACGCGGCAAGGCCATCATCGTCGGAGACAGGCTTTCGTCGGACATCCTCGGCGGTATAAACGCAGGCATAAGAACCTGCTGGTTTAATCCCAAAAACCTTCCCGGCATTGACACTATTTGCCCCGATTACGAGATCCACTCACTTTCCGAATTGCCCGAATTATTAGAAAAACTCTGAGGAAAAATACCTCAGAGTTTTTCATTTATAATTTCAATTTTTCCGATGTCCGGCGCTTTTACGCAGTAACCGATGCAGTATTCTTCAACATGCGTGCCGCCGAAGGAATATCCTTCGACACCTTGCACGACGGAGAATGTACGCACATCGCCCAGCCGCAGATCGGCGGCCTTTATATAGCTTTCCTTTAAAGTCCACAGGCGGCAGAACTCGGCCTCGGGTGCCTGAGCACGCTGCACGAGTTCGGCCTCATCCGGCAGGAAAAAACGCTCTGAAAGCCGGAGCGCATTGTCTCGTGCAAGCTCAATATCCACGCCGACGGGCACATCGGAGACTGCGCACACGGCATATTTACCGCAGTGCGAGAGCGAGAAGTAAACGCTGCCGTCAAGAAAGTAGGGCTTGCCGTTTCCCGTCAGCGCGTGATCGTTGTGTCCGGCGGCTTTTTTGAGCAGCAGCTCAGCACCGAGCCCTCGGCGCTTATCATCGTCATTCCTGAGGCGCAGAGCTTTCTCCCTGCGCCGCGGCGACACCGCATCGAGACAGGAGTCTATATCGAGTCCCGTAACGTCGGCTATATAAAGCCTTATCATGCGCGCATCGCGTCGAGCGTTTTTTGAATGAGCGTATCAAGATCCCAGCCGCACATCTCCGCGCCGCGCAGGATAACGTCGCGCGAGCAGCCGGCCGCAAACTTCTTGTCCTTGAATTTTTTCTTCACCGACTTTACCTCCATATCGGAGATACCCGTCGGACGCATGAGCGCGACAGCGCCTATAAGACCGGTAAGCTCATCGGTGGCAAACAGGACCTTTTCCATAAAAAGCTCGGGCTCAACGTCGATGCAGATGCCGTAGCCGTGGCTTATGACGGCGTGGATGACCGATTCGTCAACGTCCTTTTCGCGCAGAAGTTCCTGCGCCTTGACACAGTGCTGCTCGGGGTAGAGTTCAAAATCTATATCGTGAAGCATGCCGACGGCGGCCCAGTAATCGGTTCTCTCGGGGTCGTATTCCTTCGCAAGCTCGCCCATTACTTTGGAAACGGTCTCGGCGTGCTGGAGGTGGAACGGCTCCTTGTTAAACTCTGCGACAAGCTGCCTCGCCTGCTCGACTGTGGGAATGTAGCTCATTGGTATCTCCTCCTGAAAAAGATGATGCACTATTTTACTGCAACAGCCGTCAGAAATCAACGGGAAATTCTTAATTGACACTGCCCGGCCGATGGATTAAAATTTAAACAGTAATCACTAAGGAGAATGACATGGAGCATCCCGTTTTGTACATCGTTATCCCCTGCTATAACGAGCAGGAGGTGCTGCCGATAACGGCCCCGATGTTTTTGAATAAGCTCAGTGATCTCGCGGATAAAGGACTTATATCCGACGCAAGCCGCGTTCTCTTCGTAAACGACGGCAGCGGCGATAAGACCTGGGATATAATCTGCGCTCTCGCCCAGAGCGACGAGCACTATATCGGCATAAGCCAGAGCCGGAACCGCGGCCATCAGAACGCCGTACTCGCGGGGCTCATGGAGGCTAAGGAGCGCTGCGATATAAGCATATCCATCGACTGCGACGGGCAGGATGATATCAATGCCATGGACGATATGGTGCGCGCATATCTCGGCGGCTGCGATATCGTCTACGGCGTAAGGAGTGACCGCGAGAGCGACAGCTTTTTCAAACGCACGACCGCTCAGGGCTTTTATAAATTTCTCTCTGCCATGGGCGCGGATATCGTATATAATCACGCAGATTACAGGCTCATAAGCGCGAGAGCTCTGCGAGAGCTTGCAAAATTCGAGGAGGTAAACCTCTTCCTGCGCGGAATGGTGCCGCTTGTAGGCTTTAAGAGCACGAGCGTTGAGTATAAGCGAGCAGAGCGCCTTGCGGGAAAGAGCAAGTACCCCCTGCGAAAAATGCTCTCACTTGCGGGGGACGGAATAACGAGCCTTTCGATAAAGCCCCTGCGGCTCATCATGAGCTTTGGTCTTATAGTGGCGTTTTTGAGCTTTGTCGGCGTTATCTGGGCGATAGTTTCCGCAGTCGGCGGTCACGCCGTCGCCGGTTGGGCGAGTACAACGTGCATAATTTGCTTTGTAAGCGGTGTACAGCTTGTCTGCATGGGCATCATCGGCGAATATATCGGCAAGATATACATGGAAACAAAACACCGGCCGAGATATATCATCTCCGAGCGGACGTGGGACAAATAGCGAATAGGGGCTTGTTTAATAGACAAATGTTTGATATAATACATTCATCTAATATTAAGGACAAGGAGATATTACTATGAACTATTGGAGCACTGCACGCAGAGGCGTTCTCGGCCTGAGCGCTGCTACCATCGCATATTCCATCTGGAAGAAGAATCCCGTTCTGCCTCTGGTACTTTACGGCCTGCATCTCGCGGAGTATTTTGCCGTTGCTAAAAAGGCAGGCAAGAAGGTCTGGTATGACGATACCCGCTGCTTCATAAACACCATGCTTTACGGCTTCACCTTCTGGCTGCCCATGAAGCTTGAGATCGAGTAAGAATACAGTAATCTTTATTTCCGGCTGTTCAGCCGGAAATTTTTATAGACATACGAAAGGAGCGAAATGATGTTTGACCGTGAGCTTGTTTTGAAGCTGGCAGAAAAATATGAGAGCTTTTATCTCTATGACGGACGCATTATACTTGACAGCATTGCGGCCCTCGGCGAGAATTTCGAGGGTGTGCGCTTTTTGTATTCGGCAAAGGCAAATCCCCATCCGTCGGTGCTCAGATGCATTTTCGACGAGGGATTCGGCCTTGACGCGGCCTCCATGGGCGAGGTGTCGATGGGAGTGAAGTTCGGTCTTGCACCGGAGGATATCTACTATTCCGCACCCGGAAAAAGCATGAATGATCTCGCTGCTGCGCTCGAAAAATGCGTCATAATCGCCGACAGTGCCGCCGAGCTTGAGCGCATACGGTATCTTGCCGCGCGCCACGGCGTTACGGCAGAGGTGGGCGTGCGCATAAATCCCAACTTCAGCTTTGACGGAGAGGGCGGCGTATCCTGTAAATTCGGCATAGACGAGGACGAGGTACTGCAGAAGCTTGCCGAGTGGGATAAGCTCAAAAATCTGCATATCTGCGGCATACATGTCCACTCGCGCAGCCAGGAACTCGACACACAGCGCCTCTGCGACTACTATGGACGCATGTTTGAGCTTGCCGTCAGATGCCAAAAAGCTCTCGGCAGGGAGCTGCACTTTGTCAACATGGGCTCGGGTATCGGAATTCCCTATTCCGAGACAGACAGCTCCGTTGATCTCAAAAAGCTCGGCGAGCATATGACTGCGCTCTGCAAAAAGTATAGCTCTGAGCTGCCGAAAGCAAAGATCTTCATCGAGACGGGCCGCTTCGTGTCGGGCAAGGCCGGTGTCTATATCACGCATGTAAACGATGTAAAAACAAGCTTCGGCAAAAAATATGTCATCCTTGCCAACACGCTTAACGGCTTTGTGCGCCCATCAATCGCGCAGATGGTCGAGCGCGCGCCGGAGGCCGCGCCCTGCGAGCCGCTGTATACAGGGCTAAATGTGTTCGGCTTTGCTCCGCTCACCGACGAGACGGAAACGGAGACTGTTACCGTCTGCGGAAATCTCTGCACGGGAGCGGACGTTGTTGCGCAGGATATAGAGCTTCCAAAACTCAAGGCGGGCGATATTTTTGTCATCACAAATGCCGGAAGCTACGCGGCGGTGCTCACGCCCATGCAGTTTGCCTCGCTCACGCCGCCGGTCCAGATATTTGCCGCCCCCGACGGAAGGCTCACGGTGCTGTGATGCTCAATACGACGCTGTGTTATATAAGCCGCGGCAGCGAGTATCTCATGCTGCACCGCGTGAAAAAGAAAAACGACATAAATCACGATAAGTGGATCGGCATCGGCGGAAAATTTGAGGCCGATGAAAGCCCAGACGAGTGCCTTCTGCGCGAGGCAAAGGAGGAGACGGGGCTTACGCTCACCTCGTGGCGCTGCCGAGGCATAGTCACGTTTGTGAACACGCAGTGCGAGTCGGAATACATGCACCTGTTCACTGCCGACGGCTTTGAGGGTGAGCTCAAAACCTGCGACGAGGGCGAGCTTGAGTGGATAGGCCGCTCAAAGCTCTATGATCTCACGCTTTGGGAGGGCGATAAGATATTTCTGCGCCTTTTGGAAAACGACGCGGAGCCATTTTTTCTCTTAAAGCTCAGCTATGACGGCGATGAGCTCGTAAGCGCCGTCTTAAACGGTGAAAAAATAAGATGATGATATAAAAAGCAGCCACGGCGGTATCTCCGCCGTGGCTGCTTAATATTTTTTGCTTTAGTACGCTACGCCCCAATAGATCATGTGCTTTGCCTTCCTGCCGCAGATCGGGCAGGTATCGCCGAGATCCTCCTGCTCGAAGGGGATGCAGCGCGAGGACATGCCCGCCTGCTCCTTCATCTTCATTTCACACTCGAGCTCGCCGCACCACATGGTCTTTATGAAGCCGCCCTTTTCCTCCTGAAGCTGCTTTGCCTCCTCAAGAGAGTGTGCCTCGAATATGTGCTCGTCGAGGTTCTTCTTTGCCTTGTCGAACAGGCCCTGCTGCACGGCGTCGAGCAGCTCGGGGACCTTTTCGGTCAGCTCAGTGAGCGCGACGGAGGTCTTCTCGCCGTTATCGCGCCTTACGGCCATGCACACGCCGTTTTCGATATCGCGCGGGCCGATCTCGATACGCAGGGGAACGCCCTTCATCTCGTACTGCGCACACTTCCAGCCGAGGCTGTTGTCGCTGAGATCGATCTTGACGCGGATGCCTGCTGCCTTGAGGGCTGCGTACAGCTCGTTTGCCTTTTCGGTGACGCCCTCCTTATGCTGCGCGACGGGGACCACGATTACCTGCACGGGCGCTATGCGCGGGGGCAGGACAAGGCCGTTATTGTCACCGTGGGTCATAATTATGCCGCCGATAACGCGGGTGGACATGCCCCAGGAGGTCTGATGCGGATGCTGCTGCTTGTTTTCACGGTCGGTGAAGGTGATGTCAAACTGCTCGGCAAAGCCCGTTCCGAAGTAGTGGCTTGTGCCGGACTGGAGCGCCTTGTGGTCGTGCATCATGCACTCGATGGTGTAGGTGTTTACTGCGCCTGCAAACTTTTCCTTCTCGGTCTTGTTGCCGCGGATAACGGGCATGGCGAGGTAGTTTTCGCACAGGTCTGCGTAGACCTCAAGCTGACGAAGCGTCTCTTCACGCGCCTCGGCCTCGGTCTCATGCAGGGTGTGCCCCTCCTGCCAGAGGAACTCTCTGCCGCGAAGGAAGGGACGGGTGGTCTTCTCCCAGCGGAGCACGGAGCACCACTGGTTGTACAGCATCGGAAGATCACGCCAGGAATGCACGGTGTGGCTCCAGTGATCGCAGAAAAGCGTCTCGGAGGTCGGGCGGATGCACAGCCTCTCCGGCAGCTCCTCCGAGCCGCCGACGGTGACCCATGCGCATTCGGGGGCAAAGCCCTCGACGTGATCCTTTTCCTTCTGAAGCAGACTCTCGGGGATGAGCATGGGCATGGAGACGTTCTCGTGCCCGCCGTCCTTGAACATGCGGTCAAGCTCCTTCTGTATATTCTCCCAAATGGCGTAGCCGTATGGACGCAGGATGAAAAGTCCCTTAACGCCGGAGTAATCGACAAGCTCCGCCTTTGTACACACGTCGGTGAACCACTGGGCGAAGTCCTGCTCCATATCGGTTATCTGTTCAACTTTTTTATCCTTAGCCATTATAATATCTCCTTACTTATTAATAGCTAAGTTATTTTATCTAAAGCGGCAGAGCTTGTCAATAGATATAAAAAATCTTGACCGCAGTGAACTTTTTGTCTATAATAATATAGATTTAGCTGATTTATTTGAAACCGTCGGAGGTGACGCATATCAACAGGCAAAAATATATGGCGGAGCTTTCTAAGCTTTTGGCGTTCATGTTCAAGGAGGATAAGGAGGATATCCTTGCGCAGTACAATAAAATGCTGGACGAGACAGACGATGAGCAGGCGCTGCTTGAAAGCTTCGGCTCGCCGACAAAACTCGCCATAACGATTTCGCGCACATATAAGCGTTCGGAGCGCAAGCTTGCGGTCGAGGCAGATTCCAAGGAAGAAAAGCCTGCCGCAACAGAGCATATAATCGTAACTCCCGTCAAAAAGGAAAAGGAAAAACCGCCGGTCGTCGATACCGGACTTTCGTATGCGGACATAATCGAAGAGATCCGCCGCGAAAAGGCAGCGGAGGAGGGCGTTGAGTACAAGCCCATGTTTTTCGACGAGCCGGAGCAGCCCACCGCAGAGGAAACACCCGTCGAGGAGATTCCCGAAGTTGAACCGGTCGAAGAAACTCCCGAGGAATCTTCTGAGGAAGAGCAGGCTGCCGAGCCTTCACCGGACGAGGAAGAACCTGCACCGGAGGAAGCCGAGGCAGAAGACTCGGCTGCCGGGACCGAAGAACCGGAAGCATCTTCTAATGAAGTCGAGGAAGCTCCTGAGAATGAGTCGACTGTGGTCGAGGAAACTCAGGGAGAAAAGGCCGAAGCAGAGCCCGAGGAAACTCCGGTTGAGGAGGCTGCCGATGAAGCAGAGCAGCCCGAAGAACCGGCCGAAGAGCCGACTGCCGAGGCGGAACTCGTGTTTGAAGAAATCGAGAGCGTCGAGATACCCGAGGAGACTGTGCGGTACAAGACAAATGCTGCACTGCTCATCCTGTACCTCATTTTCGCGATACCGATCGGCCTTGTGCTGCTGGCTCTGGCGCTTGCCGTGACGCTTGCACTGCTCGGTCTCGGCGTTCTGGTGATCGTGATCGGAGCAAGGTTTATAGCCTTCGCGTTTGCAAAGCTTGTGATATTTGCGGATGTAATGCTTTGCGCCGGAGCGGCTCTCATAGCGCTTGCGGTCGCGCTTATCATTCTGTGGCTCGGTATACTTATGCTCGTTCGCGGTATAAAGGGCGTTGTCGGCGGCGTAGTGTCGCTCGGAAGAAAGTTCTGCGTCAAGGAGGTGCCGGTCAATGGGTAAAGCATGGAAGATCATATCGACCGTCGCGCTCATCGCGCTGATACTGGGCGCGTTGTGCATCCTCGCGGGCTTTGTTACCGGCGGCGATACGCAGCGGGTTAAGGACATCTTTTTCGCGTCCTACGACATTGAAAACAAGATAAATGCGTTAAGATCGGCCATGGGCATCATGACCTTGAATTAGCGAACACAGGGGCGGCAAAAGCCGCCCTTGCGTTTTTATACATAAAAGGGGTCAATCCGGTTACAAAATTGTCTATTAAGCCTCTTTTCAAATGATTGCGTATTTGGTATAATCTCATAGATAAAGATAATGGGGCAATAGCCCGGTCTACAGAAAACGAATAAATTCAGAGAGGACGATTTAAAATGATTTCCCACGGCAAAGAGATCAAGGTATTCTCCGGCACTTCCAATCCCAAGCTCGCAAATCAGATCTGCAACCAGCTTTTCAAGAACCTCGGCGACTGCACCTGTGCGCACTTCGCTGACGGCGAGTGCTCGATATCCGTCCACGAGCCCGTTCGCGGCGCCGATGTTTTCATCGTTCAGTCTACCAGCAAGCCCGTTAACGATAACCTCATGGAGATGCTCGTCATGATAGACGCGATGCGCAGAGCATCCGCGGGCAGAATAACCGCCGTTATCCCGTATTTCGGCTACGCCCGCCAGGACCGTAAGGCAAAAAGCCGCGATCCCATCTCCGCAAAGCTCGTCGCAAATCTCATTACCGCTGCGGGCGCCGACCGTGTACTTACCATGGATCTCCACGCTGCTCAGATACAGGGCTTCTTTGATATTCCCGTTGACAATCTTTTCGGCGCTCCTCTCTTTGCAAAGCATTACATCGACGTTTTCGGCAAGGATAATGACGATATAATGGTCGTATCCCCTGACGTCGGCAGCACCGCGCGTGCGCGCAACTTCTCCATGAAGCTCGGCTGCAACATGGCCATTGTCGATAAGCGGCGCGAGAAGGCAAATCAGTCCGAGGTCATGAACATCATCGGCAATGTCGAGGGCAAGACCTGCATCCTGCTCGACGATATGGTAGATACAGCAGGTTCTCTCGTGGGCGCGGCACAGGCCATTGCCGAGATAGGCGGCGCCAAGGAGGTTTTTGCCTGCGCAAGCCACGGCGTGCTCTCCGGCCCTGCGATCGAGCGCATTGACAACAGCTGCATCAAGGAGCTGCTGCTGCTCGATACGATCCCGTATCCCGAGAACGCACAGCCCTGCGAGAAGATAAAGTACATGTCCGTAGCTCCGGTATTCGCCGAGGCTATCCAGCGCGTTTACGAGGAGATATCCATCTCCAATCTGTTTGAGTAAAAATGTTTTTTTCCAAAGGCGGGGTCGAGTGGATCGCAGCATTCCTCGGAAACCCCGGACTTAAATACAACGGAACAAGGCATAACGCGGGGTTCATGACGGCAGACGCCATGGAAAAAAAGCTCGGCGTGAGCATAAACAAAATGCGCTTCAAGGCCCTTACGCAGACTGTTGATATCGGCGAGCACAAGGTGCTGCTAATGAAGCCGCAGACGTATATGAACCTGTCCGGCGATGCGATAGTTCAGGCGGCAAAGTTTTATAAGGTGCCGCCCGAGCGCGTCATAGTCGTATCCGACGAAACGGCGCTGCCCATCGGCAAGCTCCGCATTCGCCGCGGCGGCTCCGCCGGAGGACACAACGGTCTCAAAAGCATAATAGCTCAGCTCGGGACCGATCAGTTTCCGCGCATCCGTTTGGGTGTCGGCGCTCCGCCGCACCCGGACTATGACATGGCCGACTGGGTGCTTGCCGCTTTCAAGGGACAGGACGCGGCAGACATGGAAGCCGTTGCAAAAAAAGCTGCCGATGCCGTCGAGTGCTACATCACCGAGGGCGCGGACAGGGCAATGAATAAATTCAACACAAGGGGCTAGATCGGCAGGGGTTTTACTCCCGTCAGCTTAGTTTATCCCCTATGCGATGACGGCAGGGGGCTCAGGCGCTTTGCCGTCATTTAATTAAATGAAAGTCAGAAAGGACGGACGACATGAAGAAAAGCTGCATAGCAATGCTCCTTGCCGGAGGTCAGGGCTCGAGGCTTTACGCCCTTACGCAGGACGTGGCAAAGCCCAACATGCCCTTCGGCGGAAAATACCGCATAATAGACTTCCCTCTGTCAAACTGCGCAAACTCTGGTATAGACACGGTGGGTGTGCTCACGCAGTACCGTCCGCTTCAGCTCAACAGCTACATAGGCGGCGGTCAGCCCTGGGATCTCGACTCGACCGACGGCGGTGTATTCATCCTTCCACCGTATCAGACAGCGGGGGAGACAGGCTCCTGGTTTTCCGGCACGGCCAACGCCATTTATCAGAATATCGGCTTCATCGAGATGTACGATCCCGATAACGTCCTCATCCTTTCGGGCGACCACATCTATAAGATGGACTACTCAAAGATGCTGCGCGAGCACATCGAAAAGAATGCCGCCTGCACGATAGCCGTTCTGCAGGTCTCGATGGAGGAGGCCACGCGCTTCGGCATCATGAACCTCGGTGCCGACGGCTATGTTGAGCAGTTCGAGGAAAAGCCCAAGCAGCCCAAGAGCGATCTTGCCTCCATGGGCATATACATATTTAATTGGAAAAAGCTCCGCAAGTACCTGATCGAGGACGAGAACGACCCCAACTCGAGCAAGGACTTCGGCAAGAATATAATCCCCAACATGCTTCACGCCGGCGAAAAGCTCTGGCCTTACCGCTTCGACGGCTACTGGCGCGACGTCGGCACGATAACGAGCCTGTGGGACGCGAACATGGATATGCTGTCCACGACGCTCATAAACCTCTATGACCCGAGCTGGCCGATACGTTCGAGAAGCGTCGCGCAGCCGCCGCATTATGTAGGCCCCGACGCCACGGTCGTACATTCGATTGTCACCGAGGGCTGCGAGATCGAGGGACATGTTGAAAACTCCGTCCTCTCGTCGTCGGCGATCGTTGAAAACGGCGCGAAGGTGCTCTATTCGGTGCTTATGCCCGGTGCGAAGGTCGAGGCCGGTGCAACTGTTGAGTACGCTATTATCGGTGAGCAGACCGTAATACACAGCGGCGCGCATGTCGGCGCGGCTCCCGACGGCAGCGACGAGTGGGGCGTTGCCACATGCGGCCCGAGACTGGATATAAGAGAAAACGCCTGTGTTAAGCCGGGCGCAATGATATACAAGAGCGAGGAGGTCTGAAAATGAGCGATTTTCACGGAATAATCTTTGCTTATGGTGCAGTTCCCGAGTTGGGTGAACTTGTGCGCCACCGTACCGCATCCTCGCTTCCGTTCTGCGGAAGATACAGACTGATAGACTTCCCCCTGTCGTCGCTCATGAATGCCGGAATACACGATGTCGGCGTTATCATGCGCCGCGACTATCAGTCGCTGCTCGATCATCTTGCCAGCGGCAAGGACTGGGATATGGGCCGCAGGATAGGCGGACTGCGCATGCTGCCGCCCTTCGGCCTGCCCGAGTATCATCAGGGCGACTATAACGGCACGATAGAGGCATTAAATGCCGTGTCGACCTATATAAACGACATCAGTGCGAAATACATAGTCATGATGCACGGCAATACCGCGGCCAACATTGATCTGCGCGCTGCAATACGAGAGCACCTTGCTTCCGGCGCCGAGATAACCGCGATCTGCACCGACACCGTGCCCGACTATAAGCATCATCGCTACATCGTCGATGCCGACGGCTTTGCGCGGCGCATGATATTCAATCAGACCTCTGCCGGTGAGGGCACAGCGTCGCTTGAAGCGTATATAATATCCAAGCAGCTTCTGCTTGACATGATGAATGCCTGCGCCGCGGCAAACCGGTATCACTTCCACCGTGACGCGATAGCCGACTACCTCGCAGACGGCGGAAAGATAAACGTATATTTCCACCGCGGCTACGGCAAGCGCATCATGAGCACCGAAGCGTTTTTCAATGCGAATATGGATATGCTTTCGGCGGAAAACCGAGCTGAGCTTTTCCCGGCGGAGCGCCCCGTTCGCACGAAGACGCACGAGGATGTCAGCACATATTATGCCGAGGGCTCGAATGCACGCAGCTGCCTCGTTGCCGACGGCTGCATAATAGAGGGCGAGATAGAAAACTGCATTATCTCTTCCGATGTTCGCATACACAAGGGCGCAAAGCTTTCCGGCTGCGTCATTATGCGCGGAACGGAGATAGGCGAGGGCGTTATCATGAAGAACGTCATTGCCGATAAGCAGTCGAGAGTATCGTCTTTCCAGACCATCATGGGCAGCGAAAAGCTGCCGGTAGTGCTCCCGAAGGGCACGAAGATCTAAGGAGTTAAGCTAAACTATGTTCACAAGCCAGATCTCACGCGACGAGGTGCGCAGCGCAATAGAAGATAAGCTCTGCGCGCACTTTGCCGTGACAGCAGAAACCGCGACCGACGATCAGGTGTTTCAGGCAAGCGCTATCGTCATCCGCGAAATAATGAGCAGACTGCTCGCCGTCGAGGAGGCAAGATGCCCCGACCGCGAGGTGCACTATCTGTCCATGGAATTCCTCATGGGGCGCAGCCTCATGAAAAACGCATTCAACCTCGGCATAGCCGATGCGCTCACGGGTGCGCTGACCGATCTCGGCCGCAATGTCTCGGATATATTCGAGGCGGAAAACGACGCCGGTCTCGGCAACGGTGGCCTGGGCAGGTTGGCCGCATGCTATATGGATTCGCTGGCCACGCTCGGCATCCCCGCAACGGGCTACTCGCTGTGCTACGAGCTGGGCATCTTCCGTCAGAAGATCGTTGACGGCAAGCAGACCGAGGTCGCCGACGACTGGCGCAGCGCGGCCGAAAGCTGGCTGGTTGCGCATAACGACGAGGCCGTCGAGGTGCGTTTCGGCGGAACTATCTCCCCGCGCTGGGACAGCTTCGGAAGATACCACGCCGAGCATACCGGTTATCAGACCGTCACCGCAGTTCCGCGCGATATGCTCATCGCGGGCTACGGCGGCAACGAGGTCAATATCCTCCGCCTGTGGGACGCAAGAAGCACGAGCGCACTGGATATGTACCTCTTCTCCGAGGGCGAGTATGTAAAAAGCCTCGAGCAGCGCACGATGAGCGAGGTCATCACCAAGGTCCTGTACCCGGCCGACGATCACATCGAGGGCAAGACACTGCGCCTTAAGCAGCAGTATTTCTTCCTCTCTGCGACGGCTCAGTCGATCATAAAGACCCATATGCGTCGCTTTAACGACATAAGAAGCTTTTCAAAGCACCACGCGATACAGATAAACGATACGCACCCGGCGCTCGTCATCCCCGAGCTCATGCGCATCATGATGGATGAGTACGGACTCGGCTGGGATGAGGCGTGGCAGCAGGTAAGCGAATCGGTAGCTTACACGAACCACACCGTCATGAGCGAGGCGCTGGAAAAATGGCCTCAGGATCTTGTACAGACGCTCCTGCCGCGCGTGTGGGAGATATTGTGCGAGATAAACCGCCGCTGGTGCGAGCACCTTGTATCAAACTTCGGCAACAGCGAAAAGGTCGGCAAAAACCTCATCATCCGCGACGGACAGGTGCACATGGCAAACCTCTGCCTTGCTGCCTGCTATAAGATAAACGGCGTTTCCGGCCTGCACGGCGAGATATTGAAAAAAGACCTGTTTAGGGATATCTGCGAGCTCAGGCCGGAGAGATTCACCTACGTCACCAACGGCATCGACCACCGCCGCTGGCTCGCGCAGATAAATCCGCGCCTGCATGGGCTCGTGAGCGAGCTTTTGGAGGGCGACGAGTATCTGACCGAGCCCGAAAAGCTCATCGGACTTTTAGATTACGCCGGGAGAAGCGAGGTGCAGCACCGCGTAAACGAGATAAAGCGCCTCAATAAATACGATTTCGCGCGATTTTTGTCCAAAAACGACGGCTTTGCCCTCGATCCCGATGCGATACTCGACGTTCAGGTGAAGCGCCTTCACGAGTATAAGCGCCAGCTCCTGTGCGCGATGCTCATAACGCGCCTGCAAATGCGGTTACACGAGGATCCCAACGCCGACTTCACGCCGCGCAGCTTCGTGTTCGGCGCGAAGGCCGCCGCGGGCTACTACACCGCAAAGCGCATCATCGAGCTCATCTGCTCGCTGGCAGACGATATAAGCCGCGACCCGCTTTGCAAGGGCAAGCTCCAGGTCTGTTTCATGGAAAACTACCGCGTGTCGGCAGCCGAAGCGCTCATGCCGGCAGCGCAGGTTTCCGAGCAGATATCCACTGCCGGTAAGGAGGCCTCCGGTACGGGCAATATGAAGCTCATGCTCAACGGAGCCGTCACCATCGGCACGCTCGACGGCGCGAATGTCGAGATGTACGAGCGCCTCGGCGATAAGAACATGTTCCTGTTCGGCCTTAAGGCCGACGAGGTCACCGCACTCAAGGCCTCTGGCTACGACCCGCAGCGCTATGCGCGCGAGGATGCCGAGCTCGGCGCGGTGCTCGACAGGATAAGCCGCGGCTTTGCCGACGGTAAGAGCTATTCCGATCTCGTCTCCGGACTTCTGTATAACGGCGATGCGTATATGCTTTGCGCCGACTACCGCGATTACGTAAGTACTCACGACAGAATGTACTCGGTCATATCCGACCCGGCCGAGCGCGCGAGACTGTCTATCACAAACACTGCCGAGGCCGGCATATTCGCCGCCGACCGCGCGATAAAAGAATATGCGGAGGGCATATGGGGAATAAGACTGTAGTTGTTATCGGCGCCGTAAACATGGATATATGCGGAAGACCCGACAAAGCGCCGCGCATGAACGATTCAAATCCCGGGACGGTCTCATTCAGTCCCGGCGGCGTGGGCAGAAACATTGCGCACAATCTCTGCCTGCTGGGGCTTGACGTTAAGTTCGTCGCCGCCATCGGCGACGATGTTTACGGCGACAGTGTGTATGAAAGCTGCGTAAAGCTCGGCATGGATATGCACCTGAGCCGCCGCATGAGCGGAGGCAGAACGTCGAGCTATCTCTACGTCACCGACGAAAAGGGCGATATGCTCATCGGCGTGAGCGATACGGACATATCCGCAAGCATCACGCCCGAGTATCTCAAGGCGCATATAAAAGAGATAAATGCGGCCGATGCCGTCGTCATCGACGCAAATCTCACGCGCGAGACCGTCGCGTGGATAGCAGAGAACGTCACCGCGCCCCTGTATGCAGACCCCGTGTCTGCGGCAAAGGCAGAGCGCCTCAGACCGGCTCTGGGTAAGCTCACCGCATTCAAGCCCAACGAGTTTGAGGCAAAGAGCATGACCGGCGAAACGACCTCGCTGTTCGCGGCGGAGGCTCTGCTGCGTGAGGGTGTGAAGAAGGTCTTCGTCTCTCTCGGCGGCGACGGCATAGTCGCGGCGGAGGGCAGCGAGATAATCAAGCTTCCCTGCGAAACGACCGAGATCGTAAACTGCACCGGCTGCGGCGACGCGGCCACGGCGGCGATAATCTGGGCCGGAGTAAACGGCCTCGGCATAGTCGAAAGCGCGTCGGCCGCCATGAAGGCCGCCGCCATGTGCGCCGCCTGCTCCGAAACCATAAACCCCGAGCTCTGCCCGGAGCTTATTGTTTAGATTCGTAGCCGGTTCAAGGCAAGTGAACTGCTTGGTACACACCGTACTAGGAGATAATATAATGGTCATGGTCGCGGTAAAACTCAAGATGGTTGCGATTGCGCTAGTGTTTTGCTTTGTTCCGTTAATCGCGCTTTTAATAGATTCGGTTATTAAAAAACCTGAAAACGTGAGAAAAAGCATTGCAGATGAACATTTTACTGTTGAATACCCAAAGTATGTGTTTTGGGTTGGTGTACTTGACTGTATGGCTGCGTTAGTAGTATTTTTAGTGTTTGTAGTTAATGGTGAGACACCAGTAAGAGCCCATGCTTATATGCTGAGCGGTATAGTTTTGTTCTTTTGGTTTGGAACATACATTTTAATTGAAGCAAGAACAGGTAAAACTGTAGTGTATTATGGCCTTATAACGGTATATAGACCAATGAGAAAAATATTTTCGTTCACCTTTTCGGATGTCGTTAGCGCGAAACGAAAATCGAAGAAGTTATACTATGGTACTGATGAAAGAATTGTTGTAATTACAAAATCGGGAATGAAAATGAGCATAGGCAACATTGAAATGCAATATGAACGGTTTTGTAGGCTAATCAAAACAAATGTTCCAAATGAATTACTGACCGGGTTCGATTAAAAATGTTTTTGCAGGAGCATATCACCCGATATGCTCCTGCAAAACTTTTTTATGTAAACCACACGATGCGGCAGACTTTGCAAGGAAAACAGTGTAAGTTTTCTATATACTCTACGGTGTATAGGAGGTACACTTATGCAAGCGACAAAGCTGCGCCCCGGAACGCGGCGGGGCGGCGTGATCTGGCTGCCGGTGGACGAGCTTGAGCCCAGTCCCGTGCAGCCGCGAAAAAACTTTCCCGACGGAGAGCTTCAGGAGCTCTCCGAGAGCATAGCCCAATACGGCGTTTTGAATCCCCTGACCGTGCGGCTGCGCGACAGCAGGTATGAGCTCGTCGCCGGCGAGCGGCGGCTGAGAGCCGCGCGCCTTGCCGGACTTTACGATGTGCCGTGTATCCTGCTCGATGTGAGCCTTGAGGACGCAAGCCTCATCGCGCTCGTCGAAAATCTGCAGCGGCGCGATCTCGATTTCATCGAGGAGGCAAACGGCCTGAGTCAGCTGATAAAGCTCTTCGGCATGAGCCAGGAGGAGGCCGCGCGCAGGATAGGCAAATCGCAGTCGGCGGTGGCGAACAAGCTGCGGCTTTTGAAACTGCCCGAGGACGTGCTCGCCTCGCTGCGCGATAACGGCCTTACCGAGCGCCACGGGCGCGCTCTGCTGCGTCTGCCGGACGATAACGCCCGGCGCATGGCGCTGGAATATATGATCGAGCACGACCTGAACGTCGCCGCCGCCGACGCGTATATCGAGTCGCTCCTGCGCGAGCCGGAGGAGAAGCCCGACCCGAAGCGGACGTTTATCATGAAGGATGTGCGCGTTTTCGTGAACACCATCCTGCACGGGCTCGACCTCATGAAGCAGGGCGGCATCGCCGCCGGAATGAAGCGCGAGGAGACCGACAGCGAGTTGATACTTACAATATCCATCCCTAAAGGCAAATCCGAATAAGACAAACTTATACCGTCGTAGAATGTATACGACGGTATTTTAAATGTGGAGGCGCTGAAATGATAAGCTATTTTTCCGAGCTGAGATACAAAGAGGTCATCGACGTACACACCGGCAGACGCCTCGGCTATGTGTGCGACGCGGAGTTTGACGAGGCAGAGGGGCGGCTCATCTCGCTCATAACGCCCGGAAAGGCGAAGTTTTTCGGACTTTTCGGCAGGGAGGACGACTATATCCTGCCGTGGAAATGCATCGTTCGTATCGGCGGAGACATCATCCTCGTCGAGACTGCGGACGATCAGCCGCGCCGACGCAGAAAAAAAGAAAAAATTTTTGACAAAATGGCAAAAAACTATTGAAAACCCGATGAAATTTTGATATTATATCAAGGCATTTCGCACGGGCACGGACTTTTCCGCATGTGACTACGGTTTGTGGGAAGGGAAGATGTGCTCGGAGGAAAAAACAAATCAGGAGGAAAAACAAATGTCAGTAGTATCAATGAAGCAGCTGCTGGAAGCCGGTGTCCACTTCGGTCACCAGACCCGCCGCTGGAACCCCAAGATGGCCGAGTATATCTACATGGAGCGTAACGGCATCTACATCATCGACCTTCAGAAGACCGTCAAAAAGCTCGAAGAGGCTTACAACTTCGTTCGCGACGTTGCGGCAAACGGTCAGAGCATCCTGTTCGTCGGCACCAAGAAGCAGGCGGCAGAGGCAGTCAAGGAAGAGGCTTCCCGCGTAGGTATGTACTATGTCAACGCACGTTGGCTCGGCGGCATGCTCACCAACTTCAAGACCATGCGCACCCGTATCGATCGCCTTGCTCAGCTCAAGAAGATGCAGGAGGACGGCACTTTCGATATGCTTCCCAAGAAGGAAGTCATGAAGCACATGGGCGAGATGGAGAAGCTCGAGAAGTACCTCGGCGGCGTCAAGGAAATGAAGAAGCTCCCCGGCGCAATGTTTGTCGTTGACCCCCGCAAGGAGCACAACGCCATCGCAGAGGCCCGCAAGCTGCACATTCCCATCGTCGCAATAGTCGACACCAACTGCGACCCCGATGAGGTCGATTACGTTATCCCCGCAAACGATGACGCTATCCGCGCCATCCGCCTGATCGCTTCCACCATGGCAAACGCCGTTCAGGAAGGCCGTCAGGGCGCCGATGCTGAGGTCGAGGAGACCCTGGCTGAGGCAGAAGCCGAAAAGGTAGACGAGGAATAATTAATAAGGGAGCACACCTGCTCCCTTTCTTAAATACTGTAGGAGGAAAAAGTAATGGCATTTACAGCACAGGACGTAAAGACTCTCCGTGAGATGACCGGCGTTGGCATGATGGACTGCAAGAAGGCACTGTCCGAGTGCGACGGCGATATGGACAAGGCCGTTGAGTATCTTCGTGAGAAGGGTCTTGCAAAGGCAGCAAAGAAGGCCGGCCGCATTGCTGCGGAAGGCATGGCATATGCATCCGTTTGCCCCGAGTGCGGCGTTGGCGCAGTTGTTGAAGTAAACTGCGAGACCGACTTCTGCGCAAAGAGCGACCTGTTCGTTTCTTTCGTTAAGGATATCTGCAAGGTCGTCCTGAAGGATGACCCCGCAGACGTTGACGCACTCATGCAGTGCAAGTACCCCGAAAGCGAGCTGACCGTCGCCGAGACCATGCCCGAGAAGGTCATGTCCATCGGCGAGAATCTTCAGATCCGTCGTTTCGCACGCTTTGGCGAAAACACCTCCGTCGCTTACGTTCACGCGGGCGGCAAGATCGGCGTTCTCGTAAACCTCGCGGTAGAGGGCGGCATCGACGCTACCGAGGTCGGCAAGAATATCGCAATGCAGATCGCAGCACTCAATCCCCGCTTCTGGGATAAGACTCAGGTCACTGAGGATGTCCTTGCAGAGGAGAAGAAGGTTGCGCTCGCACTTATGGACAACGATCCGAAGATGGCAGCCAAGCCCGCACAGGTCAAGGAAAAGATCGTCATGGGCAAGCTGAACAAGTACTACGAAGAGAACTGCCTTATGCAGATGGAGTTCGTTCGCGGCGACCTGTTCCAGGGCAGCGTTGAAAAGTACATTGCCGACGCAGCAAAGAAGCTCGGCGGCAGCATCAAGTTTGTCGACGCAGTTCGCTTCCAGACCGGCGAAGGCATCGAGAAGAAGGAAGAGGACTTCGCGGCAGAGGTCGCAGCCCAGATGAATATGGGCAAGAAGTAATTCCCGAATTTGATAAATTGAAATCCGGCAGAGGAAACTCTGCCGGATTTTTTTCATTGGTTAGGGAAACCACCAGCTATGCCGGTAGAGGTATCCCGTAAAAAAGCTTTAGCTTCAAGCATCGAGCGAAGCGAGTCGAGAATAACAATCCAAAAAATTTGTATGCACTCGATAAAAACAGCTGATGCCCGTTTACGGGTGGCGGGGCATTTGATGCAAGTGAAAAATCATTCAGTGCATCTTTAGATGCCAGCCGGTAAAAAGCCCTTCTAGGACTTATTCAAGCCTCCGGCTTAGCCGGAGGTTATGACTCAGGCTTTGCGGGGGGCTCGCCGTCCGGCTTTTGGCCGCCGGGGGTACCGGAGGGCGGCTGCATGTCGCCCATATTTCCACCGGGCTGACCGCCGGGCTGCATTCCGCCGTCCATATTGCCGACGGAGGATGTGCCGGTCTGTGCTGTGCCCGCTGCGGTGCTTTCAGAGCCTGCGTACAGGCTGTAGCTGCCGTCTGCGCTGAGCTCAGCAGAGGAGAAGAACACATACACGGCATCGCAGCTTGCAGCACCGCTGTAAAGCTCATTGCCGCTTGCATCCTTTACGCTTATCACGTCGCCCTTGGAGATGAGCGAGCTTCCGCCGCCCATGCCGCCGGACGAGCCGAAGGTAACATACGCCTGCTGTGCGCTTATATTTACGCCCATGCCGTTCGAACCGCCTGCCGCGAGCACCGTGCCGCCGGTTACGGACAGTGTGCCGTCGGCATCAAGGGGCTGATTGTCGGCGCGGTTTGCGGTCCAAACGACGACTGTGCCGCCGGAAATGATGAGGTCGCCGTTTGAGTCAAAGCCGTCGCCTTCGGTCGAGTACGCGATGATCGAGCCGCCGGAGATGTTCATGACAAAATCGTAGTTCCCGAGGTCGGAGTTTGCAGCGTTCAGGCAGTCGTCGGAAGAGAGAATCGAGATATCGCCGGAGAGGACGTTGAGCTCAGCTGCTTCAAGCCCCTCATAGCACTCGGTGATGCTTATTTTCGGGCCGTCGGTTCCGTCGGCACCGATGTTCAATATAAGGTCGCTGTGTACGGCGTCGTCGGCAGCGGAGATATTCAGCGTGCCGCTTTCAATATTCAGCAGCTGCTCCGCGTTTATCGCATCGTTCACGGAAGCTGTGATGTTAAGCGAGAGCTCCTTGATGGTAAGGGAGGCTTCGCCTTCCTCGTCAGTGGCCGCGCCGGACTTTATGCCGTTTTTGCCGTTTGCCGTGATGTTCAGAGTGCCCGTGCCACAAAGCGTCACCTGCGATCCGTCCTTACATTTAATTACCGCGTTCTCTGCATTTTCGTTGTCGGGATACTCATCGTCGTTGTTCTTTTCGCTATCGCTTAGGGAGTTTACGGAGCCTTCGGCGATGAGAATGCTAACCTCGGTGGACTTGTTGCAGGCTATGGGCGCTGTGTCCGCGCTCGTAAGCTCCAGTCCATCCAAGATGAGCGTCACGCCGGTCGTGCCTTTCCTCACTTCAACAGCTCCGTCGGAGCATTCGCCGGAGAGAAGATATGTGCCGGATGCTTCTATTGTAAGATGCGTGCCGTCTATCTCATATCCCGAGCTTTCGCCGGTCGCGGTGATGCCGCTGTCGGAGAAAGTAAAGGCTACGTCGGGGGAGTAACTGCCCGTTCCGGCCTGCGTTTTTGTATCATCGCCCTGCTTTGAGCATGCCGCAAGCGACAGGATCATCGCAGCGGCCAGCAGGAACACCATAAGTTTTTTGATGTTCATTTCAAATGACCTCCTTCATTTCGGATGAGCCCATTGTAAAGCCGCGACTTAAAAACAACCTAAAGAAAATTAAGTTTATTTCTTTAGGTAAATTTTAAGCAAAGAGTTTATGATGGCGTTGTAAAGGAGGTAAGCACCATGGCAGAAAACATCCAGTGCTGCTTTGAGCGCTACGAAAAGAAGTACCGTCTGACGAAAGCTCAGCAGCGTTTAATATTAAACGGTATGCGCGATCACATGCAGGCCGATAAGTTCGGCAGGTATACGATCTGCAATATATATTATGACACTGACGATTGGCAGCTAATTCGTGCGTCGATAGAAAAGCCGGTGTATAAGGAAAAGCTCCGCGTCCGCAGCTACGGCGTGCAGGGCGATGACGGCAAGGTGTTTGTCGAGCTTAAAAAGAAGTACGACGGCGTTGTTTATAAGCGCAGGATCACCACCGCGCCGGAAACGGCAAAAGAGTTCCTAAACGGGGAAATCTCCGGAGAGAAATTCGGGCAGATAGGCAGAGAAATCGAGTGGTTCCAGTCGTTTTACTCGGCTGTGCCCAAGGTGTTTATAGGATATGACCGTCTGGCCTTCGCCGGTGTCGAGCAGCCCGAGCTGCGCATTACATTTGATACCGACATTCGCTACCGCACGACGGAGCTCGACCTGCGCCTGGGCGATCATGGCGCACCGGTGCTGCCGCACGACGAAGTACTAATGGAGATAAAAATACCCGGGGTGTGCCCGATGTGGCTCAGCGAACTGCTGTCCAAAGCCGGAGCCTTTCCGACATCGTTTTCAAAGATAGGCTATTGCTACACAAATCATATTCTAAAATCCGAAAAAAAGGAGGAACGGAGCTGTGCTTGAATCAATAATATCTTCGGGACTCACTCTGTCCACGTTTTTAATATGTACCTTGACTTCGCTTGTCCTCGGCATAGGCATCGCCTTTGTCGGGATGTACCGCTCGCGCTCGACGCAGAGCTTCGCCGTTGCACTGGCGATACTGCCGGTGGTCGTGCAGCTCGTTATCATGCTCGTTAACGGCAATGTCGGAGCAGGCGTAGCCGTCGCGGGAGCGTTCAGCCTCGTGAGGTTCCGTTCCGTGCCCGGCACGGCGCGTGAGATAGGAGTTTTGTTCATGGCAATGGCCATCGGACTTGCGACCGGTATGGGCTTCGTTGGGCTTGCCGTCATATCATTTATCATTATCTCCGCGGTCATCCTGCTTTTGACCGCAACGGGTTTCGGCAAGGCTTCCGTTGCCGAGCGCAGTCTGAAGATAACCATTCCGGAAAACCTCGATTACGAGGGGGTGTTCGACGACGTTTTTGCCAAATACACAAAGTCGGCAGAGCTCGTAAAGGTCAAGACCTCGAACATGGGAACGCTCTACGAGCTTCAATACAGCATCGTTCTCAAGGGCGAGAACGTGCCCAAGGAGTTTCTCGACGAGCTGCGCTGCCGCAACGGAAACCTCAACATCGTCTGCGGCCGCGAGGTGCAGAAGGAAGCGCTGTAGCTTGATTTTTGCGGAAACACTATTTATAATCTGCTCAGAGGTGATATAAATGAAGCTGCTGATAGCCGAGGACGAGCTCGACCTTGCCGAGGCGCTGACGGTGTTTTTTGAGAAAAACCACTTCACGGTCGATGCCGTGCATAACGGATTCGATGCGTACGAATATGCCGTTACGGGCGAGTACGACGCGGTAATACTGGACGTGATGATGCCGAAGATGAACGGCATTCAGGTGCTCGAACGGCTGCGCAGCGAGGGCGTGAACACGCCGATCATGATGCTGACGGCAAAGGGAGAGAAAAACGACCGTATCACGGGCTTCAACGCCGGAGCGGACGACTATCTGCCAAAGCCGTTTGATCCGGATGAGCTTCTGAGCCGTGTGCGCGCCATCCTGCGCCGCAGCTCGGCATATGTGCCGACGGAGCTCAGCTTCGGCGACCTGACGCTCAGTCCTTCGACGGGCGAAATGAGGTGCGGAGAAAATTCCCTCAGACTCAGCGGCCGCGAGTTTCAGGTCATGGAGCTGTTCATGCGTGCGCCGCGTCAGGTGTTCTCGGCAGAGCGCATCATGGAAAAGGTCTGGGGTTGGGATAACGAGGCAGAGATAAACGTCGTGTGGGTGAACATATCCAACCTTCGCAAAAAGCTAAGAGCCATCGGTTCGAGCGTCGAGCTCCGTGCAAACCGCGGCCTCGGCTATGTGCTGGAGGATGTGCGATGATAAACAAGCTGCGCAATAAGTTTATTCGCATCGCGATGCTGTCCGTTGCGGCGGTCATGCTGCTTCTGACGGCGATACTGAACATCGCAAATTACATCTCTACAGATAATGATCTGCGCGATACGCTTACGCTGATATATGAAAATCAGGGTACGATACCGATATCCGATCGAGCGCCTTTGGGCGAGCCGCCCGATGATGACGATTTGCCGGACGACGTTAAAACCGACCATCGTGGACCGTTTACGCCGGAAACCCCGTTCTCAACGCGATTTTTTGTTTTGAGATATGATGATGACGGCGAACTGACGCAGGCCGAGCTTGATAATATCGCATCCGTTGACGAGGACGATACGGAGGAGTATCTTGAGACAGCCGTTGAAAACGGGGAAGGCTACGGCAAGACAGGAGATTATCGCTTTTTCGTGGCACACACTGGCGATGACCGCAACATGGCGATATTTTTAAACTGCTACCAGGAGCTGAGGGCGGAAAAAACTGTGCTCGTGTGGTCACTCGTTGCCGACGCGGCGTGCATATTGCTTGTGTTTTTGCTTGTTGTTCTGCTATCGCGCAAGGCGATCGACCCCGTCGTGCGCAGCGCCGAGCAGCAAAAGCAGTTTATAACCGACGCAAGCCACGAGCTCAAAACGCCGATAACCGTCATTGCCACGAGCCTGAAGGTGCTCGAAATGGAGACAGGTAAGCAGAAGTGGATAGATAAGGCTCAGGCACAAACCGAAAAGCTTACCGAGCTTGTCAACTCCATGGTCACGCTCTCCCGTATGGATGAGGAGGAGTCTCCGCTCAGGATGGAGGAATTCAACGTCAGCGACGCTGTTGAGGAGACCGCCGGCTCGTTTTCCGATTTTGCGCTTTCGCATGGGCATGAGATGCGTATAAATGTCGAGCCGGGGATAAAATACCGCGGCGATGAGTACGCCGTCCGTCAGCTTGTGTCTATCTTGCTGGATAATGCCGTTAAGTACGCGGCGGACGCAACTCCCATATCAGTCGAGCTGTGCCGTGTGCGTAAGGGCGTGGTCCTGCGAGCAGAGAACACCTGCGTTTCACCCGAGAATATAGATACAGAAAAGCTATTTGACCGCTTTTACCGCGCCGATCCATCGCGCAGCGAATCGGGCGCTGGCTTCGGAATAGGTCTTTCCATAGCCCGCAGCATCGCCGAGGGGCACAAGGGCCATATAAGCGCAGAGATCATAGGCGATAAGATAGTCTTTGAAGCCGAACTCAAATAAAAAATGTGCAGCGAGAGATATCTCACGATGCACATTTTTTGCGATTTGTAAGCCGTAGACTGATATGCGAAATGTCAATCAAAGAATAGATATCCTATATGCTACGCTGCCAGCGGAATGTCTCGCTGTCTATCACGAACTGCCGAAAGCGTTTTACGCAAGGCGGCATAAACGTGCTGTTATCGCTGACCATAAAAAGGTTTCGCTCGTATGCGGGAGAGCTTATCTGCAAGATATTTACGTCAAGCTTCAGCAGCAGATCCATATATGGAACTACTGCGATCCCAAAACCTTGAGCGACCAAACCTGCGACGACCTGATCCTCTTCTGTCTCGTATGCTATGCACGGCTCTACTCCGACGCGGCGGAACATTTGCTCCACCACGGCGCGTATGCCGGAGCTCTTTTCAAAGAAAACCTGCGGGTATGACGCGGTCTCCGACAGCTCTATGCTGTGATTTGAGGCGAGCGGATGATTTTTTGGAACGATCAGGACAAGCTCCTGCTTCTGGACGGGGACAGCCGTGAAGCCAAGCTTCTGCGAAGGCTCGGAACAGAACACGAGGTCATATTTTCGAGCGGAGAGCCCCTCAAGCAGAGCTTGACTGACCCCGGTGTGAAACGTGAACCGAACATTTAAACCGGATTCTTTTCTCAGAAATTCAGCAGCCAGCTTCGGGACAAATTCCACGCCCAGCGGACGCAGAAAGCCCAGACGTATAAGCCCGTCGCCGTGCGCGCTGCGCTGAAGCGATTCCACTCCGGCATCGAGAGTGGCAAGGGAGCGCTCCGCGCAGACAAGGAACTCTTCGCCGAAGCGAGTCAGCGTTGTTTTCCTGCCGCTTTTTTCGAATAGCGGAAGCCCAAGCTCCTTTTCGAGTTGAGAGATCGCATGGCTAAGGCTCGGCTGCGTTATGTAAAGCTGCTCCGCTGCTTTGGTGTATTGCTGAACCTTTGCCAGCGTGACAAAGTAGCGCAGATAAAACAGATTCATAAAAACAACTCCTCTATTGTCCCGAGTATAGCATGATATATAGTTTTTATCTATAGTTTTTGCGAAATTATTTATTTGCTAATGGGCATTAACAGTGTTAAACTGCATTATTTGTAAAGAACCGCTTTGACGGATGCTGTTGAGGAGATGTTTGCGATGGATAAGAAAATAGATGATGGAGAAAAGAAAGTGCTCAGGGGAGAGGCGGCGCTCGCGTTCGCCGTTATCATAAACAGCTTCGGCGTTGTTTTGATGCTGTATTCCGGCTCCGGCATTTCGGCGATATCAAGCGTGCCTTTTGCTTTTTCCGAGGTGCTGCCATCACTCACGCTCGGAACTTGGACATACATTTTTCAGGGGCTTTTGATAATGAGCCTTATGATCATGCGCCGCCGCTTTGTTGTGGAGTATCTGTTCAGCTTCGTGGTGGGATTTGTGTTCGGAGAAATGCTTGATGTCCACGAACTGTGGGTCGGTGTTCTGCCCGACGGGCTTGCGTGGCGCGTGCTTTATTTCATCGTCAGCTACCTGCTCATAAGCTTCGGAATCGCGCTTTCGAACCGCTGCCAGCTGCCTATCATACCTACGGATCTTTTTCCCCGTGAGCTGTCTGACATCATCGGAGCTGGCTATCCGAAAGTGAAGATATTCTTTGACGTAAGCTGTCTTGCGGTTACGGGTGTTATGACTCTCGCGTTTTTGGGGCATTTGGACGGGCTCGGACTCGGAACTATCCTTGCCGCGTTCACCATGGGTAAAGCCGTGGGGGCTATGGGAAGCTGGCTCGACCGGCGCTTCAGCTTTGCAGCGGTCCGCATGGATAAAATTCCGGTACTATTACATAAGAGAGCGTAAAAACCTCTCATGTTGTGCTTCTATCGGTGATACATTAAGCTGTTTCCGGTTTGACAGAGCGTCGCAGCCAACGTATAATATAACAATACAAAAGCACCGAGCCGAAAAGGAGGAAACAATGCTGCTTATTTGCTATCCGAGATGTACGACCTGCCAGAAGGCACAGAAATGGCTGGAGGCCAGAGGAGCGAAATACGATTACCGCAACATTAAGGACGAGAACCCGACGGAGCAGGAACTGCGCGAATGGTACAAAGCAAGCGGCCTGCCGCTTAAAAAGTTCTTTAACACCAGCGGTCTGCTGTATAAAGAACTCAAACTGAAAGATAAGCTGCCGGACATGTCTGAGGACGAGCAGATAGCGCTCCTGGCCACTGACGGGATGTTAGTAAAGAGGCCGCTGCTTATCGGCAACGGCTTTGTGCTGGTTGGATTTAGGGAAACCGAGTGGGATAAAGCACTCGGCTAAGATGAAAAATACGGCGATGCCTTCGGCATCGCCGTATTTTGCTGTATTTTATTAATTTCACTCCATCAGCACCCAGCAATCGGTTGACGGGGCGGCGGAGCACATGGGGACAACGCGCGTTTTTGCGTCGCCGAGTTTGACGTAATCGGCGCATTTTGTGACGATATCCGCAGCGGATGAGCTCTCGGTCGAGCAATAGATCCTGTCAAAGACCTTGAATAGGATCTCTGCGCTTTGGCCGGTCACGGTATCTTCGCCGGACTGCACGGCAGATGAGCTCGTTATCTGAACGCTCATTTTTGCCGACGCGCTGCGCATTGCGCGCGTGACGCTTATGCCGAAGCCGGACACGGCCGTGACCGGAGTAGGCTTTACCGCCGAAGTTGAGGAAAACGCAAATTCTACGCCGCTGACCTCCGGCAGACGCATGCCCAGCAACACGATCTCATCAACACCCATCTTTGACAGTTCACTGCACAGTGAGGTGATGTAGCTCTTGACAGTCGCGTTCGTCGGATCGAGCCATGCGCCGCTTGCGTCGGAATAGGCCTGACCGTCGGTCGTTTTCAGTGTGAGCTGAGTGTAACGTGAGGCAAGGGTGTTATCCACAAAGCAGCACATACGCACGGCGACGTACTTGCCCTGTTCCTTGAGCGAGGACACGATAGAGCCGAGATCGACAGTGCCAGTGGTGCCGTAGCCCTTTGCGATATCTGCCTGCGATTCCCACACGAGCATACCCGTGACGGTTTTTACATCGAGCAGAACGCCGGTTGCGTCCGGTGATTTGCTCAAGTACGATTCAACGCCGGAGGCTGTCACCGATGATGCCGGAACGTACACGAGCTTTACGGCGCTCAGATCCTCGCCGGCGGTGGCTTTTATGTTCGAGTAGTCGGCCTGACCGATCTCGAGCTGTGCATTTACAGGCTCAAAGCTCTGCTTGACTGCCTCGCCGTCGTCGGCCTGCGTTGTCTTCTGACTGTCGTCCATAAGAAACGGTATTTCGAGATGAAGGCCGGAGTTCGTGACCACTATATACTTTTGAAGCCCGTAGAAGAGCATGACCACAAAGGCGATGACGGCCAGAATGATTATCGTGGCTATCAGCGCCGGAGCGGTCTTTTTTCGCTTTCCGCGGTAAAACTCAGAGTTGTTTGCCAATTTGATCAGTCCTCGATCTGCTTGATGCGGCGTACGTGTCTTTCGTCGCCGGAGAAGGGGGTGTCAAGGAAGGTGTCGACTATCTTCAGCGCAAGACCGGGGCCGACGACACGCGCGCCCATCGCGAGGATGTTCGCATCGTTGTGCAGCCTTGTCATTTCCGCCGAGAAGCAGTCGCCGCACAGCGCCGCGCGGATACCCTTTACCTTGTTCGCAGTAATGGATATGCCGATGCCCGTGCCGCAGATTATTATGCCTTTTTCGCACTCGCCGTCTGCGACCGCATGAGCGACAGCCTTGCCGTAAACGGGATAGTCGCAGCTGTCCTCCGAGTAAGTGCCATAGTCTTTGTATTCAAGGCCGCGCGCATCGAGGTGCTTCATGACCTCCTGCTTGAGCGCCCAGCCGCCGTGATCAGAACCCAATGCGATCATATCTTTGATCCTCCACAAT
>CAKUAS010000013.1 GCA_934636655.1 uncultured Oscillospiraceae bacterium
TTCTACTACGATGCAGTGCTGTGGGCCGTGGAGAAGGGCATCACCGCCGGCACCGATGCGACCCACTTCTCTCCCGACGCCACCTGTTCCCGCGCGCAGATCGTCACCTTCCTGTGGCGCTCCCAGAAGTCCCCGGCAGCGGGCACGGCCAATCCCTTCACCGATGTGAAGGCAAGCGCCTACTACGCTGACGCGGTGCTGTGGGCTGTCAAGGAGGACGTCACCAAGGGCACCACCAACACCACGTTCAGCCCTGACGCCAACTGCACCCGCGCACAGATCGTCACCTTCATCTGGCGCTGCATGAAATAATTTCCCGGGCATAGATTTCAAGCAAAGCACAAAAGGCGCGGCGGCTATGCCGCCGCGCCCTCTCACCCCATGAGCGAGGAGGCATATACATGAAGAAAAGAATCTCTGTGCTGGCGGCTGTGGTACTGGCCGTCGGCTTTGCGCTGTGCCTCGCCGCTTGCGGGGAGACAAAGGATGATACTGTCACCGTTACGCTCTGGCATGTTTACGGCGGCGAGGTGAATTCGACCATGAATACGCTGGTGGACGAGTTTAACAATACCGTCGGGCGTGAGCAGGGCGTTCGCGTTAGGGTGGACAGCGTCAGCAACAGCGGCGTCATCCATGAAAGCGTGCTGGCCGCCGCCTATAAGGAGCCAGGTGCGCCCGAGCTGCCGGATATCTTCGTGTCCTACCCCAAAACCGTGCTGGCTCTGCCGGATGATGATATTCTGGTGGACTACCGTGACTATTTCACCGCCGGGGAGCTGAATGCCTACATTCCGGAGTTCGTTGAGGAGGGAACGGTGGATGGCCGGCCGGTCATTCTGCCGCTGGCGAAATCCACGGAGATACTGTTTTTGAACAAGACGGCCTTCGACCGCTTCGCCGCCGATACCGGCGCGAGCCTGGATGAGCTGGCCACATGGGAGGGGCTTTATGCCGTAGCGGAGCGATATGCCGAATGGTCGGGCGGCAAGAGCTTCTTTGCGCATGATGATCACTTCAACTATTTCCAGGTGGGTGTTGAGTCGCTGGGCGAGAGCTTTTTCGATGAGGACGGTCTCGCCTTCGGCCCGGGCTTTACCTATGCATGGAAGCCTTACGCCAGAGCCGCACTGACCGGCGGACTGTGGCTTGGCAGCGGCTACGCAACCGAGCCGCTGCGCACCGGTGACGTGATAGCATCCGTCGCCTCGTCCGCCAGCGTGCTGTACTATTCCGACGTGGTTACCTATAAGGACAACAGCAGCGAGAAGGTCGAGATCATATCGCTGCCATGCCCCATATTTGAGGGAGGGGAGAGGCTTGTCATGCAGCGGGGCGTGGGGGCCTGTACCGTGAAGTCCACGCCGGAGCGGGAAAAAGCCTGTATGATCTTCCTCAAATGGCTGACAGAGCCTGAGAGAAATGTGGATTTCGTCACGTCTCTCGGTTATATGCCGGTGACTAAGGAGGGCTTTGACTATCTGCCTGCCGCCATAGAAACGCTGACAGACCCCATGTATGCTTCGCTCTACGAGGCTTTTTTGAAGACGCGTCAGGACTACACTTTCTATGTGCCGCCCCAGAGGGAGGACTATCTGTCGCTGGAGACACGCTTTGAAAAAACGGCGCGCCTGCGTCTTACGGCGGGACGGGTGCAATATTCCGAGCAGGGCGCGGACGTAACGGACGAGCTGCTGCATACAACGCTGGACGAGTTCAAAAGAAGCTATGGTAATTAACACTGGAAAGAGAGGAGGGAGCTGCGTGCTTCTGTACCTTAACAGGCGGTGGGGCAAAACCGACGCAGCGGCAAGAGGCCGCAGCATCGGCAGCCGTCTGGCGCTTTGCTGGCTATGCATGGTGCTGGCGGTGCTGTCTGCCGCGCTGCTTCTGCTGAGCGCGACGGGCGTTCTCTCCCACACGGCGCGTCAGTTCGGAGAAACGGCGGCCCTGCAGCAGAAAAACACCGCTGCCATTTTCACCGCCCAGATGGACGTGCTCACCGCGCAGGGCATTGAGCTTTCCAACACTGTCAGCGGAGAGGTCGAGAGCTTCCTTGCCGGCCGCGGCCTGTCATTCGATGCGCTGAATGATAATCCGGAGCTCATCGCGGAGCTGGAAGATATGCTGATCCCTGCTTTGAAGAGCGCAATGGAGGGCAGCACTTGCAGCGGCGCGTATTTCTGCCTTGATGCTACCGCAAACACATCGCTGTCAAAATCCGAAACCTCCCGTGCGGGAGTATATCTCCGATATTCCGGTCTTCGATCCGCCCACCCCGGCGGTACCGTCACCTGTTTTCGGGGAACGGTGGATGCCGCCAGAAGAAACGGCTTGCAGCTTCACAATCGCTGGAACCCGGAGCTGAATACTTCCCTGATCCCCGGCTACCGGCAGGTCATGGCGTGGGACGGAGACAGACTCTCCGGCGGCTGCCTCTGGACAGAGCGGATACCGCTGCTGGATACCTGGGAGAGCGTGACGCTTCTGTGCGTACCCGTGCGTGATGGAGCAGGTAATGTCAGGGGCGTCTGCGGTATGGAGCTGAGCGATCTGTATTTCAGTCTGTCCCACAGTACAGTCTCCGGCTCCTACGGCAGCTTCATAATGCTGCTGTCTCCCATGAACGGAGATACTCTCCTTCTCGATAAGGCCATGCTCGGCAGCACGGAGGGGACGGATCTGTCCGCCTCCGGTGAGATGAGGATACAAAGCGGCCGGGACTACGATACTTTTACATGGAACGACACGACCTATCTCGGAAAGTACCAGATCGTCCCGGGCCGGTTGGCGGACGGTCATCCGCTGGCGGCGGTGACGCTGGTGCCGGAAAGCGGCTACCGCCATCAGGTTCAGACCGCCCGCCTCGGCTGGACGCTGGGCTCCCTCGGCTTCCTTGTAGGGATGCTGGTGCTGGCCGCTGCACTCTCCCGCCGCTTTGCCATGCCTATCGCCCAAGGCCTCGAGGCAGCCAAAAGCTGTGAACATGACTGGCAGGCTACGGGCATTCGGGAGATTGACGAGCTGACGGTATATTTCCACAACCGCTTGAAGGAAATCCGACCCGATGACATCCTCCCAAGGCAGGTGGAAAGCCTTGTATCCGAGCTCATCGACCGGTCAAAGGGACTTACCTCCTCGGAGCGCATTATACTGCGCTACTATGCCGAGGGCTATACCGTTAAGGACATTCCCGGACTGCTGTTTATCAGCATGGGCACGGTGAAGGGTCACAACAGCCATATATACAGCAAGCTGGGGGTGGATTCCTACGATGCTCTGAAAGCCTATTTAGATGTGCTCCGGCGCTGCGGGAGACTGGAGGAGCTGCTGCAGAGCGGCAAGTAGCGAAGCTATGTATGAAGTAATATGATTTCCACATTATCAGAAATGCACAATTTATGCTT
This sequence comes from uncultured Oscillospiraceae bacterium, assembly GCA_934636655.1. Classification (GTDB taxonomy): domain Bacteria; phylum Bacillota; class Clostridia; order Oscillospirales; family Oscillospiraceae; genus F23-B02. The sequence continues at coordinate 3,408 of CAKUAS010000013.1, forward strand.
GCCATATTTGTGCGTTACGTATAGGCCTAAGTCATGTTTTGCGGTTTTTCGACAAAAACAGGACTTGGGCCTATATCTTTTTTCATAAAAGAGGGTAATTATTGAGACATAACAGCCGCATACATTGGGGAAAACTGCCGGGGAGGAGGGATTACATATGAAGCGGATCATGAAGGAGGCAATGGGTGACTGCTCTACCGTAGAGGAGTTCCGCTTTCTTGTCCGCTGCCGGGAATGCGGCAGAACGTGGCACAGCAGCCCGGTTCGTTTTTCTAAGGCCGGTGCAGAGCCGAAAACCGAGGGGATGAGTGCAATCTTCCGGACGCTCTATGAGCGGGAACGGGATGCTGCCCGGGAAAAAGCCGCAGCGGAAGCCTCTGAGATATTCAGCCGCTGCCCGGTCTGCGGAAGGCTGGTGTGCGACCGTTGCTTTCTGATCTGTGAGGACCTGGATATGTGCACTGCCTGCGCCAAGACCTTGCAGGTGCGCGGCGACATTGTGGCAGGAGAAGCTTTCGCACCGCGTGAGCTCCCTGCCGGACCGATAGGCAAAGCCTCAACGGAAGAATCAGATATCAAATAAAAAAAGGAGACAGAAACTATGGGACTTATCAAAGCGGCCTTAGGCGCGGCCGGCGGCGTTATGGCCGACCAGTGGCGGGAATACTTTTATTGCGAAGCCATCCCCTCGGATGTGCTGGCGGTTAAGGGACAAAAGAAGGTCACGGGCCGTTCCAGCAACACCAAGGGTGATAACAACATCATCTCCAACGGCAGCGTGATCGCCATTGCCGACGGTCAGTGTATGCTTATCGTGGAGCAGGGCAAGGTGGTGGATGTGTGCGCCGAGCCGGGCGAATACACCTACGATATGTCCACAGAGCCGAGCATCTTCTACGGCGATCTGGGCGAAAACGTAAAGAACGTATTTATGAACATCGGCAAGCGCTTTACCTTTGGCGGCGAGGCCCCCAAGGATCAGCGCATCTACTACTTCAACACCAAGGAGCTGACGGGCAATAAGTACGGTACGCCCAGCCCCGTTCCGTTCCGCGTGGTGGATCAGCGGGCCGGCATCGACATAGACATCGGTATCCGCTGCTTCGGCGAGTACAGCATCAGGCTGAAGAATCCGCTGCTGTTTTACACCAACGTATGCGGCAATGTCAGCGAGGACTATAAGACCGAAAATATCGCGGGTCAGATGAAGACGGAGCTGCTGACCGCGCTTCAGCCCGCATTTGCAAAGATCAGCGAAATGGGCATCCGCTATTCCGCTCTCCCCGGTCATACGCTTGAGCTGTCCGACGCCCTCAACGAGCAGCTGTCGGGCAAGTGGCGTGATCTCCGCGGTATGGAGATCGTCTCCTTCGGTGTTTCCAGCGTGAAGGCCAACGAGGAGGACGAACAGATGATCAAGGAGCTGCAGCGCAATGCGGCCTTCATGGATCCCACTCGTGCGGCGGCACATCTCGTAGGCTCTCAGGGCGAAGCCATGAAGGCGGCGGCCGCCAACACCGGCGCAGGCCCGGCTATGGCCTTTATGGGCATGGGCCTGGCCGGTCAGGCGGGCGGCATGAACGCCCAGAATCTCTTCCAGATGGGACAACAGCAGCAAATGCAGCAGCAACAAATGCAGCAGCAGCAAATGCAGCAGCAGGCGGCGCAGCCTGCCCCCGCTCCGGCGATGCAGGGCTGGACTTGCTCCTGCGGGCAGGGCGGTATCACCGGCAACTTCTGCCCGAACTGCGGCGCAAAGAAGCCCGAGCCGAAGCCTGCCGCAGACAGCTGGAAATGCAGCTGCGGCGCCACCGTCACGGGAAAGTTCTGCCCTGAGTGCGGCAGTCCCAGACCCGCTCCGGCAGCGGACGGCTGGACCTGTGCCTGCGGTGCGGTGAACAAGGGCAAGTTCTGCTCCGAGTGCGGCGCGAAGAAGCCTGCCGGCGTACCCCAGTACAAGTGCGATAAATGCGGCTGGGAGCCTGCCGATCCCAAGCATCCCCCCAAGTTCTGCCCTGAGTGCGGAGACCCCTTTGACGACGGAGACATCGTAGGATGAAGCGCCGGGCGGTCTGGATTTTCCTGCTGGGAGTGCTTGTCGGCATCGCCCTTTCCGTACTGTATAAGCACTTCGTGACCGATCAAATCATGGATCGGGGCGGCATGGAAAATCCGGACTTTGCCTATCCTCTGGACGGCGACCGCACTTATGTGGATAACTCCGCTCTGTGGCCGGTGCTGGAGGGAACGTGGAAAAGCACGGACGGCCGATGGCAGGCGGTCATCGGCGAGGAGAGCGGCATCGTCCTCACGGCGGACGGCGAGACGGTTTTAGAGTCGCCGCTGCATTTTACCTATCTCCGGCCGGGCAAGGTTTTCTATACGGAGCTTCAAACGGATATCCGCACGCTTCGGAGTCCGGATACAGCGGCTCTCGGCAGGATCGTTGAGCTTTGCCATAATGCAGGGGAGGGCGAGGACGCCGGAACGCTGCTGCTGAGGCTGGAATGGCCGGAGGCGGGCGAGGAAACAATACAATTCAAAAAAACAAATATACAGGAGCAATAGACCATGGGATTATTTGATAAGAAATACTGCGATGTGTGCGGAGAGAAGATAGGGCTGCTCGGCAACCGCAAGCTGGAGGACGGAAATCTCTGCAAGGAATGCGCGAGGAAGCTGTCACCCTGGTTCAGCGACCGCCGCGGCTCCACGGTGGAGGAGATAAAGCAGCAGCTGGCATACAGAGAAGAAAACCGGAAAAAGGCGGCTCAGTTCCGCACGACCCGCGCCCTCGGCGAGGACCGGAAGGTGCTGCTGGACGAGGAGCACCGCTGGTTTACCGTCACCCGCGCCCGGGATCTGGAGGAGGCCAATCCGGATATTCTGGACTATGATGCCATCACAGACTGTCGGATGGACATAGACGAGAGCAAAACGGAGCTGATGCGTGAAAATGCCGACGGCAAGGAGGTCAGCTATGTTCCGCCGCGCTACGAGTATTCCTACGACTTTGAGATCGTCATTTCGGTCCGTCATCCCTATTTTGACGAGATGCGCTTCCGCCTAAACGGAAGCTCGGTTGACTTTGAGCCTTCGGCAATGCTTCGGCCGAAGAGCTTCAATGCCGGAAGGCCCGACCCGGAGAGCTGCGCGGAATACCGCAAGTACCGTCAGATGGGCGAAGAGATCTGCCTGTGCCTGGAGGAGGCTCGACGCGGAAGTGCGGCTGAGGATGCCGTGCCCGGTGAAGCGCCTGCCGTGCTGCAAACGGAAGCAGCCCCGTCATCGGGACCGTGGACCTGCTCTGCCTGCGGCGGCGCCAACAGCAGGGGAGGCTTCTGTGAATACTGCGGCTCGCCCAGACAGTGAGCTGAAAATAAGCAAAACTCCGTATGGGATAAAATAAATAATAATTATATAGGAGGAAACGATTATGGCAAACCTGACAGGAAATCTAAAGGACTCTATGACCGCAACCTTCCCCCGCGAGTTCGATATTCCAAACCCAATGACGATTCAGGAGATCTATGACAAGATAAATGCCCGTGCCGCGGCGTTCCAGATGCCGTTTTCCATAAAGGGCGGCGTTCCCGGCGAGCGCATTGTCTTTGCAAAGGAGCCGAATCTTGATGTTACCATCTGGCTTCACGTCAAGGACGGCACGCACATCAAGATCACACCGGTCACGACGAGCAGCAGCGCCACGATCAACGGCATCGATGTCGGCAAGAACAGTATCATGCGCAAGGGCGTTAAGGGTGTGGCCAGCAGACCGATGCTGCAGGGCGAATATATCGACACCGTGACCGACACCATCAAAAGGATCCTGGCGGATGAAGAGGTCGAGGATTATGTGGCGCCCGAGGTAGCTCCGGGAGCGGACAAGCCCCTGAACTGGCTGACACTGCTGCTGCTGTGCATCTTCGTCGGAGGCATCGGCATCCATCGCTTCTATGTGGGCAAGATCGGAACGGGCATACTGTTCCTGTTAACCGCCGGTCTGTTCGGAATCGGCTGGCTTGTGGACCTTATAAAAATCGTTACCGGAAAATTCACTGACAAGAACGGCAACGTTATCCAGAGAAATTAGACGAGCCGGGCGTGAAGCACGAAAGAACGGCTCAGCATAACTGATGTTGATAAGAGGATTTAAGTATGAAAAAGATAGTATCTCTGGCACTGACTCTGATGATGGTGCTCTCCCTTACCGCCTGCGGCAGTAAGGACGGAGGAAGCTCCTCCGCCGACCCCAATCTGGGGAAATATATCGGTCAGAGCGTCACCTCCAGCGGGGACAGCGACTGGCTCTCCATGGACGATGTCTATGACGAGGGCGATAACTACATAGAACTGAAAAGCGGCGGCAAGGGCGAGTTCTGTCTGGACGGCGACAAGGAGACCATCAAGTGGAGCCTTGCCGCGGACGGCACGCTGAAGCTGACCGGCAACAACGTAGAGAGCACCGGTACCCTGAAGGACGGTCTCATCACGCTCAACGATTACTGGGGCATCGATCTCATTATGACCTTTCTGAAGGAAGGCGCGAAAATGTCGGCGCAAACCGGTACAAAGCTGCTCGACTGGTGGAACGGCGACTGGTTCGGCTGGTGGAAGATGACCGACTGCTCGGGCTATTACGAGGACATGGAGGGCGACTGGTGGGATATCTGCGGCACCATTGATATCGGAGCTGACAATAAGGGCACCGTAACGCTTTGGGACGAGGACTACACAAAGGACAGCCCCATGGCCATGGTGAATGTCAGCCTGAGCGACTCCGGCACCGGTGAGCACGGCACAATGATGTCCGAGGGCGGCCAGTTCACGGACGTAAAGCTGGAGCATGCGGAATGGATCATTGATCCGGGCACGCTGGATTGCGATGATCTGATTCGTATCGACGGTTACTACGAAAACGGCGAAGACGGATACCACTATGAGATATATCTGCGCCCCTGGGGAATATACTGGGACGATGTGGATGAAGGAACTCATCCCTACTCCTATGACGACTGGTATCTTCCTTTGATAAAGGCAGGCAAGCCCATGCCCGACAGCATAGGCGCAGATGCCCGGTAGCGGATAATTCATTAACAAGAACGGCAACGTTATTCAAAAGGCATAGTGCCGCCGCTGCAAGCGCGATAACGGCACCATGGTCAAAATGATAAGGAGTATAATATGAAAAAGCTTGTATCTCTTGCGCTGGCGCTGGTGATGGTGCTCTCCCTTACCGCCTGCGGCAGTAAGGACGGCGGAGACTCCGCCGACCCCAACCTCGGCAAATATCTCGGCGCGGAATTCTCCGCCGACGGCAACGAGTGGCTCGGCCTGGACGAGGTCTATGATGAAGGCGAGAGCTATATTGAGCTCAAAAGCGGCGGCAAGGGCGTGTTCTGTCTGGGCGGCGACGCGACTGACATCAAGTGGGCGCTCGAGAGCGACGGCTCCCTGAAGCTGACCCGAGACAGTCTGGAGAGCAACGGCACGCTGCAAAACGGAATCATCACGCTCACCGATCTCTGGGGCAACAATGTCACCATCACCTTCGTCAAGGAGGGCGGTGAGTCCACGCAGGGCGGGGATTCGGGCAAGGATGCTCCCAGCGGCACCGGCCTTGTGAGCGAGGAGGCGGTGCAGAAGGGCTACGTCTGGATGAACGAGGTCAATAATAATATTTTTAGTACCACCTACGAGGAGATTGCCGAATACTTCGGCGTGGATGGCGAGTTTGACAGGGAAGAATACAGCGACCACATGAAGCGGAACCAGCGCTACTACAAGTGGATCTCGAAGGACGACTCAAGCCACTTCATCTATGTCAACTTCGCCGAGGAGGAGCCGGGCGTTTATAAGGTCAGCGCCTTCAACACCAGCGGCTTCTCCGGCAATGAGGCCATCGAGAAATATCTCGATACGGTGAAGGCCGAGGCTGCCGAGGCGAATAAGGCGGCCGCCGCCAACGCCAAGATGAAGAACTTCGTCGTAACCATCACGCAGTTCGCGCACGATGATGTTGCTGTCAAGATAATAACGAAGATCCCCGAGTCCGGCTGGTCGTATGACGAGGGAAAGAAATGCCTTGTGGAAAACAACGATCCCACGGCCTTCGGCGCGGGCGCCATCAGATTCGAGGTAAGAGCCAATGTCGCGGACTTCGACTACTACAAGGACGACTTTGAAAACTATCAGGATATCGATGACCGCGTGATCGGCGGCATCACCTTCCACGGCCGCACCTACAAGCGCATCGGCTACGACTGGATCGAGTACGTCGCGCAGATCGACGATGGGCGTGCGCTGTCCATCGGACTGACAGATATTGACTGCGTTCCGGGTACGATGCCCGACGTTATCCTCAGCGGCATGACGATCAAGTAAGGTCATCCCCGTCCAAGGCTTACTTTGCCTGACCACAGCGTATCAAACGGCGCCCGCCCGCAGCGCGGGCGGGCGCTTCCTTGTGAGAAAAAGAAAGAGGTGGAACCATCTATGCCAACACAGGTAACCAACTATCAATGCCCCGGCTGCACCGGCCCGCTGCACTTCGTAGGCGCTTCCGGTAAGCTGGAGTGCGAATACTGCGGCGCGAGCTACGACGTTGCGGAGATCGAGGCGCTCTACGCGGAGAAAGAAGAGAAGGCCGCGGCGGCGCAGCAGGCGGCTGAAGAAAAGGCCGCGGAGCAGAAGAAAGCGTCCGCCGACGGCGGCGATTGGGATACCTCCGGCTTCAGCGACGACTGGGGCGCGGAGGCGGACAAAATGAAGGCCTATTGCTGCCCCAGCTGCGGCGCGGAGCTTTTATGCGACGAGAGCACGGCGGCGACCTCCTGTCCCTACTGCGGCAACCCCACGGTGGTGCCGGGGCAGTTCTCCGGAGAGCTCAAGCCGGACTACATACTTCCGTTCAAGCTCAGCAGGGAGGATGCGATCAAGGCACTCAAGGAGCACTATAAGGGGAAGATCTTCCTGCCAAAAACCTTCAACGACGAAAACCATGTGCAGGAGATACGCGGCGTTTATGTCCCCTTCTGGATGTTCGACGGCGAGGCGGAGGGCGATGCCCATTATCAGGCAACCCGCTCCCGCACCTACACCTCCGGAGATTATGAAATCACGGAGACAAGACATTTTGACGTTTACCGCGCCGGCAGAGTGACTTTTGAAAAGGTTCCGGTGGACGCGTCCAGTAAAATGCCGGATGACCACATGGACTCCATCGAGCCATATGACTACAAAAAGCTGAAACCCTTCTCCACGGCCTATCTTCCCGGGTATTTGGCGGATAAATTCGACGTCACCGTGGAGCAGAGCCGGGAGCGGGCGGACCAGCGCTGTCAGGGAACCTTGGACGCGGCGCTGCTGGGCAGCGTGAGAGGTTATGATACCTGCATCCGAACCGGCGGCAGCTCCAGTCTGCAGCGCGGCAAGGTGCATTATGCCCTGATGCCGGTGTGGATGCTGAACACGAAGTGGCACGGCAAGGACTTTACCTTTGCCATGAACGGACAGACCGGAAAACTGGTGGGCGACCTTCCCATGAGTTGGGGACGGTTTTGGGGGCTGTTTGCCGCCATTGCCGCACCGCTGTCGATTTTGGGAACGATTGTCTCAGTGCTGATGCTGCGATAAGGAGGGGCGGACATGAACAAGAAATTCACAGCTTTGCTGATGGCGCTCCTGTTGGCGCTGACACTGTGTGTTCCCGCCATGGCGTCGGCGGAGTACGGTTCGATCTTCGATGAGACCGAGGAGCTCGGCTCTGCCGAGCTGACCTATCAGGGAGAGCAGGAGCTCCCGCAGCTCGCGAAAACTCTCGGCATTGACCTGCGGGTCGATGTATTTACCGACGAGGGCTTGGAGCCGGATGACACCGTTTCGGACATTGCGACGTTTGTCTATGACAATTACGACTACGGCCTGGGCGAGGATAGGGAAGGCGTATCGCTGACGCTGCTGATGAAAACTCAGCCGGACGGCTCTTACGCACTGGCGGAGAACGACTGGTGCGTCTACGCTTTTCTGAGTGAGACACGCGGCAGCTCTCAGGAGCTGTCAGACGCCGTATGCGCCGCGATCAAGCCTTATATGGCCGCACAAGCATGGAACGGCGAGGACATGACCATGAGCTCTACTGCGCTTTCACAGGCGGTGGACGCCATGATGAAGGCGGCGTCGGACTATATCCTTGCAAACTGTCCTCCGGATAACTCCGGCGAGGTCACCGAAACGCAGACGCAGGAGCAGACCGAAGTCGATATGAAATATATCTTCGATATCAGCGACCTGCTCACCTTTGATGAATGGGAAAAGCTTGAGGCGAGGGCGGCGGACATTTCCCAGCGCCACGGCTGCGGCGTTTATGTTGCCTTCGTGGACGATTTCACGAAGTACGGAGACGGAAACGACGTATATAAAACGACCTATCAGATCTATCACTCCAATGAGCTCGGTATGGGTGAGAACCGTGACGGCATTATCATCCTGCTGAGCATGGCTGACCGCGACTACGCCATGTTCGTCTACGGCGAAAACGCGGAGTATGCGTTCAATAAGTACGGTCAGGAGCAGCTGGAGGATACCTTCCTCGGTTACTTCGGTGACAATGACTGGTACAACGGCGTTTCCCGTTATCTGGACACCTGCGACGAGTATCTGACCCTCGCGGAGAAGGGGGATCCCGTGCGGAAGAACACCCTTCCGATGTACATCATCGTTGTGGTGGCCTCCTGCGCGATCTCCGGCTTCATCTGTCTCATGCTGAAACAGAGGATGCAGACGGTCCACAAGAAGGCGGAGGCCAATGAGTATGTCGCCGATGGCGGCCTGCAGCTGACGGAGCAGTATGACCGCTACACCCACACCACAGAAACGCGGCGCAAGGTAAATAATGACTCTGACAGCAGCGGCGGCACCAGCAGCTGCAGCGGCGGAGGCGGAAGCGGCCGCAGCGGAAAATTCTGAGGAGGCCACAGTATGAGGTGCTTGACAGTACGCCGGCTCGTCACTATGCTTTTGTGCCTGACGATGATTTTTCTTCTGACCGCCTGCGGCGGGCAAGGCGAGCCAAATGCGGATGACGGAGGCGTCAGCGCAACGGGAAAGATCTCAGGCGGCAAGGACAGAGCTTCTGTGCCTGAGGCCGGTTCTGAGAAGGCAGAAGCGGCGCTTGCCCTGCTGCGAAAAAGCATGGCGGGAAATGAGCAGCTGGCCGGCGCGGTGGCTTATCTCGGCCATCGGGAGCAGGGGGATACTGTCCCGCTGACGAGCTGGCTGCGGAAGAATTGCTCCGGGCTGACAGAAAAACTGCCGTTCCTGACGGAGATTCCGGAAGAGCGTACGCTCGGCGCGGGCTATGGTGACCTCTACTGCATTGTCCCACGGGATGAGAGCAGCAGTCTGGCCGTGAACCGTGTGATCTGGAGATCACTGGGCAACGGTGTGCAGCCGGTGGCGGACAAGGTACTCTACCGGGAAGAATACGCGCAGCCCGTCTTGGTATTTGTCAATTATGAGCAGTGGCCCGATGAGCCGGACACGGAAATCAACCTTGTGACCGGCAGCGGCTTGGAGCTTAGCTGGTATCCGATGATCGACGAGCACGGCTGCCCCATAGTGCCCATCGGCGAGTACGGCGCCCCCGCGCTGATGGATTTTGCAGTCTTCGGCTATACCACCGGCCTTGACTATCCCGAGGGTATGGAGCCGGAGGGCGATGGATGGTGGCTTCCGCCTACGAATCTGGGCCTGGCTGACACCGTATGGGCCTGCGATGACTGGCTGCTGGAGCTCAGCTACGGCAACTGCGATCCTGCTTATGCGGGTATCGCCAAGCTGCACTGCCGCTTCGAAGGCAACGCGGGGCATACTCTGCTCTACCACGGCGTGTGGCGCATGGAGGATGACTGTCTGCGCCTGGAGCTCTCTGCCGGTGTCGGTACCTCCCTGAGCGGAAGCTTCCCGATTCTCATCTCTCCCTCCGGCGAGGAGCTGTATTTCCAGCGCTCGCGCAGCGGCGAGGGGATGCCGTTTCTGACGGACGATATGGACTCCGCAGGACTGACATTGATCTACGATTGGGAAAGCAAATAAGTATCATTAAGTAAATAAGTCTTATGAGCAGCTTTCGGCTGCTCATAAGACTTTGGAGACGCCGTAAGCTGAGAAGTGATGCCAATATTTTTGGATATGCGGCGGTTTTTTATATTGATCTGCTTTTGCTTTGACGAAAAATGTTGTAATATTAAAACCGGATACCGCTGAGAGCAGGACTTGAAGCTGTTAATAATACAGAGCGGCTCCGGCGATCATATTACAGAAAACCCGGCGTACAGCCGGTAAATTTAACGGAGAAGCATTATGATAAAACAAAATCTGCATTGCCACACTACATTTGACGACGGAACAAACACCCCGGAGGAGATGGTGCTCGCGGCGATAGAGCACCAGCTGAGCTCGCTCGGAATAAGCCTGCATGCCCCGATGGAGGGTGAATACTGGTGCGCGCCAAAGGAAAACGTCGAGCCGTTCAAGGCGGAAATGAGAAGACTGAAGAAAAAGTATATGGGTAAAATAGCGCTCTATACCGGACTTGAGTACGACCTTGCGGCCGAGAGGGATTTTGACGGCTATGAGTATATCATAGGCTCAGGACATGTGCTCGACGGGCATTACTATATAGATTCAACGCGCGATCGCGCAATACAGCTCATCGAGCACTTCGGCGGCCCCGAAAAAGCCGCCGAGGCGTTTTTCGGCAACTATGCCCGGATAGCGGATATGCCGGAGATCGGAATTGTAGGACATTTTGACCTTCTGACGAAGTACAACGAGCAGGGAGCGCTTTACGATACGGAAAGCAGCTGTTATCGCGACGCGGCCTTTGCTGCAATGGACAAGCTCAGCGCGGCGGGCAAGATTTTTGAGATAAACACAGGTGCGATAAGCCGCGGTTACCGGACGACACCATATCTCTCTACGGAGCTTCTGCGCCATCTTCGAAGCATCAACGGACGCATAACGGTAAGCTCGGACGCGCATTCGGCGGCTGATATATGCTGCAAGTTCGACATGGCCGAGCGGTTTGCGAGCAGCTGCGGCTTTGATGAGATATGGTATTTCACCGGCAGCGGATTTGCGGCGGAAAAGCTATGAAAACAGGCCGCGCTGTAAACGCCGTCATACGCGGGTCGGGCAGCCTTATAAGGCTTTCGTGCCGCTCCTTCAGCGGCCTTCCGTTACACAAAGCGAGGCAGAAGAATTGTCTTGACAACGCATTCAGGGAATGCTATCATTACTGACACAAAATGCGCGAGTGGCGGAATTGGCAGACTCACCGGATTCAGGCTATAGTGCTCACTCCGGGCGTGCAGGTTCAAGTCTCGCCACCGGCACTGGGGTGAAAGGGGCGGTAATTGCAAATTACCGCCTTTTTTCAATAAAGAGTGCGGAGACTTCCGAAAGGAGAAGCTGATGGATAAACACGAGCTTACAGAGCTGTTAAATCATGTTGCCGACGGGAGCGTCAGTCCCGACGATGCGGCGCTTAAATTGAAAATGCAGCCGTTTCAGGAGCTCGGCGACTACGCCAAGGTAGACCTCCACCGCGGCATACGTCAGGGCGTGCCCGAGGTCATATTCGGCGAGGGCAAGGCCAAGGAGCATATCCTCGGCATCGCAAAGGCAATGCTTAAAAATAAGCAGCAGACCATACTAATTACTCGCTTAAGTGAGGCAGCCGCAGAGTATATAAAAGAGGAACTGCCTCTTGAATATAACAGCATGGCGCGCATTGGCATCATCGGCGAAATGCCCGAGCCGAGCGGCAAGGGGCGCATCGTCATCGCTACCGGCGGCACGAGCGATATCCCCGTCGCCGAGGAAGCCGCCATGACCGCAGAAGCACTGGGCAACGATGTCCTGCGCCTGTACGATGTCGGCGTTTCGGGCATTCACAGGCTGCTTGCGAATATGGACACCGTCATGAGCGCCCGTGTCATCATCGCAGTTGCGGGCATGGAGGGCGCGCTGCCCTCGGTCATCGGCGGGCTTGCCGACTGCCCGGTTATCGCCGTCCCCACGAGCGTGGGCTACGGTGCGTCGTTCGGCGGCGTTGCGGCTCTCTTGAGCATGCTCAACTCATGCGCCAGCGGCATGTCGGTAGTAAATATAGATAACGGCTTCGGAGCTGGCTACCTTGCCAGCATGATAAACCACCTTGACTGATATGAAACTGAACGAATTTTTCACCGAACACAACAAAGTTGCGCTCGCCTTTTCCGGCGGCGCAGACTCGTCGTATCTTCTATACGCCGCAAAAGTGAACGGCGCTGATGTGCAGCCGTACTATGTCAAATCGCAGTTCCAGCCGGAGTTTGAGCACGAGGATGCGAGAAAGCTAGCAGCCGAACTCGGCGTTACGCTGCGGGAAATTAGTGTCGATGTTTTGCAGTTTGACGAGGTGACGGCGAACCCCGCAAACCGCTGCTATTACTGCAAAAAGCGCATCATGGGCGCTATCCGCAAAGCGGCGAGCGCCGACGGCTACGACACCATCATCGACGGCACGAATGCCAGCGATGACGGAGGTGACCGCCCCGGAATGAAGGTGCTCAAAGAGGAGAACATTCTCTCGCCGCTCAGGCTTTGCGGCATAACAAAGACCAAATTGCGCGAGCTTTCGCGCGAGGCGGGGCTGTTCACGTGGGATAAGCCCGCCTATGCCTGCCTTGCGACACGCGTTCCGACCGGCGAGAGGATAAGCGCCGAAAAGCTTGCGGCAGTTGAGCAGAGCGAAAATTATCTGTTCTCCCTCGGCTTTACCGACTTCCGCGTTCGCCTGCGAGACGGCGGTGCGCTGCTGCAATTTACCGAAAAGCAGCACAAGAGAGCGGAAAATGAGTTTGAAGCGATAAAAGCAGAGCTATCTAAGCATTTTGCGCTTATAAGGCTCGATCCGAAATCGAGAGAGGAGAGCAAATGAAAACTCTGTATATCGACTGCGCCATGGGCTGCGCCGGAGATATGCTCACGGCGGCGCTATTGGAGCTGCATCCCGACCGTGACGGCTTTATAGCCCGCATGAACGATGCCCTCGGCGGCAAGGCGGTGCTCTCGGCAAAGCCCGACAGAAAGTGCGGCATCACGGGAACGCACGTCACAGTGCTCATAAACGGCGACGAGGAGGGCGAGCCCGAGCATCACCATCACCCACACACGAGCGTTGCCGAGATCATGGACTTCATAGACGCCGTACCGCTTGCCAATGAAGTGAAGCGGAATGCAAAGGCGGTTTATTCGCTCATTGCCGAGGCCGAAAGTACAGTCCACGGCAAACCGATTGAAAATATACATTTTCACGAGGTAGGCTCACTTGATGCACTGGCGGATGTCCTCAGTGTGTGCGAGCTCATGTACGAGCTTGCACCCGAGAAGGTGTTGTCCTCACCGGTTAATGTCGGCTCAGGATTTGTAAAGTGTGCGCATGGTGTGCTGCCTGTGCCCGTGCCTGCGACAGAGCTTCTTTTGCGCGGCGTGCCGATCTATTCGGGGCAGATAAAGTCCGAGCTTTGCACACCCACGGGCGCTGCGCTGCTGAAGCATTTTGCCGAAGATTTCGTCCCGATGCCGGTGCTTAAGGTCGAGTATGTCGGCTACGGCACGGGCAAAAAAGACTTCGAGGCCGCAAATGTAGTGCGTGTTTTGCTCGGTGACACAGAGGAGCAAAAAGAGCAGATCGTCGAGCTCGCCTGCAACTTGGACGATATGACCCCCGAGGAGCTTGGTTTCGCAATGGAGGAACTGTTTAAGCTCGGTGCGCTGGATGTGTATTTCACCAATATTGGCATGAAAAAGAGCAGACCGGGCGTGATGCTCACCTGCATGTGCCGTGCTGCCCAGCGTGACGAAATGCTGCGCTGCATATTTAAGCACACCACGACCCTTGGAGTGCGTGAATATACATGTGACCGATACAGTCTTACACGCAGCATCGAGACCGTCCAAACCCGCTACGGCGCTGTGCGCATAAAAACCGCCGAGGGCTACGGCGTTAGGCGCAGCAAAGCTGAGTACGACGACCTCGCAAAGCTTGCAAAAGAAAACGACGCGACGCTGTCCGAAATAAGGAATGAGACCTATAAGATAACAAAAAACTGATTTGTCTTTTGGCAAATCAGTTTTTTTATGAGTTAAATGCATTGCAACTGCTCTATAAGGCTTGCATTCCGTACCTGTCCATGCTATAATAACGCTGTTATTGATAATGGCGTTATTGATTGAGGGCGAAGATATGGCAAATAAGGATCATTCTCTTGACAGCGGCATTACGCAGGCGGCGTATGAAGAGTTTCTGATACACGGTTTTCAAAAGGCCTCTCTCCACAGAATTGCGGAAAAGGCCGGTGTTACCACCGGAGCCATTTACACGAGATATAAGAATAAGGATGCGCTGTTTACAAGCCTTCTTCAGGGACTTTTGGCTGAGATGGACGGCTATTTTGCGCCGGCAGCTGCCGAATATGAAAGGGCAGGACGGCTTGGCACGACAGAAGCCCTTTTGGATGCGATCGATTTTGAAGAGCACATCTATATTAAGCTTTTGACCGAGCATTATGACGAATGCACTCTGTTTTTCAGCCGCAGCGACGGTAGCTCCGTGGAAGCTATGCTCAACACGATCATGCAGAGTAAAACAGAACAGACGGTGGAATTTTTTCGTCAGGTCTACGGAAAGGCCCCCAATGCCGTCGCACTTCGCCTGCTGATGGGCTCGCAGCTTTGGTATTTCAGACAGCTGCTCGACGAGCGTTTAGAGGAAGAAAAAATGCTTGACTGTCTGCATACGCTGCTCAGCTTCTGCAATGCGGGCTGGCGGCAATTATGCGATACTCTGAAATAGAATACTTCGGGCGGTATTTCCGCCCGTTTCTTACGGCATTCAGTTAGACGCTGCTAACTGAAAGAAAAGAGATAATAATGATAGATTTTGAATTTGAGTTTAAATACGCGGAGGCGAGCGCCCCGACGCTTTTAAAGACCGGCGGAAGAATTCCGAAAGGACGCTGCGTTGTGCTCTGCGGCGGCAGCGGCTGCGGAAAATCCACGCTGCTCAGGTGCATAAACGGACTGATCCCGCAGTTTTACGAGGGCGAGCTCAGGGGCTTTTGCCGCCTCGGCGGAACGGATATCTCCGGGCTTGGCATCGGCGAGACAGGCAGGCTCGCGGCCTCCGTTTTTCAGGATCCGCGAAGTCAGTTTTTCACTGTAAACAGCTCCAATGAGGTGGCGTTCGGCCTTGAAAATCACGGCTTGCCGCAGGAGAAAATACGGCAGCGTGTAGACGAGGCGTTCCGTGTATTTCACCTTGAGCGCCTGAAGGACCGCAATGTCTACGAACTGTCCAGCGGCGAACGGCAGCTCATTTCCATCCTCTCGGCCTGGGCGATGGATACAGATGTTTTTCTTCTTGACGAGCCCACGGCAAATTTGGATTTTGCCGCGACGCAGCAGCTGAAGACCGTACTGCTTGAGCTGAAAGCACAGGGTAAGACCCTTCTGCTGAGCGAGCACCGGCTCTACTATCTTGACGATATTGCCGATGAATACTGGGTAATGTCGGACGGCGAGATAAAAGAGAGGTACTCAGCCGATGAGGCGAAGGCCTTCACGCGTGAGCAGAGGGAAGCGCTCTCCCTACGCACGCTCGATCTTGAGCTGATAGACGTTCCTCAAAAAGCGCCGCCCGAGGATGCGCGTCAGGCGATATCCGTTTCGGAGCTGCGCTATACATATAGCAGACAGACGGAAGCGATCCTCTCGGGTGTGAGCTTTTCCGTTTGTGAGCATGAGATCGTCGGACTTGTGGGCGCAAACGGCTGCGGCAAAACGACGATCGGCAAGCTGATCGCGGGGCTCTACCGACCTTCCGGCGGTAGTATCGCGCTTTTCGGAAAGGAGCAAAGGCCGAAGCAGCTGCAAAAGCAGGTGCTGTTCATCATGCAGGAAGCGGAATTTCAGTTTTTCACAAACTCCGTTTGGCATGAGCTCCAATATGGGCATACAGTGACACCGAAGCTTGAGGAAAAGGCGGAGGTGCTGCTCAAAAGCATGGGCATGTGGGAATGCCGCGACAGGCCCCCGTTTTCCCTCTCCGGCGGGCAGATGCAGAAGCTCACACTGATGATGGCGTACCTGTCCGATAAGCCGGTCATCGTGCTCGACGAGCCCACAGCGGGGAAGGATGCCGAGAGCCTTGAGCGCTGCGCCGCTCATATCCGTGAAATGCGGAAGGAAAAAACCGTTCTTATCATCACGCGCGACCTGGAGCTTATCGCAAAGGCCTGCGACCGCTGCATCGGACTGTCGGGCGACAGTGCCGAAACGGAATTTCCCGTGCGCTCGGAGAGTGAGCTGCAAGCCGTAAGGCGGTATATGGAGAGCTTCCGACCCGCAGAGCTCCGGCCGCAGAAAAAGCACAGGGAGCTGTTTCACCCGGTAACGAAGCTGCTGTTTCGGCTCGTTTTGATGGTCGTGATCTCCACCGCGAACAATCATCTCGTCTATGCGGTCTATGCCGCGCTTATCCTGCTGACCGTCGCCGACGGATGGCTCGGAACGGCGTTTATCGGCGGCGCGAGCTTTGCCGCACTGTGGACGGCAAACGCGCTGCTTCCCAATACGGTGTTTTCCTTTATGCTGGTGCTGTTCCCACGAATCATCGCCATCGGTATTTCCATGTGTACGCTGATCGGGCGAAACGAGGCGAGCCGAACGCTGGCTGCGCTGCGCAATATGAACCTGCCGGAGCGGCTCATCATGATAATGGCGGTCATCTTTCGATTCTTCCCGGTGCTGTCGGGCGACATGAAGCTGCTGCGGCAATCTGTCCGTACCCGAGGGGCTTTTGCGACACCGTGGCAGAAGCTGCGGGCGCTCCCGTCGTATATCGAGATACTGACGGTGCCCATGGCTCTGCGCGTCATCCGCATTGCCGAGACGCTCTCCGCTTCTGCCGAGACCCGCGGCATTGATCTGCGGCTGCGAAAGAGCAATTATCTCTCGCTCTGCTTCTCGGTGTGGGACATTTTGTCCTGCGCCCTGCTGACGGCGTCTGTCGCTGCCGGCCTTATCCAGTGACAGCCGCCCGAACAGTGGCTTTTAAAATAGAGAAACAATATCATAAGGAGTTTTTACCATGAGCACAGCAGCAAACAAATTAAAAATCAAGGACATTATAACCGTCGTCTTGTTGGCACTCATCAACGTTGTGATCTTCTTTGCAAGCTCGCTTTTGTACGCAACGCCGGTCACTATCATTCTGATGCCCGTATTCTTCGCCATTCTTGAAGGCGTTGTCTATTTTATAATCGGAACAAAGGTCAAAAAGCCCGGCGCTATACTTATTTACAGCATCGTACGCGCCATTATGGGCGGCTATCTGCCGTACATCGTTCTGTTCATCCTCTCCGGCGTCATTGCGGAGCTTGTTCTGTGGAAGGTCGGCTACGGCAACGGAAAAGCACTGACCATAAGCTATGTCATGAATCAGGTGTTTGCCGCCATCGGCAAGAAGATAGTAAAAAAGCACCTTGCGGCTTAATAGATGAAAATTAAGAGCCCGACTCCTGCACGGAGTCGGGCTTTAGCATATTATTTTTTCAAAATATCCGTTATCCTGGCAAAATCCTCTCTTGCCTCTTTGAAGTACGGAAGCATGCAGTAGCAATGCACCATTTTCGGGCGGGCAAAGGCGGCATACGGAACATTTGCACGTTTGCAGGCTGCCTCAAAGTCCGGCAGAGCGCCGTAGAGGACTTCGTCTGCGGAATAGAAGAAGCTGAAATCGCCCACGCCGCTGAAATCGCCGCGCGAGCCTGAGATCATATAGTCCGGAACATTCTCCTGTCCGTGGCGCATGAAGTTTTCAACCGTCACCATGAAAGCGTAGTCAATGGCGACATCATTGTCATTAAGTGCCTGCATCCGAGCCTTTTCGGCATCATTCCACGGCACTTCTCCGGGTGAGACTGCAACAATATGCCTCGGCTGCGGCAAAGGCTCGGGCTGGGCGCTGTTGTGTGCAGCAATGCCGAGTGCCAGTGCACCGCCGGAGGAAAAGCCGCAGGTGCTGACATTCCCGCCGCCGTACAGCTCGATCATTATGCGGTAGCATTCATATACCATACCGTATGTTTCGGTGATGCAGTGTTCCATACAGAGAGGGTAAAACGGGAACCATACATCACAGCCGGTGTCTCGCATCAGCTTGCGCATCACGGGAAGGTCACCCTTGTCGGGGCCGATGACCATTCCGCCGCCAAAGAAGTAGAGGATCGCACGCTCCGACGGTTCCGGTTTTTCACGAACGATCAGGCACGGAAAACCGTTTACGGTGATCGTCTCATAATATGCTTTGTGGTCGCTTGGCGTAAAAACTCCGCGATTACGATTCTGCTTTTCGATGACCTTCCGAATTTCCGCCTCCGGCAGCCTGAAGGCCTTTTTCGCGCCGGAAAGCTTATATGCACCGCGCAGCAAAGAGGCGAAAACGCTTATCTTCCCGCCATTTCCGAGTAACACACATTCTGTCATTTTTTCAGACATATCAGTCTACCTCCTCTTTTATAGCTTTCTTTTGCCTGCTCGCCCAAACTGCGTTTGCAAGCATCCAAATGCACAGTGCCGCATTGCCAGAGCCTTGGCTCAGAACAAAATCCCATGTCGAGATCTCTGCCCCGAGTGCCTGACGTATGTCGGGGATCAGCACAAACACGAGCTGAAAAACGATCATATGCACAGCAAACATCCACCGCGGCAGGACAGTCTTTTTTGTCAGCACCGCAAATGCGCTTGCGAGGATCAGCAGTATCATTCCCACATAGGAAAAGTACATTGAGGGCATTAGCCTACTGTATTGCGCCTGTATCAGCGCCGCTGTTTCCTCACGCCCGAGAATCGGCGAGAGAATGCTCGTCCAGTCGGCAAGACTGCCGATAAAAAGGTGCAGAGCACCGGCTGTGGCTATGTAGATCACGCCGCCGGCAAGAACCGCCGTTCGTGTCTTGCGGTACTGCGGATGTATCTGCCGATAGGATACACGCACGGTGAAAAAACCGAGTGCCATGCCGCAAAGCCCCGCTGCGATCAGCAGAGGCAGCCGCCATTGATCCCATGACCTGCTAAGATATGCCTCCCGCGCAAACAGTCCGCTGTCGCTCTGACTTGCCGGTATAACACTCAGACAAAGGTCGCCGACAAGCATCAAAAACGCTCCGAGCGCACCGAGCAGAGAGTCCCGCCTGTAAGATTTAAGCTCAAGAAGATTCATTGTCAGTTCTCCTTTACAAAGTTAGCGTTTGCTAACTTGGCCGTTTTCAAAAAGCCGCCGTAAGCGGCATTTATTAATTAACATTATAACATCGGTTCTGCGCAAGCACATATGAAGCTTAAATCAGCGAAGAAAAATTTAAAACTTCGGCATGCAGTGTTAAACGGATTAAGGGGCACAGCTCTGTATGAACTGTGCCCCTCGGCGAGATATTCAACTTGGTTAGATGAGTTTTATCACTCGGACAGGTTTTCGGTGCAGAAGAGTTTGATGCAATTCTCGATCATCGCCTGATCATAGTCCGTGGAAATGCCGGAGGCCAGCCAGTAGGCATAATTGCCCGAATCGTATTTACCCAGAGCATCCAGGTCACTGCCATAGCGGAACTCAATGTGATAGGTGGTGGTGTTGGTATCGGGCGCAATGCAGAAGTAAGTAAACTCGCTGGAATCGGCGTCATCGCTTTCAAACTCATACAGACCGCGTATATCCTCCATGCCCACATAGTGATAGGTGTGGGAGAACAGTTCCTTGCCGTCTGCATAATAGCCGCGAATTGTGTAAGTCGAGCCGTCGAACTCCAGCTTGCTCAGTCCCTCGGTGAAGGCACAGTCGTAAGCGCCGCCGCCGTTTGCGTAAGCCTTTACGGCCTCCTCGCCGTAAACGGTGCCGGTGACCATGGATGAGAGCTTATCGTAGGCAGCCTGCGCGTTCTCCTCGCCGACCAAAGCGGCGCAGTTATCCAGCCAGGTCTGCGTATACTTGCTGTCGAGAATAACGGGCCAAAGCTCCTGATAACTGCCGGTCAGATCCTTGAGCAGCTTCTCGGCAGCTACCTTGTTCTCGTCAGCGGCGGTATCTGTGACTGCCGGGGCATCGGTGGGCTGAGTATCCTTATCGTTTGTGTTTCCGCAGCCTGTGAGGACGGAAAACGACAGAGTCAGTGCGAGGAACAGGCTCAGTAATTTCTTCTGTTTCATTAATTATTCCTCCTGCAAGAAAGTGGCGAGTTAGCAAATGCTAACTCGCCACTTATTTTAAAAGAATCCTTTACTTATTGCAATGACTGAGCGGACCGATTTCTATCCATTCAGACTTTCTCGCGATATGCTGTCGGTGAGATACCATACTCCGCACAAAACGCAGACGTGAATTTGTTGGGATTCTGATAACCGATCTGCAAGGCGATTTCACCGACCGTCGCTCTGCTCTCTTTAAGCAATCGCTCCGCCACTTGCAGGCGGTACTTTTTCATGTAGGCGTAAACGGAATCTCCATAAACACCGCGGAAGCACTTTTTCATGACAGTCGGTGATATGTCAAATCGCTCCGACAGCTCGTCGATAGTATAGTGTTCGGAAAAGTGCTCCACAAGAAATGCGTGGATCTGCTTGATGGCTTCAATCTGCGCCGCAGGAAAGGAGGGGTGCTTTGAGGCACTGCCGGCAGGGTCAAGTCCTGTCAGGATCAGCAGCAGTTCCAACACCTTGACGCGAATATAGCCCCGGCGTATGGTGGATGGAACCTTGTACAGCTCAGAAAAGATATGTTCTACGGTTGGGTCCGCCCGGATGATCGTAAATTCTTCCGAGCGGGACAGCGCCTTGACTCGGTCGAGATCTACCGCCAACAGTCCCAGCACCATTTTCATTTCCTCCGTGACCGAGGAAAAGTCGATGGTCACGGTAATGCCGTGATAGTGTGAGGTTGGGAACTCGGACTGGTGTGCGCTTTCGTGCAGGGAACAGAGGGATAGATCGCCTGCCGATATATAGCAATACTGATCTATACCGAACAGGCATTCGCAGCGGCCCTCTTTGCAGTAGTTTATCTCCATGACATGGGAGGCCGGCTGCTGATGCTTGTTGCAGTATGCCATGTGCATATCGTTATAAACAAGCTCAATGCCCGGAAAAGCTCGATACAGCGTAATATCTCCTGTGCCGCTTTCGTTTTCCAAATGAAAGCGGTTGTCGCCGCTGCCTGCCGAAAGGCTTTCATGGGCAGAGACGCCGTAGAGATCGATACTTGTGAAACTGTCGGATATACCTGTATTTTCTTCCGAGAGCAAGATGTTTTTTGCCAGCTCGTAGGGATTTGCCATCGGTCGCTCACCTGCCGCTTCAATAATCTATCCAAAATGTATCACATGAGCGGCTGTCGGTCAAGGCTCCCGTCATATGACGGGAGCCGTTCCGTTTGGAACAAATAAAATTGACGCAGTATCAGATATTGCCCGTTACGGTAAGGACGGCAACACCCGGTGTAACGCTCCAAAGGCCGGCCGCTGTGTCCTGCGTGTAGGTCGCGGCGGGAACGGTCACTCGGCCGGCAATCGTTGCAAATGCTCCGGTTTCCGCGTTGTAGCTGTAGTTTCCGGTTTCAACCCATGTTTCGCCGTTCAGCGTCACAGTGATCGGCGCTCGCAGAATGGGCTCAAAGGTGTCGGAAACGATAAGCTCCGCTGCGGCGTCGGCAGCCTTGGCTCCGCTGTTTTGTATCGTAAAGGTGTAGACTATCTGCCCGTTTTCGGCGACAACCGTCGGGTTTAGCGCCTTGGTTATGCTAAGAAGCGCCGCGGTGTCGGCCGTTACGGTCTCCGTGGCGGTCACGGCCTCGGTGAGTCCGCCGCCGCTTACAGTCACCGTGTTCACTATGCTGCCGCCTTCGCCGGGGGCGGCATAGTCATTGACGGCCGCCCTGTATACGAGCAGCGCATTGCCGCCTGCCGGCACGCTTATGCCGCTTATGCTGAGCGGTGGACCGGCAGTTACGGTAGGGGAGGCCTGAAGAATTCCGTTTACATAATACAGAACAGTGCCTCCGGCAAACGTGAGAGGGGTCGCTGTTGTACTGCCGACGGTGTACGCGCCGAGATCGTCTGTCACGGTCAGGCCGTCGAAGGCCGCGGCACCGGTGTTCGTTATGCCGACAGCGTAGGTCAGCACCTCGCCGCGGCGGTAGTTTTCGGAGACCGATGTCTTGTTCACGGCGAGTACCTGAGTGATCTCGCCGGTAACTATATTTGAATCGGCGGTCACGCCGTTGTAGCTTATGCTGGCCTGGTTTGTGAATTGCGCCATAGATATCCTCCTTTGCAGGTATGTGAACCTGCCATACATTTTATGCACCTATGGCGAGCATTGTTATTTACAGATTTGTAATTGCATTTTTGCCCATGCGAGGCTATAATTCTTCTATCACAAAGGAGAGAATCATGAGCGATTTTGAGTATTTCAAGCCCTACGAGGGAGATAAACCGTACATATTCATAAGCTATGCGCATGCCGACGATGACACAGTTCTCCCGATCGTCAGTGATATGCACCGCCGCGGCTATAACATATGGTACGACGAGGGGATAGAGGTCGGCAGCGAGTGGCAGGAGTGTATAGCTTCGCATCTTGCCGATGCGCACCTTGTTATTGCGTTCATATCCAACGCCTATATGCGCTCGGATAACTGCCGGCGCGAGATGCACTATGCGCAGTCGAAGAAAATAAAGACGATAAATATCTTCATTGAGGAGACCACGCTCACGCCGGGCATGGAGCTTCAGATCGGAAACATCTTTGCCCTGATGAAATATACCTATCCGAGCGACGAGTATTTTTACGATAAGCTGTACAGCGCGCCGCTTTTAAACAGCGAAAGCTTCGCCGACTGCGCGCCGTGCCCGACGACCGGGACGCGGAAGTCCGTACCGTCCGCCCGGCCGGAAAAAAGCGCGAAAAAGGAAAAGAAAAAGCCCGGCAAGGGCAGGAGGATAGCGCGATGGTCGATAGCCGTCGCGGTGTTCGGCCTCGTTCTGGCGGCGCTCATAGTCGGCTATTTCACGGGCTATCTCGAAAAGCTCCTCACGCCGACAACGCAGATAGAAACGCTTTCCGACGATACGGTGTGCGAATTCAAAAACAGCGTTTTTGAAAATGCCGCACGTGAATATACCGGCAGGGCTACGGGCAATATCACCGTCGGCGAGCTCAAGGGTCTTACCGAGCTGTACATCGTCGGCGATGAGTACAGCCTGCACGAGCCGGGCTCGGGAGTGGGGCAGGTGAGCCAAAGCGATAAAACGGCGTCCTATACCGACTGGCAGGGTACCGAAAAGACCGTCGGACGCGGAAGCGTGAACGACCTTTCAGACCTTGCGTATTTCACGGGTCTTAAAACGCTGTGGCTCCAGTATCAGAGCCTGTCGGGGCTCGACACCATGCCCGCCTGCGCGATAACGAGCCTGAACCTCAACGGCAGCCGCGTATCCGACCTGACGGGCATCGGGAATCTCCCGGAGCTGCGCAGGATAAGCGCGGACTATGCCCCCGTCGGCTCGCTCGGCGACCTTAACAAGTGCCATGAGCTCACCCACGCGTCGTTTATCGGCGCAAGCTGCACCGAGCTTTCGGCGTTCAAGCCGCTTACCAATATACAGAGCGTTGCGTTTTCCAACTGCTCGCTCAGCGATATTTCACAGGTGCTGGATATGAGCTCGCTGCGCAGCGTGAAGCTTTACGACTGCAACCTCAGCGGCAGTTTTTTCAAGGCCTTTGACCGCGAGCGCGCGATAACCGAGCTCGAGCTCGTCGACTGCACCGTCGACTCCACAAACGGCCTTGCCGACTTCACGGGTCTCACAGTTCTGCGCCTTACGGGTACGCGCGGCGTGTCCGACTGGTCGGAGCTCGATTCCCTCACGGCGCTAAAGACCGTATACATTGACGACACCCTTTCCGACAGCTTCACCGGCGAGCATCAGTTTGAAATAGTAATAGAGTGAAAAATATCCCGAGTGCAAACGCACTCGGAATATTGGTTTATTCGGTTTGCCCGGGTTCCTCCTCGGGCTTCGGCTCGATGGCCAGCGCGACGATCTTCTCGGTCAGCAGCTTATACAGATGCGAATATATCGCCGACTCGACGACGAGATGCTTCACCGCCGCGCCGTCCCTGCGGTCGAGGTCGAACACATCGACGGCAAGCTGCTTTACCTGCTCCGTGCACAGGCGACACAGGCTGCGGTGGCGCATGACGAAATCGTCGTATATCTCTCTGACCTCTTCCTCGGGGATGTTCATGGGAATGATCTTACTGACGACAGAAATACTCAGGCTCTGCTTGAGCGTGCATATCATGATAAGGTATGCAAGGTGTACCCTTGTGTATTTTTTCTTGACCGGAGCGGGCATGATCTTCATGCGGACGTAGTTATTTATCGTGCTTGGCGTGACTATCGGGTCGCTGCCCGGCGTGTGCGGAAACAGGTCAAGAAACTTTGCGACAAGCGATATAACCTGATCCATGTACAGATCGAAATCGGGGAGCTCGTCCCATGACGGGAGCGAAAAACGGGTTATGTATTTATCCCATCTGCGCAGCTTGGCTGCGATAAGCTTGCTGTTATATATAAGTCGTACCTCCTATAGCTGACAGGTGTTCGGTTCCCGTCAGCTAAGCTATGCTATATTTAATACATTATAGCACCAAATTGAGAGCATGACAAGAAAATATGATATTCATTATTATTTACACAAAGGTATTTACTTAATGGGTAAAATGCGTTAATATAATATAACATATTAGATACGCAGCGTATCTTCTACACTCGGAGGTGTATGATGTCAATTGAGGTATTCACTGATTCGGCGGCCAATATTCCGGCTGCAAAAATCGAAGAGATGAATATACATGTGATCCCGTGCAGCTATGAGCTGGGCGGCAAGATCATAAAGTGCCCGTCGGTTCCTGAAGACTTTGACGGTCACGAGTTTTACGATATGCTCCGCGCCAAGACCGAGGTCCGCACGAGCATGACCAATTCGCATGATATAGCCGAAGCGTTTGAGACAGAGCTTTCGCAGGGCAACGATATTGTCTATATAAGCATTTCCTCAGGCATCAGCGGAACGTTCAATGCAGGGCGTTTGGCGGCCGAGGAACTGCGCGATAAGTATCCGGAGCGCCGCATCGAGGTGTTCGACTCCATGGGCGCAGGTCTCGGCATAGGGCTGCTCGCAATGAAAGCCGCCGATTATCGCGACGAGGGACTTAACATGAATGCCCTTATCGAGCATCTTGCGTCTGACCGCAGCGGTCTGTGCGAGTATTTCACGGTCGACGATCTTATGCACCTTCGCCGCGGCGGACGTCTTTCCGGCATTGCCGCAATGGTAGGCACGGTCCTTAACGTAAAGCCCCTCCTGCGCGGAGACGAGGAAGGCAAAATAGTCGTCTTCTCAAAGCTGCGCGGCAGAAAGAAAGCCATAGAAGCCATTGCTCATGAGTACGAGGCAAAGTCCGTTGACCCGCAGAATCAGCGTGTTGCGATAAGCCACGGCGACTGCCCCGAGGATGCCGAGAAGCTTGCCGAGCTGGTGCGCGAAATAGCCGAGCCTAAAGAACTGATTATTGCAATGCACGAGCCGTACACCGGTATCCACGTAGGACCGGGTATGCTCTCGCTGTTTTTCCTGGGCGCGGGAAGATAATAAAAAAGACCGCCACAGGCGGTCTTTTTCTGGTTAAATATCAATGATGATCCTTGGCGTTCGTGCCCTTGTCGCCTACGCCGAAGTGGAGCTCCTTCATGCCCTCGACCTCGTCGCAGATGTCCTTGAGCTGGCAGACGGAGCAGTCTGTCGGCAGACCCTCCATGATGTGGGTCAGAGTGCTGGTTATAGCGTCGACTTTCTTTGCGTTTTCAAGCATTGCCTTGAAGTCGAGCGTGGGATCGGTGATGAAAATGACCTTGACGTTGAGGACGTTGGGGTCTTTTTTGTATGCCTCAATGTAGCGGTATCCGACCTGCTCAAAGTTTATGCCGCGCTTGATGGCTTTCTTGGAAACACGCACCTGCTCGCGGTGGCTCTCCGGCGACATGCGCACCATGTAGCCCTCGGGATAGACGTGGTACTTGCAGAACTCGATGTCCTTGAGCGCGCGGTAGACCTCCTCGTCCTCGCCCTCGAGAACGCCGACGCGCAGCAGAACTATGCGCGCGAAAGGAACGTCCTTCTTGATTGCCTTGAGATCGGGGCCGTAGAGCAGGACCTCGTCACGGCTCACGAGATCGGAGCTTGTAGTCGTGCAGATGTAGTTTGCCGAGCCCAGACCGAGAGCGCCGAGCTCATAGGCCGCGTCCGACTGGAGTACCAGCTCCGCCGAGCCGAGATCGGGCCATGCCTTGCCCGCTCTGTATGGCCAGACCTTGGGCGAGCCTTTTGACAGAAGCTCGTTGGTGTGTTCTATAAGAGCGTTATACAGTTCCATATTATATTCTCCTTTTGCCTTATTTCCTTTGACTATATTATAGACGTTCAGTTCGATGAAACGTGTAGCAAATTCTACAAGGGCAAATAAATGTTAAAAAAATTGCATATATTCATGAAAAAACGAGGCCGTTTGCACGGACCTCGTTTTTGTGATTTAAAATTTGCGATCAGAACGAGCCGCTTCTGCCGCCGTGAGTGACGCCGCCGCTCGAAACATGCGTGCTGCTGAAGCCGCCGCCCGAGCCGAAGCCACCGTGGTGACCACCGCCGTCGTTATCATCGTTTTTCGGACGTGCGGTCATGGTGACAGTGTGGTACAGGAAAAGATCCTGCTGCCTGCCGGGCCTGAAGCTGCCCGCTCGCAGATAGTCGGTCGCCGATTCGCGCATGGAAACGGTCTTCATGCCGCTTTTCATGACACTCATGCCAATGATCGCTGCGAGAAGTCCGATGATGAGCGCCATGCCGAGCCAAGCGACGCTGAAGTAGCTGCCGTCGGACACAGGCTCATAGTTATCGTCGTAGTCGTTGTCAAAGCCGTCGGGATCATACGGCTGATCGTCGTCTTCCGCTGCGACGAGGCAGGGGCCGCAGTCTTTTATAAAGCTCGTGCACGCGCTGTACCAGTCGCCGTCGGAGAGATAGGGCACAAAATTATCCGAAATATATTCCAGATCGTCGTCCGTAAAGGCGTATATGCCGTAGCCGGCGGTGGATATTGCCCACTTTCTCTCGGCAGAGCTTATCATGAGCAGTATGCCGCCCTTTGCATCGCCCTGACCGATGCCGTTTTCATCGTAAAAATCATCGGCGTATTCCTGCGCGGTCTTTCCGTCGAGCGAGGGCGCGGTGACGATGGCGACATCGACATTGTATGTATTGCACAGCTCAGCAAGCTTTGCGTTGAGCATATCCGTGTCCGCGTCGCCGAACAGATCCTCCTGATCGTATACGACGCTTTTGGAGCTGTCGGCCAAAACCGAGGGGATAAGCGTGAAACATAGTATGAGCGCGAGAAGAACGGATAAAAATTTCTTATTCATGCCGCGCCTCCTCAATGAAACAGCAGAAGCTCGATAGCGTACGCTATGACCGAGCCCGCGGCGAAGATGCCGCCGAAATACTTCCGGTAGACGCTCTTGTCGATCGGCAGGTCGCCGACGAATTTGCCGGTCTGACCGTTCATGGCAAAGGTGTATTTATTTCCGTTCCATGTAGTATTGAGAAGCCATACGGGGTAGAGGGCATAGTGCTTTTTTCCGTCTGAAAACTGCACCGAAACATTCTCGGGAACGACGGAATCATAGCCGGCCACGGTGCTGCGCAGGGCGATATCCGAGCTGTGCTTTACACGCTCGTTGGCTCTCTTGTTGCACTCATCGGCCGGTACGTCGTACTTATCGGCAAGATAGCCGGACAGGTATGCGGTCTGAAAATCGACAGCCTCGCTGAAATCGAAGGGCTCGAGCGATTCCATAAGATCGTCCGGCATTTTCCGCGAGCCGTCGACGGGAATATGCTCAAAGCCCATGCTGCCGCTGCGCAGCAAACTGTAGTGGCTCGTCTCGGTATAGTCGTAATTGCCGTCGGACCAGAAGCGCGTTTTCGTTGCGCGGTATCGAGCCTCGGCGGAGGCGTCCGTGTCAAACAGCCAGAACGGAACGTACACGCCCTTGATCTCGTCGATGTGGTTTTCGCTTTTAAAGACCTTGGGCAGGAGCTTTTTGCCGCTCATATGCTTTTTGAGCGCCTCCTTGGCGGCCTTTTTATCGAGCTTGAAGGGAATGATATAGTCCGGCTTTAATTCGCCCGACAGTCTGGATTTAAAGATGGCGGGGTTGCCGCAGAAGGGGCAGCTCGTCGCCGAGGTGGTCTCGTCGGCGATTATTTCGCCGCCGCAGCTACTGCAGACGTAAACTCCTATGCCATCGGAATCGTCTTCAAAATGCTCCTTGCCGTCCTCGGATATCCAGTTCATATCGTCGGCCTTGGCGTTTTTAAGTTCATCATCATAGCTCTTGAGCGTTTCAAGGTCAAATTCGGTGTCACAGTAAGGGCATTTCATTTTGCTTGAGCTGATATCGTAGGAAATAAATCCGCCGCAGCAGGGACATTTATATTGAAGTAAGCTTTCAGTTTCCATGGGCATCAAATAAGGTCGCTGCCGTTGAGCGCTTTGCCGCATTTAGGGCAGAATTTCGGAGGATGCGCGGGATTCACGGACTCCCAGCCGCATTTGTCACATCTATATATCGGAGCGCCGGCGGGTCTGGGCTTGCCGCACTCGGAGCAGAAGCTGTCCTCGTTTACCGCGCCGCAGGAGCAGGTCCATGAGCTTGCATTCTGCTGAGCGGCAGCCGCCTTCTGCCCGGCCGCCATGCCGTACAGCGCCTGAGCGTTCACGCCGCCGGCGTTTGCCGCCATACCCATGCCCATGAAGCCCGTCATTGCGCCGCCGGTGTTTGCCGCCGCTGTGCGCATCGCGTCGGCCTGAGCGCCGGTGAGAGCGCCCGCCGCGAGGGCAGGATTTGAAAGCGCTGCCGCACGCTGGAGCTTCTTTATGGACTCCGCGTCCTCATCGGGGATGCTGACGGGATTCATGGCAATGGAGACAACGCTTATGCCGCGAGTTTCAGACCATTTTTTCGTGAGCGTTTCGTTTATAAGGTCGCACAGCTCCATCGTGTGTGCAGGGATCTGATTAGGGCGCATCTCCATGTCCGAGAGCTTTGAAAATGCAGGCTGAAGAGCACTGACAAATTCAGCCTTGAGCTGAGAGTCTATCTCCGAGCGCTCATAGTCCTGCTCGACATTGCCGCAGACATTGGTGTAAAACAGCAGCGGATTTGTGATTTTGTAGGAATACACGCCGTTGCATCTGACGCCCGTATCGAGGTCAAGACCTACGCGGCTGTCGACGACTCGGAAAGGGATCGGTGTAGCCGTCCCGAACTTGTTATCGACGATCTCCTTGGTGTTAAAATAGTAAACGCGCTGATCCTTGGCGGTGTCGCCGCCGAAGGTAAAGCGCTTGCCTATTGTCCTGAAGGTGTCTAATATCGCCTTGCTGAGAGAGCCGGAAAAGATGCTCGGCTCCGTGGAGGCATCGTAAATAAATTCGCCGGGCTCCGCGCAGACCTCGACGACCTTGCCCTGCTCGACTATTATCATGCACTGACCGTCGGCGACGGCTATGCCCGAGCCGTTTGAAATGATGTTATCGTTTCCCTTGGTGTTGGACGAGCGCGAGGTGATGCGCTTTACGCCTTTAACAACGAGCGTGTCCTTATCGATCGCGTCACAGCAGAAAAACTCCTTCCACTGGTCGGCAATAGTTCCGCCGAGCGCTCCTGCGCCGGCTCTTATGAGTCCCATAGTGCTTATTCCTTTCAAAAACACGGTTTTTGTGTTGATATACAGACATATGACTGCAATTGCATAAATTATATCATGTGCGGCATGCCCTTTCAACACTTGCGAATATTAAATTATAGTGTTAAAATGAGTTGTTTTGTGAACAAGGGGGTCAATTTATGAGCATCATTAAAGACATAAGCCTCGCACCTTCCGGCGAGATGAAAATAAACTGGGTCGAGCGCAATATGCCCGTGCTGCGCGGCATCGGCCGCCGCTTTGCCGATGAAAAGCCCTTTAAGGGGCTAAAGGTTGCGCTTTCCGTCCATCTTGAGGCAAAAACCGCATATCTGTGCCGGGTCATGGAGCTCGGCGGAGCGGAAATGTACGTCACGGGCTCCAATCCTCTCTCCACGCAGGATGACGTCGCGGCGGCGCTGGCTGCCGGCGGCATGAACGTTTTTGCCGAGTACGGCTGCACGGAAAAGCAGTATGAGGACTGCCTGCGCGAGGTGCTGAAGGTCGGCCCGAATATAATAATCGACGACGGCGGCGACCTTGTCCACCTCATGCACGAGGAATTCTCGCATCTCATCCCCGGCGTTATCGGAGGCTGCGAGGAGACTACAACGGGCATAAACCGCCTGCGCATTATGTCCGCGGCCGGCGCTCTGCGCTTCCCGATGGTCATGGTAAACGATGCAGACTGCAAGCACATGTTCGATAACCGCTATGGCACGGGTCAGAGCGTGTGGGACGGCATCTGCCGCACGACGAACCTCATCATTGCCGGCAAGTACGTTGTCATTTCCGGCTACGGCTGGTGCGGAAAGGGCGTATCGCTCAGAGCCAAGGGGCTGGGCGCAAAGGTCATCGTGACCGAAACCGATCCCATCCGCGCACTCGAGGCCGTCATGGACGGATATGAGGTCATGCCAATGGCCGAGGCTGCGAAGATAGGCGATATCTTCTGTACCGTAACCGGCGGCAGAGACATAATAACCGCAGAGCACTTCCCACTCATGAAGGATGGCGCCATACTCAGCAACGCCGGGCATTTCAACGTTGAGGTCGACATGGAAGCGCTCGAGAAGATGGCAGTAAAAAAATACGAAGCACGCCATAATATACAGGGCTACGTCATGCCAGACGGCAGAACGCTTTTCACTATTGCCGAGGGCAGACTCGTTAACCTCGCTGCGGCCGACGGTCACCCGGCTGAGATCATGGATATGAGCTTTGCTATTCAGGCGCTGTCGGCAAAATACCTTGCAGATAACCGCGGCAAGCTGAATGCCGATGTCGTTTCCGTTCCGAGAGAGATAGACTACGAGGTTGCAAGATGCAAGCTCGAGGCTATGGGTGTCGGCATTGATACGCTGAGCAGAGCGCAGGCCGAGTATCTCGGAAAGTAAGATCAAAAGGATTATTTATAGATCTGTTTAGGAATAAAAACTGTGCTGCTGCGGAAAAACAACCGCGCAGCGGGGAGCGCGAGGGGTAGCGAAGCGGCGGCGCGGGAGTGAATGACATGCCGGGGGCATGTCAGAGCCGCGCCGTGACCGAGCCGCAGCGAGAAAAGGCCCCGCTCGCAATTAGATAAATAGCCATCAAAAATGTCCGGTACGGACTTTTTGACGAGCGAAGCGAGATTTTTCGTGAAAATTTATTTTCACAAAAAATGTGGCGTTTTTATAGCGCACAAAAAAGTCACGGACTTTTTTGCGTGCTGAATATGAAAGGAGGCTGCACTATGGATAACATGGAGAATATGGACTTTGAGGCCATGCGAGATAAACAGGCCGACGAGCTCATGCAGCTTCTAGATGAGCGCAGAATGAAGGAGCTCCAACTCCGCCTTGAGGACATGAATGAGTTTGACGTGGCGGAGTTTCTGTCCGAGATCGGCGATAACCGCATGCCGATGGTGTTCAGACTTCTCTCAAAGCAGATGGCGGCCGATGTTTTCGCGAATTTCGACTCGCCCGAGCAGGAGCAGATAATAAACTCAATTACCGATTCCGAGCTGTCGGCGATCATCGAAGAGCTGTACGTCGACGATGCCGTCGACATGATGGAGGAGCTTCCTGCCAACGTCGTAAAGCGCGTTATGCGCACGGCGACTCCCGAGACGCGCCGGCTCATAAATCAGTATCTCAACTACCCTGAAAACTCGGCCGGAAGCATAATGACCGCCGAGTTCGTGGATCTTAAAAAATACATGAACGTGCGCGAATCCATCGCGCGCATACGCAGGATAGGCGAGGATAAGGAGACTATCTATACCTGCTTTGTCACCTCCGCCGACCGTAAGCTCGAGGGCGTCCTGTCGGTGAAGGATCTGCTGCTGTCAGACGATGAAACGGTCATCGAGGATATAATGGATACGAACATCGTATTCTGCATGACGCACGACGACCAGGAGGAGGCGGCGGAGAAGATCTCCGACTACGACCTCATGGCTCTGCCCGTCGTCGATAAGGAAGGCCGACTCGTCGGCATCGTCACCGTCGACGACGTCATCGACGTCATGGAGGCCGAGACGACCGAGGACTTCGAGATCATGGCCGGTATGACGCCTTCGGATAAGCCCTATTCGCGCACGAGCGCCTGGGACATGTGGAAGCGCCGCGTTCCGTGGCTCATGTTCCTCATGCTCTCGGCAACGTTCACGAGCATGATAATAAACTCCTTTGAGGACGCGCTTGCCGTGCAGGCCGTGCTCATAGGCTTTATCCCGATGCTCATGGGCACGGGCGGAAACTCCGGCGCTCAGGCATCCACGGCCGTGATACGAAGCATTTCCCTCGGCGATACCGAGCCCGAGGATGTCGGCAGGGTAATATGGAAGGAATTCAGAGTCGCGATACTCTGCGGCGTGACGCTCGCGGCGGTAAATTTCGTGAAAATGCTGCTGGTGGACAGGCTGCTTTTGAACAACGACGGAGTGACGCTCACCGTCGCCGCCGTTGTAAGCCTTGCGATCGTGTTCATCGTCATGTTTGCCAAGGTCGTCGGCAGCGTGCTGCCGATAGCCGCCGAGAAGCTCGGCGTTGACCCGGCGGTCATGGCAAACCCCCTGATATCAACGATCACCGACGCTGTCTCGCTGCTCATTTACTTCGAGATAGCAAAGCTCATGATCAGTTTTTAATTTGAGGAAGAGCGAAAAATGCTTGTTATATTTGAAAAAATGGCGCTGCTTGTGATCATTCTGGCGCTTGGATACATATGCGCAAAAATAAAGCTCGTTGGGCCTGAGTTCAACAAGGGTCTGAGCAAAATGGTCATGAACGTGTTTCTGGCCGGCATGATACTCTCATCTGTCATAAACAAGGATCTCAATATGACTAAGGGAGACATGCTCTTCGGTATAGGCATGCTTACTGTTATGCAGCTTATCTGCATTGCAGTCGGATACATAACGCCCGCCGCCATGCGCATAAAAGGCGGCGACAAGGGCATGTACCGCCTCGTAACGAGTTTTTCAAATCTCGGCTTCATGGGCGTTCCCGTTATTGCCGCGGTCTACGGCGAAAATGCCATATTCTTCGCCTCTCTCGGCAATATACCTTTTAGTATATTGCTGTACACCGTAGGCGTTATGTTCCTTCAGCACGGCAGCGACAAGAAGGAAAAGCTTAATCTCAAGAGCATGATAAACGTGCCGATAATCGCGACCGTCATCGCAACGGTGATCTTCATGTTTGAGATACCGATGCCGCTTATAGTCGAGGACGTCGCAGGTATGCTTTCCGATGCCTGCATCCCGCTTTCGATGATGTGCATCGGTCTGTCGCTCGGCAACGTATCTATAAAGGACGCATTTATCCATCCGCGCATTTACGGCATGAATTTCATGCGCCTTCTCGTTGCGCCGATAGCGGTGTGGTTCGTGCTGCGCTTTTTCATAACGGATATCGTCATGCTCGGTTCTATCGTCATCGTCGCGGCCTGCCCTCCGGCGGTCGTGTGCGCCATCCTCGGCATGGACTACGGCCGCGACGGCGTGGAGGCCTCGGAGACTATCTTCGTCGGCACGGTGCTTTCAATGTTCACCATACCGCTGCTGATAGCGCTCCTCGGTCTGAATATATAAAATTCACCCCGCCCTTAGGCGGGGTGTTTAAATTTATTCTTCCGTTTCGGCCTCGATAGGTTCGGCCTCCGGAGCGGAAGCAGGCGGCGTGGGCGTGGCCGTGGGAGCTTTCAGCTTGCGGTTTATGCTGATGACGTTCTGCACCAGCAGTATCGCCATCATAACGAATTCGTAGGTAATTCGCAATACGAGCGGGCCGAGCAGCATAATGCCCAGTCCGTACAGGAACGTGCTCTGCGTGAACGTCATGCCGAAGTAGCCGTAATACTCAAATTTCCCGAACATAAGCAGGAAGCCGACGAATATGCACAGGCATGTCAGCAGCACGAAAATGAATTTGGTCAGCGCTTCAATGTAAAATGTTTTGAAATTAAAGAAATCGTGCAGGAATTGCAGGAATTTGCTACCGAGTTTGCCGTCATATTTCCTTGGCAATACCTTTACACAGATAAAAACCGTTGCCGCGACTGCGAGTACGATCCCGATCGCTATTAATGTCTCCATAAAGGACCTCCTTTATTTTTTATATTTCATTTTACATTTTACATAAAGTATAGCAGACATATTGAATACTGACAAGTTTTTCGGCAAAACAGGAATATGTGACAATGAAATGACATTGATTTAACAAAAGAAAAAGATTGGCAATTTTGCATGCAGAAATTGTGCAATTCATCAAAGATGTCGTAAAAAACGAAAAAATGCGTTGCATTTCGCGTTAATTTGGTGTTAAATAATAATGTTATAAAATAGAGTGATTTGGTACTATCATCAGAGGAAAGGCTTATGAACTTTGCGGATATTTTGCCGGTGCTTGGCGGAGCTGCGCTCGGACTGATCGTTGCATATGTGAATATGCGTATAAGCAAAGCAAATATGAACGCGTCGAACATGGCTGCCGTCATGGGCGTTAATATGCTACGGCTGCTGCTCGATGCTGCGGCGCTTGCCGCGTGCTATTTTGTCTGCAAGGCGTATGAGCTTCCGATGATGGCAACGCTCATTGCCGCCGCTGTCGGACTGTCGGCCGGCGGAATGCTGTTTTTAAGGATCATGGTAAAGAAAGCTCAGCCGCAAGGGAAAAAGAATGCGGACGGAGGTGAATGAAATTGAAAGAATTTTTTGAAAACTTTTTGATGCCGACGAAAACGATCTACTCGATGTGGGCGATCATGGCGGTAATACTGCTGTTTTGCTTCATAGCTACGCGAAAGATGAAGGACGTGCCGGGCCCGCTGCAAAACATAGCGGAAATGGCCGTGTCCGGACTGCTGAACTTCTTCTCCGGAGTTTTGGGGGAGAAGAAAGCGCGGCACTATTTCCCGATGCTGGCGTCGTTCTTCGTGCTGATCATCGTGTGTAACTACTCGGGACTCATCCCGGGAGCCGGCGAGCTGTTCACGGTGCCGACCTCGGTGCTGACGGTAACTGCGGCGCTGTCGACGATCTCTTTCGTGGCGATCCAGTCGTCGGGCATAAAAAAGCACGGCGTAGGCAAATACCTGGGCACGTTCTTTAAGCCCTTCGCGTTCCTGTTCCCGATCCTCATCCTGGAGCAGTTCACGCGTCCGCTGTCCATGGCATTGCGACTGTACGGCAATATCTACGGCGAAGAGCTGGCGGCGGAAACGCTGTTCGGCCTGTTCCCTGTGGGCTTGCCCATAGTCATGCATATACTGAGTCTTCTGTTCTGCTTCATCCAGGCGATGGTCTTTACGATGCTGCTTGCGGTATTCATAAACGAAGCGACCGAGGACGAAGAATAAAAAAGTAAACACATACACAATTATAGGAGGAAACACAAATGTCAATAGCACAGGGTCTTATCGCAATAGGCGTAGCGCTGGCCATCGGCCTGAGCACGATAGGCGTCGGCATCGGCCAGGGTCTCGCAGCGTCGAAGGCGCTTGAGGGTATGGCACGTCAGCCGGATATGAAGGGACAGCTACAGTCTGTCATGATCCTCGCAATGGGCTTTATGGAAGCGCTGGCGATCTACGGCCTGGTCATCGCGTTCATGCTTATTGCCAAGATGTAATTTGAAGAAAAGACATCTTGAAAGGGGGAGACCGGATTGATTTTAGACATAGTAGGACTTCAGATCAGCGTACCTGAGTTCATACTGACTATTATCAGCTTCTTCCTGTTTATGTTCCTGTTGAACAAGATACTTCTCAAGCCTGTCCTGAGCTTCATGGACGCGCGAAAGGCGCGTATAGACGCGGGACTTGCCGAGGGCAAAAAGGCCGAGGCGGCACTTGAGGAGAACAAGGCTCAGCTTGCACAGGAGCTTGCTCAGACGGGCGCCGACGCGAGAGGCGTAATAAACGCGGCTCGCAGCGACGCGGAAAAGGCAAAGGGCGAGGTGCTCAGCGCTGCCCATGCCGAGGCCGAGCAGCTTCATAAAAACGTTCGTGAGCGCGTGAAAAGCGAGGAGCAGGCGGCAGTTAAGGAAATTGACGGCAGCATGTCCGAGCTCGTAACGCTCCTGTCAGATCGACTGGTCGGCAGCGGTGCCGAGGAAAATAAGGCGCTCATAGACGAATGTGTAGGCAAGAGCAAGGAATGATCCCAATGTATAACAGGAAACACAGGAAAGGAGGGATAGTTCTCAAGTGGAAATCATATGGAAGATAGTTAACTTTATCATACTGTTTGGCGCTCTGTACCTCGTCTGCCGAAAGATGAATCTTTTCGACAAGATGTTCGGCAGCCGCAGGCGCGGGATAGGCGATGAGATAGAAAGCTCCGAAAAGGCCAAGGCTCAGGCCAAAGCCCTCGGTGCGGATATAGACAAAGCCCGAGCCGAAAACGAAGAGCGCAAGCAGCAGCTTCTCAAGGATGCCGAGGCTCAGGCTAAGGCCGACGGCGAGGCGATAGCGGCTTCCGGTGAGGAGGAAGTGAAAAGCCTCATCGCAAATGCGGAAAAGAGCGAAGATCAGCTCATGGCCCAGATGCGCGACAGAGTGTCGAACGATGCGGTCCGCCGCGTGGCAGAGATAACGGCCGAGGTACTTCGCAGCGGCAATTTTGAGAACTCCAAGCAGGCGCTGAACGATAAGTTTATAGAACAAATAAGAGAATTGGTATCGGCAATGCCGAGTGACATTTTGAACATGAACGAACTTAAAAAACTTGACATTTCAATAAAGAGCGCGCAGCCGCTGAGCGACGAGG
This sequence comes from uncultured Oscillospiraceae bacterium, assembly GCA_934636655.1. GTDB lineage: Bacteria > Bacillota > Clostridia > Oscillospirales > Oscillospiraceae > F23-B02. The sequence goes on from CAKUAS010000013.1 coordinate 40,636, forward strand.
AAATGAAGAAGCTCACGCAGATCATATGCGAGACCTTTATCTCATGCCATAACGAGGTCGATACGGACGTTATAGGCGGCGTGTGTATGCAGGTGGGCGATACCGTTTATGACGGCACGCTCGCGCACACGCTCGACAGGCTCAGCCAGGATGTTGAAGACAACACCCGTCAGAGCGACAGTCAGATGAGATCTATCGCCGACGGTATCAAGCAGCAGCTTGAGAAGGTAAACGGCGATATAGACGTGTTCCAGACCGGCGAGGTACTCACCCTCGGCGACGGTATCTGCCGCGTATCCGGCCTTGCCGATGTTATGGCGGGCGAGATGCTCGAGTTCCCCGGCGGACTCAAGGGCATGGTACAGGATCTGGACAAGAACAATGTCGGCGTCGTCCTGCTCGGACCGTTCGGCCATCTGCAGGAGGGCGACAGCGTCCGCCGCACCGGCCGTATCGTCGAGGTACCTGTCGGCGATGCCCTTGTCGGCCGCGTGGTCAATGCTATGGGCAGCCCCATCGACGGCAAGGGCCCCATTAAGACCGAGACCTTCCGCCCGGTCGAGAGCCCGGCACCGAGCGTGCTTGCAAGACAGCCGGTATCCGTGCCTATGCAGACCGGCCTCAAGGCCATCGACGCGCTCGTTCCTATCGGCCGCGGCCAGCGTGAGCTCATCATCGGCGACCGCCAGACCGGTAAGACCGCTATAGCGCTCGACGCTATCATCAACCAGAAAGGCAAGGACGTTATCTGCATCTACGTCGCCATCGGTCAGAAGGAATCGACCGTCGCGGGCGTTGTGGAAAAGCTGCGCAGCCACGGCGCGATGGATTACACCATCGTCGTAGCGGCAACGGCCTCCGAGCCTGCGCCTATGCTGTATATAGCACCCTACGCGGGCGCTGCAATGGGCGAGTACTTCATGTATAAGGGCAAAGACGTCCTCGTTATATACGATGACCTGAGCAAGCAGGCCGCCGCTTACCGCGAGCTTTCTCTGCTGCTTCAGAGACCGCCCGGACGCGAAGCATACCCCGGCGACGTTTTCTACCTGCACTCCAGGCTTCTTGAGCGCGCGGCGCGCCTCAACGAGGAGTCCGGCGGCGGCAGCATGACCGCGCTGCCTATCATAGAGACGCAGGCGGGAGATATCTCGGCATACATCCCGACAAACGTCATTTCCATCACCGACGGACAGATCTTCCTCGAAAGCGATCTGTTCCACTCGGGCGTACGTCCGGCAATAAACGTCGGTCTGTCGGTATCCCGTGTCGGCGGCGCGGCCCAGCTCGGCGCAATGAAGCAGGTCGCAGGCCGTCTGCGCGTCGACCTCGCACAGTACCGCGAGCTTGCATCGTTTGCACAGTTCGGCTCCGACCTGGATAAGTCCACGCGCGATACGCTGCATCGCGGCGCACGCATGACCGAGGTCCTCAAGCAGGGTCAGTACGCTCCCATGAGCGCAGCCGACCAGGTCATTGCGATCTTCGCAGTCTCCGAGGGCTACGCAGACGATCTTGAGCTTTCGGACATCGCACGCTTCGAGTCCGAGCTCATAGATTATGTAAACCGCAGCTATCCTGAGTTCCAGGAAGAAGTGCTCAGCGGCAAGAAGCTGAGCGCCGAGCAGCAGGCAAAGCTTAAAGAATGTATCGTAAACTTCAAGAAGACTTTCTGAGAAACGAAGAAGGGAGGGGCATAAATGGCTAATATGCGAGCGATACGCACGCGCATAAAGAGCGTGAAGAATACCGAGCAGATAACCAAGGCCATGAAGATGGTCGCGGTGTCGAAGCTGCGCAGGACGCAGAGCAGTATGCAGGCCATGCGCCCCTTCTCGGAAAAGAGCCAGGAGGTCATGGATACGCTGCTGTCGGCATCATCGGGGCTCGAAAACCGCTTCATCAAGCCTCATAAAGAGGTCAAAAAGGTCTGTTACGTCCTGTTTTTGGGCAATCGCGGCCTCTGCGGAGCGTATAACAGCTCGATATTGCACTACGCGAACTCTGTCATAAAGCAGTCGGGCAAGGACTACGGCCTTGTGGTCTGCGGCAGATGGGGCAAGGATGTTTTGGCAAACAGCAGGCTAAACGTCGTAAGGACGTTTTCGGAGCTGAGCGATACGCCGAATATGGATGAGGCGCTGGAGGTAGCGGACTATCTCAAGAGCCTGTACACAAGCGGCGAGTATGACGAGGTGCACCTTATCTACCAGCACTACGTCACGGCTCTGCGTCAGGATCCGACGAACGTTCAGTATCTCCCGGCGGTGCCGGAAAAGAGCGAGCAGAAGGGCTCGGGCAGGATATTTATCTTTGAGCCGGATACGAACAGCGTTCTTGAGAGCGTCATGCAGCTATATCTCAATAACAAGATAATGAGCGTTTTGCTTGACGCAAAGTGCGGCGAGCACTCGGCGCGCATGACGGCAATGACCGCCGCGTCCGACAGTACCAAGAGCCTCATCGCGGAGCTCGACCTCAAGCTCAACCGTGCGCGCCAGGCGGCCATCACGACGGAGATATCCGAGATCGTCGGTGGAGCCTCCGCTCTTAAAAAGAAGAAACAATAATTGCTTAAACCCCTTAAAAAAGGAGGTATGTTAATGGAAAACGGAATAATCCGAAGGGTAATAGGCCCTGTAGTCGATGTCCAGTTTCCCTCCGGCAAAATGCCGGATATCTATAATGCGATCGAGGTAAAACTCGAAGACCGCAAGGTCGTCATGGAAGCGGTGCAGCACATAGGCGACAACAGCGTTAGATGCATCTCGCTGTTTTCGACCGACGGACTGTCACGCGGCTGCACGGCGGTCGACACGGGAGCACCGATAAAAATGCCTGTCGGCGACGCGACGCTCGGACGTATGTTCAACGTCGTCGGCGAGCCGATAGACGGTCAGGGACCGGTCAATGCCGAGGAGTATATGCCGATACACAGGCAGGCTCCGGCGTTTACGGATATAGCCCCGTCTACCGAGATACTCGAGACCGGCATCAAGGTCGTCGACCTGCTCGCGCCTTACTCCAAGGGCGGCAAGATCGGCCTGTTCGGCGGTGCGGGCGTCGGCAAGACAGTCCTCATAATGGAGCTTATCCGCAACGTCGCATATGAGCACGGCGGCTACTCCGTTTTCGCCGGCGTCGGCGAGCGCAGCCGTGAGGGCAACGACCTTTGGCACGAGATGAACGAGTCCGGCGTTATAAACAAGACGGCGCTGGTGTTCGGCCAGATGAACGAGCCGCCCGGAGCGCGTCTGCGCGTTCCTCTGTCGGGCCTTACGATCGCGGAGAACTTCCGTGACGAGTCCGGACAGGACGTTCTGCTGTTCATCGACAATATATTCAGATTCACGCAGGCAGGCTCCGAGGTTTCGGCGCTGCTGGGGCGTATGCCCTCCGCCGTCGGCTACCAGCCGACGCTGGCGACCGAGATGGGCTCCTTGCAGGAGCGTATAACCTCCACGCGCAACGGCTCTGTCACCTCGGTACAGGCGATCTACGTTCCCGCCGACGACCTTACTGACCCGGCTCCGGCAACGGCGTTTGCTCACCTTGACGCAACCACCGTTCTGTCCAGAAGCATCTCCGAGCTCGGCATTTATCCGGCGGTCGATCCTTTGGAGTCGACCTCGAGAATACTCGACCCGAACATTCTCGGCAAGGAGCATTACGAGACCGCGCGTGCGGTGCAGGCAGTGCTTCAGAAGTACAAGGAGCTGCAGGACATCATTGCGGTCCTCGGCATGGACGAGCTGAGCGTTGAGGATAAGGCGACGGTCAATCGCGCAAGAAGGATCCAGCGCTTCCTCTCGCAGCCGTTCCACGTTGCGGAGAACTTCACCGGCGTCAAGGGCGCTTATGTTAAAATGGAGGACACCATTCGCGGCTTCCAGGCGATACTGGGCGGCGACTGCGACGATCTTCCGGAGCAGGCGTTCCTTATGTGCGGAACGATTGACGAAGTGCTCGCAAAGCGCGACCAGTTCAGGTAAAGCGCCATGGCAGATAGGATCCATTTTCAGATCGCGACGGCCGACGGCGTAGTGTGCGATTCGATGGCAAGCTACGCGCTCATTCCGCTTTCAGACGGCGATGTAGGCGTACTGGCAGATCATGCGCCGATGATAGGCGCACTCAAGGAAGGCGTTGTTAAGTACGTTTCCGAGGGTACGGACCACTTTGCCGCGATAAGCGGCGGAGTGCTGAGCGTTGCGGATAACGAGGTCATACTGCTCGCGCGCACGGCGGAGAGGGCAGAGACGATTGATCTTGCCCGTGCTCAGGCGTCCGAGCGCAGAGCCCGCCAGCGCATAGAGAGCCGCGCCGCCGACACGGATATGAAGCGCGCAGAGCTCTCCCTCCAGCGCGCCATCGCCCGCGAAAAGGCGTATACATTGCTCCACAAGTAAGCTTAAAAGCCACATCTCCCGATGTGGCTTTTTGATATGTAAAAGCACGTTTCAAACGAAACGTGCTTTCGGTTTTATTCGGTGCGCAGTGCGACGACGGGATCCTTGTTTGCCGCGACACGCGAGGGTATCAGGCCGGCGATGACCGTCAAAAGCATGCTGATGGCAATGAGCGCAACAGCGGCCAGCGGCGGCAGCACTGCGTTAATGGAGTAGATGCCCGTAAGATGATGGACAATGGCGTTTATCGGGATGCACAACAGTATTGTTGCCAGTATGCCGATAAGTCCGGCTCCGAAGCCTACAATGACGGTCTCGGCGTTAAACACGCTGGAGATATCCTTCTTCGAAGCGCCGATGGCACGCAGTATGCCGATCTCCTTTGTGCGTTCAAGGACGCTTATATAGGTTATGATGCCTATCATTATGCTCGAAACAACGAGACTTATCGCAACGAAGGCGATGAGAACATAGGATATAACGTCAATGATCGTCGTGACTGAGCTCATGATGAGCGCAACGTAATCGGTGTAGCTTATCTGATCCTCGGGCTCGACAGTGTCGTTATAGTCCTCTATCACCTCGGCAACGGCGTCCTTTGCCGCGAAGGTCGAAACGTAAATGTTCACGCCAGAAGGGGAGTCGAGGTCGACATAGCCGAGCGTGCGCAGGTTTTTATCATAGCTCGAGCTCGAGAAAGTCTCCGGCATGAGCTCATCGTAAATGAGCTTGTAGCCAGCGTCAGTGAGATAGCAATTGTCAAAAGCCTCGGCGAGGGAAGCGGTCGAGAGCTGGCTCATCTGCTTTTTGACCTCGTCGGCATAAGCCCTCTTGACCTGCTCGGTCATCATCTCACGCATGTAGCTCATCAGTGTGTCATCATCCATGGCGCTGAGCATCTCGGCATATTCGGGATAGTTTTCAACGACCTGCTTTTCAATATCCTCGCGCGATACGCCGCCGAGCTGCTCGTCGATGATCGAGTCTACGTACGCGTCAGGCGCGAGCGACATATAGCCGATGTAAAGCTCGGCCTTCTTTGCCTGATCTATGCCCGTGCAGTAGTCCTGCACGGCCTTTTTGATCTCATCCGAGGAGAGGATCTTATCGGTCTCCTTAAACGGCAGCCCGGTGAAGATATCGTGCTGCTTATCCTCAAGCTGCTGCTTGACGAGAGGCTTCTGCGCCGTCTGCTCGACAACGTATTTTGTCAGTGCGTTGGTGTAGCCGATAGCGCCGTTCATCATGCCTGTAACCGCGTCCGCGCTTTGGCGCACAACGCCGACTATCTTGAGCTGTATGCCGTTTGAGTACAGCGTTTTAAGGCCGAGCTCGTCGCTGCTTATGTCTTTATATTCGCCCGTCTCGGGATCCTTCTGCCAGCAGTCGGCAGGGAGAATGAGGCTGAAGGTCTTTTTGCAGACATCGGCATAGCTCCAGCTTTCAAGCTTCGAGGTGTCGATCTCCTCGCCGCTCATGTAGCCGGTCATGGCAGAGAGCATGTCGCTTGATGACTTGAGCCCCAGCGCGTACAGCACCATGTCCGAGACCTCGTTATTTTCGTCGACAATGAGCACGACTTCATCGTAGTTCTGCGGCCAGCTGCCGTAGAGCACGTCGTACTGACCCTGCAGCATCGGGCTTATAAGTCCGTCGTCACCGGGCAGCATTTCCTGCCATACGACGAACTGGCTCTGCGTGCTGCTCATGCCGGAGGATGAGAACATGTCGTTCATAGACTGGCTGACAGAATGCTCGGCATCCTCACCGATGACTCCGGCGCGCATTTTGCTCATGAGACTCATCACGTCGGATTTGACGATCTTGCCGTCGGCATCCTTGGTGTACAGATTCATCGGCAGATTGTAGGTATACTGCACATTCGTCGCGTTTTTACTGAGCTTTGAGTCCTTAGCCATCTGCTCATCCAAAAACACTTTGAGGTCGGTAATGTTATTCTCCTGCACCTCTGCGCTGGTCATGGCGTTCATCATCTCATACATAATGGTGTTGCCGTACACAGCGTCTTTATCGTGCTTATTCTCCGCGTTTTCCGAGTTTATGCCCATGAGCGTCGTCATAAGCGAGGACATATCGACCGATTCAGCCTGAATGGATATCGGGTAGGAGGACAGAGTATCCTCCTGAACGCGGTCAATGTAGTTATTGACACCGGTGGAGATCGAAAGAATGAGCGCGATGCCGATTATGCCGATGCTGCCTGCAAAAGCCGTGAGTATCGTGCGGCCTTTTTTTGTCATGAGGTTATTGAGCGACAGCGACAGCGCCGTGACGTAGCTCATAGCGGTCTTGCGCTGCACAGGCTCCGAAATCTCGTCGTCCTGCGCCGAATACGGCATCGTGTCGCCTGTTATGAGACCGTCCTTGAGCCTTATGATGCGCGAAGCGTAGCTGTCGGCAAGCTCGGGGTTGTGCGTGACCATGATGATGAGCTTATCCTTGGATATCTCCTTGAGTATCTCCATGATCTGCACGCTCGTTTCCGAGTCGAGCGCACCCGTCGGCTCGTCGGCAAGGAGAATATCCGGGTCATTTACCAGTGCGCGGGCTATGGCGACACGCTGCATCTGACCGCCTGACATCTGATTCGGCTTTTTGCCGAGCTGATCGCCGAGACCGACCTGCTCAAGCGCCTTTACGGCTCTCTCACGGCGTTCCGTCTTGCTCACGCCGGATAGGGTGAGGGCAAGCTCAACATTTGCGAGCACCGTCTGATGCGGGATAAGGTTATACGACTGAAAAACAAAGCCTATGGAGTGGTTCCTGTAGGTGTCCCAGTCGCGGTCGGTGTACTCCTTTGTCGAGCGGCCGTTTATTATAAGATCGCCGCTCGTGTACTTATCGAGGCCGCCTATAATGTTCAGCAGTGTCGTCTTGCCGCAGCCGGAGTGACCAAGCACGGCGACAAACTCGGATTTTCTGAACTCAAGGTCAATGCCCTTGAGCGCGTGCACCGTCTCGTCGCCGACCGAGTAGTCCTTGGTTATGCCTTTTAATTTGAGCATTCAGCACTTCTCCTATATTAGATGTATAATGGAGTAATTATCGGCTTTTTTGCCTGCAAAGTCAATAGATACAGCCCAGACGTAACAAAAAGTTCAGAAACCGTATATATCCTGCCGGTGTTGACAATTCGCGGCGCATAGGTTAAAATAACTCCGTTATGCCTCCGTAGCTCACCTGGATAGAGCGTGCGCCTCCTAAGCGCAAGGTAGTGAGTTCGAGTCTCGCCGGGGGTGCCAAAAAGACGACAGCTTTATGCTGTCGTCTTTTTGATTATTCAGGCTTGCCCGGCAGCACGCCGATAGACCTCATAGTGCAGCATAACCAGAGCTTTTCGTAGGTCTTTCGGTCGGAAAGATCAACATTCATGATCTCCTCGCACTTTTTTATGCGGTACATCAGCGAATTTCGATGTACATAGAGTTTTGCCGCCGCCTTTGTCATATCGCAGCGCTCAAAAATATAGCAGCTGAGCGACTGGCAATAATCCGTGGAATTTTCCTCGTCAAAGTCAATGAGCTTTTTAAACTCAGGCACAATGAGGCTCTCGGCAAAAATGCTGTCGCAGCCGTGGCGAAGTACGATCTCCGTGAAATTATCGAAGAAATAGTTGATGCAGTTTTTGCCGCTGTGATCTATGCCGTATTCAAGGGTCAGACGTGCCTGCTCGATATACGCATCACGCTTTTCCAGATCCGCAAAAACTCCGCTTGCCCCGCAGGTAAACACCGCTTTCTGCGAGGCTTCGGACTCAATGTCGGAAAGTACATTTTCACGCATCGCGTCGGACTTTATGTTCTGAAACAGCAGATACATATCGTCGGACTTGTTGACATACAGCATCTGCGGGTATCTGACTTTGATACTGTTTACTATGTTTTGCAGTCTTACGCCGCTTGTGTCGTCGGTGTGCATCGCGACTACCATGTAGCCGGGACTGAGTCCAACGTTTTTGTAAAACGCGGTGCTGGTCAGAAGCTGAATTGGCGCATCGGTATTCTCGAGCAGGATCCGCGCGGCTACAAGTCTGTCCGGTGCGGCCCCCATCGGCTGACGGCGCAGCTTCCCGCCGAGGAAGATCTCGACCGCCGTTTTTACCGCAGCGTTGAGCTTGAGTGCAAAATCAAGCTTTTCATGGTCAAGATACATGACCGAGCAGCAGCCTTCGATGCTGTTGCCGAGATAAACCGAGCAGGTCGTTTGAGGATATTTTGTATTAACGCCCCAACTTGCGTCGATCGGCTCGCCGGCAGCGGACATCTTATCGGTGAAGCCTTCGCCGAAGTAATAGTTGACAACGGTCTCGGGTTCGGCTGCGCCTGAGGTAACTATGGTCTGCCACAGAGGATCGGGGCAGGGGTACGGACCGCCGTATGCAATAAGGTGAAAAGCAATGTCCGTAACGATGACGGGCATATTATATCTCAGATATATCTTTTGCAGGAATACATTAAGATCATCGGTGTGCGGCATAAGCTCCATTATATATCGGTAAATATCTTCACCGGAACGTTCACTGTATCTGTTGCCCATAACGATGCCTCCTTTCCTTGGAAACTGAACGGTTTTGGGGCACGCAGCCCTGAAAACCGACTGATAATAAATTATCAAATATCAGAAGATAATTCAAGATTTAAAAACAATTTTGTGCAACTGCAAAAACAAAACGATGATTTTTGTGCAGGATAACGTTGTATTTTGTAGATATATATGATATAAATTAAATTTATTCTGCTAAGCTGGAAAGTGTAGCCGCACGGAATTGTTATTTCATTAACTTATATTAATAAATTTATATCATATTTATGCGCCAAACAGCGAAGAGCCCGAAAAAGGCTTTGCGGTGTTTGGCGTTTTTTCACGTTTGGGTGTGCAAATTTATTTGTGCAAAAAGAAAAAAACGTATAGATCGCTTTTGGCGAAACGTAGTTGAACCGCGGCTTTTGCGCGTGATAAAGTCTTAACAAAGGCGGGGCAGAGAACCGATCCTGACGGGGATCGATAAGGTTATCTGAACTGCGGCGCTTGCAAGGGTCAATAATAATTCGGCTTATTAAGGACAATGAAAAAGGAGAATTAACAATGCAAAAAAGTGGACTCGTAAAGAGCAGCAATTATGCGTGGGTCGTACTTATACTGCTCATACTGATGCAGTTCGTATATGCCGGTCTTACGCTCAGCACCGTAACACTGTATATGGAACCCATCCTCGAAGCGCACCCCGAAGTATCCCGTACCGCGTATGCGCTCACCATCACGCTTAACGGCGGCGCAAACGCCATCATGAGTATATTCTACGGCAAGCTCGTTGAAAAGTTCGGCATGAAGAAGATGATCTCCTTCTGCTCACTGCTTATGATAGCAGGCGTTCTTCTGTACGCAAACGGCACTGTCATCTGGATGTTCTACCTCGCAGCTATCCTGCAGGGCATCTCCCTTTGCTTCTGCTCCGGCGCATCCTGCTCGATCATCTTCAGTAAGTGGTTTGCCCACTCTACAGGCACTCTGCTTTCCGCAACCGCTATCGGCTCCGGCCTTGCCGGCGTTATCTTCAGCCCGATAGTCTCCAAGTGGATCGGCACCATCGGCTGGACCGCATCCCTCTACATCAACTGCGCGGTAGTCGTATTCACCGCAATCGTTCTTATTGTGTTCCTCAAGGACAGCCCCGAGAAGTACGGCGTTAAGCCCATGTGGAACGACAAGGTCAAGATCGCCGACGAGAGCGGAACGATCATTCCTTACGGTGTGACCGCAAAAGAAGCATACAAGTCCGTCCAGTTCTGGTGCGGAACTATCGGCATCGGCCTGTTCGGCCTCATTATCTACGGCGCAATCTGCAACATCGCAATTTTCTCTTCCGACCTCGGCTATGACGGCGGCGTCATGCTCTCGGTCATGTATGCGGCAAACATCATTCTTCAGCTCCCGTTCGGCATCCTGGCCGACAAGCTCGGAATTCGTACCTGCATGGTCGCATACTCGATCATGGCAATCGCTTCAGTGTTCATCTACGCAACTGCTCCTGCGATCGGCATGATGTATGTCGGAACTGTTCTGCTCGGCGGTTCGTTCTGCATCCTCAAGGCAACTCTCCCTGTTTACACTCTGCAGGTCTTCGGCAACCGCGCCCAGGGCCAGATCATGGGCATCATGATCGCGGTCATGAACTGCGGTGTAGCATTCGGTATGCCCGTACTTAACGCGGCATATGACATCACCGGCTCTTACAGCGGCATGTTCAAGCTCTTCGGCTTCCTCGGAATCGTTCTCGCCGTCCTGATCTTCGTCGGCTGCAAGCCTATGAAGAAGGTAGTTGACGAGAAAAAGGCCATCGAGGCCGGTACAAACGCCTGATATCCCACAAATTCGCGGTCGGCTCTTAATGAGCCGGCTGCGGAAGCAATGAAAGTATATAGAACTAACAAGTAAAGGAGTTAATATCACAATGGAAAAGAAAGACTACAGCCCTCTCTTTACACCGTTCAAAATAGGCAAGATGGAGCTCAAGAACCGTCTCGTCCTTTCTCCGATGGGGCATAACGCATCCCTTCCTTACGGCGCGAAGTCCGACTGGGAGATCGACTACTATGAGGAACGCGCAAGAGGCGGCGTCGGAATGATAATCACCGGCTGTACTCCTCTTACCGAGAAGATCGCACAGGGTTCCCACGAGGGTACACTTGAGAGCGATATTCCCATCCCGGCATACACCGACCTTGTAGAAAGAGTTCACCGCTGGGGCGCAAAGATCTGCCTCCAGATGACTCCGGGTACCGGCCGCAACGGCTACCCCAACGAGTTCGGTGAGAAGCTCATCTCGTCCTGTGAGCAGCCCACTTTCTTCAATCCCAATGTTACTACCCGCGCAATGACCGTCGAAGAAATAAAGGAATTACAGGAGACCTTCAAATACGCAGCGGGCGTTGCACGTGACGCAGGCTTTGATGCGATCGAGATCCATGCTCACGCAGGCTATCTCATAGACCAGTTTATGTCCAAGGTCTTTAACCACCGCACCGATGAGTACGGCGGCTCGGCAGAAAACCGCACCCGCTTTGCCCGTGAGATGGTAGGAGCGGTCCGCTCCGTTGTCGGCCCGGATATGCCCATCCTGTTCCGCATCGCGCTTGACCACGGCTGGGAGGGCGGCCGTACATTTGATGAGACCAAGGAACTTGTCGAGTGGCTCCAGAAGTGCAGCATCGACGCATTCGACGTTGATGCCGGCTCTTACGAGCGCCTTGACTATATCTTCCCGCCGTCCTATCAGGGCCCTGCATGCATGTCCTACGTCTGCGACTTTGCGCGTGAGAATATCCACAAGCCTATCCTCAACGGCGGCACTCACGATCCCGATACAGCACTCGATCTCATCACCTCCGGCAAGGCCGACTTTGCCATCCTCGGCCGTGCGCTTATCGCCGATCCGGATATCCCCAACAAGCTGATCTCCGGCCATCGCGAGGATGTACGTCCCTGCCTGAGATGCAACGAGGACTGCATCGGCCGTATCTGGAACCGCCGCACTAAGATCTCCTGCTCCGTCAACACCCAGGTCGGCGAGGAGAAGGCTTTCAAGATCGAAAAGACCAGCGACCCGAAGAATATCGTTGTTATCGGTGCAGGCCCGTCCGGACTTGAGGCAGCCCGCGTTGCGGCCATTAAGGGACACAAGGTAACCGTATATGAAAAGGATGATCATATCGGCGGCACCGCCCGAGTTATCGCGACTTCTTCCTTCAAAAACTACATCCGCGCACTGTTCGAGTGGTATGGCGTGCAGATGGAGAAGCTTGGCGTTGAGATCAAGCTCAGCACCGAGATCAAGGCCGATGATCCCGTACTCGAAGCCGCTGATTGGATCTTCGTCAGCACCGGAACTGTTCCCGTATGTCCGCCGATCCCCGGCCTGGACGGCAAGAATGTGTTCAATATGTATGAAGTTCACAAGGATCATGGCCTTGTGAAGGGCGACAATATCGTCGTATGCGGCGGCGGTGAGTCCGGCTGTGACGGTGGTTACGAGCTGGCGCTTGACTACGGCAAGAATGTTACCATTGTTGAGATGGGCGATATCATGGCCAAGGATGCAATGTTCATAAACCGCGACTGCATCTGCGCAAAGATGACCAAGCTCGGCGTTCGCCTGATGACCAAGACCAAGGTTCTCAGCGTTGACGAAAACGGCGTAAATGTCCAGAAAGAGGACGGCAGCACCGAGTATCTGCCTGCCGATACTGTTATCAACGCTCTCGGCATGAAGCCCAGAACGGAGCTTGTCGAGCAGCTCAAGGCAAAGTACTACAATAAGACAATCGCCATGGGCGACAGCGTCAAAATGGGCAAGATCGGCACCGCCGTTCGCAGCGGCTTCTTTGCGGCAATGTCCATAGATCGCTGAAAATCCTGATAATTGTCCATGCCGGATATCCGGCATGGACATACAAAAAGAAAGGAGCAAAACTTTATGAGAGACCTCATTCCATATGAGTTGGAGTATCTTTTCTCCTATGCGGCAGACTGCGATCCCAACTTTGAAGTCTATGACCCGTCCATATTCGGCGGATTCCGACTGACCGGATATATAGTCGGCGGCTGGGTCAAGGGCGACAAGATAAACGGTAAGCTCAAGCCGTTCGGCGGCGATTGGTGCCACGGCACACCCAACGGTACCCAGAATGTAAACGTCCGCGCGACTATCGAGACCGACGACGGCGCAAAGATATACATGCCTTATCAGGGCAGAAACGATATCGGCGGCTACGAGGATGTTCTCAAATACAAGAAGTTCATTTTCCCCGAGCAGGTGCGCAATGCTATCCACTATCAGCTCGAGACCGACGATCCGCGCTATGAATGGCTCAACCACACCTTCTGCATCGGCTTCGGAGTCGCTAAATTCTCCGATCCCGTTGTAGTCCGTTATGATGTGTACGCCGTACGCATTAAGAAGTGAGAAAGGAGAAGGAACAATGTCAAACGATTTGAATAAGACCCGTATAGGCCATCTTTTTTCCACGGATATAGAGCTTGACAGTTGGGGCTTCTATCCCACCGTCGGCGGCGGCGTGCGCGTGAATGCGACACCAAAGGGCGGCGAAGTGTTCACCAAAAGCGAAGTTATCGGCCACGTTGTGCCCGGCGGCGAAGTCACTCAGCTTCTGCGCTATAACGGCGTTTTTGAGCTCGACGGCCGCATAACGATAAAGCTCAACGATGGAAATCTCGTTTATGTGCCTTACACCGGCAGAGCCGATTTCTGCACCGTCGACGAGATAAAGGAGTTTGCCGCAGGCAATATAAGCAGGGGAGTAGATATCTATTTCGCAAGCCCTATTGAGTCTACAGACCCAAAGCTTGATAAGATGTTCACCTTTGCTGTCGGCCGCTTGGACGATGCAAAGCAGCCGAGGAAGCTCATGCTCGATATATATGAGTACGAGTGCCTTCCTCTGTGATAAATAAAGGAGAATACAAATGATGTTTGATCTTCACGGCAGAGTTGCCGTAGTAACGGGAGCATCCAGCGGCCTCGGCAGGCAGTTTGCGCTTGCCCTGGCAGGGCAGGGAGCGGACATCGTTCTCCTTGCGCGCCGCATGGAAAAGCTCGAAGCCGTCGCACAGGAAGTCAGGGCAAAGGGCGTTAAATGCCTGCCCGTAAAGTGCGATGTCTGTGATCTTGACGATATAAAGGCAGCGGTCAAGGCGACCATAGACGAGTTCGGCAAGGTCGATATCCTCGTTAATAACGCCGGCGGCGGCCCGTTCTATCCCATAACCGAAACTCCGGATGATTTCTGGCAGCACGGTCTGGACCTTGAGCTTACCGGCGTGTTCCGCTGCATCCGCGAGTTTGGAAAAGAAATGATAAAAGCCGGTTACGGCCGAATCATAAACAACGCGTCCCTGTTCGGCCGCATCGGCACCGGTGAGATAGCTATATCGAACTACTGTGCGGTCAAGGGCGGCGTTGTAAACCTGACGCGCGAAGTTGCCTGTGAGCTGTGCAAGCACGGTATAACCTGCAATTGTGTATGCCCCGGTTTCTTCCCGTCCGAGTCAAACAGCCCCGAGGCCATGGAGATGCTCGGCCCGTGGATCAACTCCCGTGTGCCAATGGGCAGAGCCGGCGTTGACGGCGAGCTTGACAGCACCATCATTTATCTTGCAGCCGACGAATCGTCCTATGTAAACGGCGCGATAGTCTCCTGCGACGGCGGATGGACCTGCTGCTGAAAAATAATAAGCAACATAAACGGTATTAAATAGAAAGGAACAATTATGGATCTCAAACTTAAGGATAAAGTCGTTCTTATTAACGGCGCAACCGGCGGCATAGGCAGAGCGGTGTGCTTTGCGCTTAAAGCTGAAGGTGCAAAGATCGCACTTTCAGGCCGTGATGCGGACAAAGTAAAGCAGCTCGCAGAAGAACTGGATCTCGGTCCTGACAGACTGTGGACAAACGTTGCCGACGTAACGAATGAAGCGCAGGTCAAGGCATTTATCGACGGTGCGGTCGCACACTTCGGCCACATCGACTCCGTTTTACCGAACGCGGGCTACGAAGGCAAGTGGGAGTTCAACAATCAGATGAGCAAGGAAAACTTTGATAAGGTTTTCGGAATCAACGTTCTCGGCGTTATGTATATGCTCAAGTACGGCGGCGACGTTCTTGCACAGCAGGGCCACGGCTCGATCGTTATCACTTCCTCCATCGGCGGCGTTGTCGGCAGCCCGGGAATGGCTATTTACTGCGCATCCAAACACGCGGTTCAGGGACTTATGAAGTCCGCGGCAAGGGAACTCGGCCCCAAGGGCGTCAATGTCAACAGCGTTAACCCCGACGGTGTCGACACCGGAATGCTTGCGCGCATCGGCGAAAACGCGCTCGGCGACGGCATGAGCGCCGAGGAAAGATACGCGGCCCTCGTTTCCGGCACATATGATAAGCGCGCCGCAACTCCCGAAGAGGTCGCATACCTCATCCTTTACTACGCATCTCCCTGGGCATCACACATATTCGGCACCAAGACTGTTATCGACGGCGCAAACGGCGACGGCGAAACTGTAAGACCGTAACAGGCTCAACTCCCGAGCCGACCGCAAATTTTCTTCCCCTTCCTTACCGTATCAGTCGACGCGGCCGCAGCTTCCTTATGTCCTCCCTCCTATATTTATAATAGTAGAGCAGCTTACCGTTGCGGTCGGCTCCTTGAAATAATAAATGACGTTTGTTTCCAATGGCCGCGCCTGACTGATAATTCTTAATGAATATAACCGCTCAGAAATGAGCGGTTATGTTTTTCAGCGTGTCAAAAAAGCCAATGGCTTTTTTGCACGCTTCAAATACGCCACATTTTTTGTGAAGCTTACGCTTCACGAAAAATCTCGCTGCGCTCGTCAAAAAGCCTGATGGCTCAGGCATTTTTGATGGCTATAATCCAACTTGAGGCGGGCCTTGCCCCCTCAAGCTCCCCCGCTGCGCGGTTGTATTTACTCAGCAGCATAAGTTTTTTGACAGTCTCAAAAATATAACCGCTCAGAAATGAGCGGTTATATTTTTATATAAGTGTTTTACATAGGTTACATATCTTGTTGTTAATGTGCACAAAAATTTAGATCAATAGTGTACAACATGTCGAAAATGTACAAATAAATTGAAGTTTTATGTTGCGAGTGATAATATAATAACATATAGACTGCGAGGGAAGTTTTGACGCAGTCAAACGAAACGGGGGAACACAATGAGAGACCTGAAGCATCTTATTTATTTTGAAAGCCTCCTGCAGGAGGCGAACAACGCGCTTGTAAAACAGGCGTGTTCCGAGGGCAAGCTGGCGCTTGCCTACAACTGTTCTTACATACCTGAGCCGCTGCTCGACGTTGAGGGCTGCTTCGGCGTAAGACTGCGCGCACCGGGCTGCACGAACCCGGACCTTGCGACCTATTATATGACAAACCGCTCATGCCCTTACTCAAAGAGCATACTCGAGCGCGCGTTTGAAGGCGGATACAATTTCATATCCGCGCTGATAGGTCAGGAATGCTGCACCACGATGAACCGCATGGAGCAGTATTTTGAGTACTGCAAGCTCATTCCCAACGAAAAATTCTTTACCGCGTGCATCGACATGCCGATAAAGAAGGGCGACTGGTACGCCGGATATTTCCGCCGCCAGATCGAAAAGAAGATACTTGCTCCGATGAAAGAGACATACGGCGTTGATTATTCCGAGGAAAAGCTCATGGATGCTATCGAGCGCCACAACGAGATCTGCCGCCTCATAACCGAGATCGGTAGCTACCGCAAGCTCGATAATCCGACTATCACCGGCTACGAGTTCCACATCATCCAGCTCGTTACGCTCGTGTGCCCGAAGTACCTCATCGTCGACAAGCTGCGCGAGACGGCAGAGGAGCTCAAGACCCGTGAGCCGGACGAGAAGCCCGACTACAGAGCAAAGGTCATGCTCGTCGGCTCGGAGATCGACGATCCGGAGTTTACAAAGCTTGTCGAGATGTGCGGTGCACGCGTCGTCGCCGACCGCTACTGCTTCGGCTCGCTGCCCGGCAGGGAGGAGATAGTCGTCGAGCCCGGCCAGCATCCGCTGGACGCGCTGGCAGAGCACTATATGAAGATAAACGAATGTCCCCGCGCCATGGGTACGGAGAATATTATCGCCCGTAAGCAGTATCTGTACGATATCGCAAAGGAATACAAGGCCGACGGTATAATCCTTCAGAACATGAAGTTTTGCGAATACTGGGGCTATGAGCGCGCAATCGCCGCAAAGTGGCTGGCCGAGGGTCTGAACGTCCCGTCGGCGATACCCACCTGTCAGATAGAGCGCGACTACGCCAACGCCGCGACAGGACAGCTCCGCACGAGATTCCAGGCGTTCGTCGAATCGCTTGAGATCAAAAAGCTCCAGGCTAATTGAGGAGGGGAATAGCTATGTGGAAAAGAAAAATAAGCATCAAAGAGCAGTACGGCACCCTTGAGCACTTCCTCAAAGGCGACGAGCCCTGCCATTACATAGGCCAGAGATACATTGAGGGCACGAACTTCTATGCCCGCCGCGAGTGGCGCGGAGTCAAGGACACGGCGTTTGCATTTTACAAATGGCTGTGCACATGGGTCAAGATGGCGATATTCGTCATGCACGACCCTATACGCATCGCAAAGGCGTTTTGGAAATACCGCTGGCTGTCGGCATATCTTGCCGCTCCCATGATGGTCGATAAGTGGATCGAGGGCGACCGAGGCGAGGCGCTCAGAGCTGACCTGTATGCGCTCGACTGCATGATCTCCGACTCGACCGATACCCTGTGGAAGAGCCTGCGAGCCGACCGTAGGCTCGGCGAGACCAAATGGTCTGACATTACAGTTGCATTTGACTACACTCTGCCCAAGCACATAATCTTCGGCTTCCCCGGCTATTATGCCATCAACATGCAGCAGCACGCGGCGTTCATGCTGCCGCTGATGCGCAAGCAGCTCGGCTGCTACTACGTCGATCAGGCAGTCGCCTGCGGCATCCCCGGCGATATGTGCACCCTGCCTCTTGTTGAGGTCGGCGTAGCCGTCGAAAATGAGTACCCCGATATCGGCAACTGCTGGCTGACGACGAACAACCCCTGCGACGCGAACATGATGGACAACACCGCGATGTGGCGTGCGCTGTCCAATGACGGCAAAAAGGCCGTGCACCCGTTCACCACCCCGCTTATGTACGATGATCCCACCACCAAGGAGCTCGGCGTTCATGAGGTCTATTCCGCGATAGAGTTCCTCGAGCAGCAGTTCGGCGTTCCGTTCAACTGGGATACCTTCATCGAGCACATCGAGGATACTAACGAATTTAACCGCGGCTCACTCAACCGCTGGGATATCTACGCAAAGAGCGATAACGGCGCGCTCAACTCTGTCGTTCAGGGTCTGTTCCGCATCTATTTCTATCAGCAGGGCGGCACGAAGTACTTCAAGAAGGCCAATAATAAGATCAACAAGGTCTTTGAAAAGTGCGTGCGCAAGAACATCCACCCGTTCCCGCTCGCACGGCACCGTGCACTGGCCTGGTCCTGCGGCTCGACCTACTATGCTCATGGTGTCCAGTGGCTGTATAACTGCTGGGGCATCATGACCGTTATCAACATGGACTCGCTCACCGGCCACAACATCGTTGACACCACCGACCGCGAGACCATGATGAGCGACATTGCCGACTGGCACGCGAGGACACCCATGCGTACCCACACCGTCGGCGGCAACCGCCACCTCATGCAGATGTGGGAGACCGCGGAGAAGTTCAACTGCGACACTATCATCATGTACGACGATATCGGCTGTAAGGGCATGGCCGGCGCACAGGGCCTGCTCGAGGAGGAGTTCCACAAGCACCGCGACAGATTCAATATCATCTGGATGCCGCACTCCCTCATGGACTGCCGCATAGTTCCCACGAACGAGGCGCGCAAGACCGTAAACCAGTATATGCAGAGCGTTATGCATGAAGAGCCCGTTGACCCGACCCTCGTTGATTTCGACGATGAGATGGGCTGGTAAGAAAGGAGAAGCAGCATGAAAGTTTTGGCCAAGATAATGGGCGTGAGCAGCCTTACGCTCGCAGCGCTCTTTGCAGTATACTATTTTAATCTTGATATGCGCCTCATGCGCAGCGTCATTGTGCCCTTCCTCGATAAGCATCATGACAGCGTTAAGCGCGAGCATCTGATCTGAGGAGGCAAAACGATGAGCTATACAAATCACAATATCCTCCCGAGAGCCCTCTCATATGAGGAGAAAGAAAATCGCAAAAAGGGCATTTACGACAGCTTCGCAAACTACCTTGTCTACTGCCCGAAGTGCAAGTACGTCGTAAAGACGAATATGTACATCCAGCGCGCCGAGGCTTATATCGACGAGCTGCACGAGCACGGCACGGTCTGTCCCAAGTGCGGCGATAACGAGTGGACGCTCGGCTATCCCCTCGGAACGCTCACGGGCTTTGTTAAATTCTCATAAGCTGACGGGAGTCGAACACCTACCGGTTTTGGCAGGCTGATTTTCACTCACACTTCGTTAAACCCCTTGAAAATACGTCAGTATTCCCTGCGGGCTTTGCCTTGCCTGAGCAAAAATCAGCTCTGACAAAACTGCAAAGCACCTGTCGGCGTCAATTTTACTGCAATAGTCGGCATTTTCGATACCGAGCTGACGCAATATATGTATCAGTAGGCGCTTCAAAGCGCCTCTGAAAAAACGTTGACAGGCGGCAGGGTCTCGGCCCCCGTCAGCTTAAGTCATAATAAACTTCATCCCCCGATATCATATAGATATCGGGGGATTTTTGCGCCCGGTGAATTATACTATCAAGTGCAACAGTAAAAAAGGAAAGAAGTTCATACGAATCTTTGGTAGAATGTAATTACCA
>CAKUAS010000014.1 GCA_934636655.1 uncultured Oscillospiraceae bacterium
TCTAATCTTTAAAACTGTACCGGCGCATGCCCCACATCATGCGCCGGTATTTTTATGCGTAAAAACAGAGGCAAGCAAACGCTTGCCTCTGTATTTTTAGCTTGTCAGAGAGTATTGCCCTTATTTTGCTTACTCTTCCCAGTTGTGCCAGACGTTCTGGACGTCGTCGTTATCCTCGAACATGTCGAGCATCTTCTGCATGTTCTTAATATCGTCCTCGTTTGTGAGCTTTATGTAGCCGTTCTGGGGCAGCATTTCCACCTGTGCCGACAGAAGCTTGTAGCCCGCGGCGGTGATCTTATCTGCAACGGGAGCAACATCGTCGGGAGCGGTGTAGACAATAAAGGTCTCGCCGTCGGGCTCGAAATCGTCCGCGCCGCAATCAAGGACCTCCATCATTACCTCGTCCTCGTCGAGCTCTTCGTCCTCGTTATCGATAACAATGACGCCCTTTTTGTCGAACGACCATGAAACGCAATTGGCAGCGCCAAGGTTTCCGCCGTACTTATCGAAGTAATGGCGGATCTCACCGGCGGTGCGGTTGCGGTTATCGGTCATGGTCTCGACTATGACCGCGACACCGGAGGGGCCGTAGCCTTCGTAAACGATCTTCTCGTAGTTATCGGTGTTGCCTGCGCCCAGCGCCTTATCGATAGTGCGCTTGATGTTATCATTAGGCATATTTGCGGCCTTTGCCTTGGTGATGACCGCTGCAAGGCGCGAGTTGTTATTCGGGTCGCCGCTGCCGCCTTCCTTGACGGCGACGATCATTTCACGGGCGATCTTCGTGAACGCCTGAGCGCGCTTTGCGTCAGCCGCGCCCTTAGTTTTCTGTATATTATGCCATTTGGAATGTCCGGACATATAAAACAGCTCCTCTAATAGTATTATTGCGAATTAACGGCAATTATTTTACCACAAACTCGCATTCATTACAAGGGTAAATTAAATCACCGTATTTTGCGGCACTCAAGATAGTAGCGTTTATCGTTGCCGTGGCCGATTGAAAAGCTCTTTTTCGGGAACGGGCCGCTTTTTATGACCGAACCGAACAGCTCCGACTTTTCCATGCGCGGCAGAAGTATGCCTGCACACCCGAAGCGCTGTGCCATTTCAACGCACTCGCAGTCACCGTGGATATAGTCAATATAGCCGCCGTGACGCTCGGCGTAGGCCTTGCAGAAATCCTCGCATTTTCCGATAAGCTCGCCTATCGTGAGATCGGATATATTAAGGCGTTCGATGCCCTCGCCTGTCACAAGATCGATGCTCTTACCCTCGCCAGCGATATCGGCGAAAAATGCCTTTGCTTCGGCGAAAAAATCAGCAGATTCGGTGTCAAAGATGACCTTGTGTATGGGTTCAAAGGTTATGGCCGCATCGTGAATATTAACAAGCTCGGCAAGCGCGTAGCGTGCCGGCGCCGTATCGCGTTCGGCCTCCGGAAGCGTCTTTTTTAGCTCCTCCCAGTGGCGTTTTGCAGCGGCAAGACTGTGATTTCCGTCGCCCATTGCAAAGACTATGGCGTTGTCGGCCGTACCGTATTTGCGGCGCAGAATATCCTCCTCGCCAAGCTTTTCGGCAGCTTTAGCAAGCTTATCGTTATCTGCAACGAGCCAGCCCGCGATACTTCCGCCGTCCTGCATAAGCTCAAAATCATAGACCTTCTCCCCTTTTATTACCGATGAAAAAACGATATCGTCGGGATCGTCCATGAATATCATGATATGCGGCATCTCGAGCGGTGCATTGCGGCGGATCTTCACGCGCGGCGGCAGCCTGTCCTCCACGGTGTGCTCGGTCGCTCGGATTGGGCTGTGAGTTCCCTCGGTCCAATCGTAGGCTTCGAGATCAAACACGCCCATTATACCGCGGCGCACGGCTCCATTTTTAAGCGTGCGCTCAAGGTAAATATAGCTGTCGGGATAGGTCTTGAAAACAGCTCCGTCGAGATAGTACTGCATTGTGGCGTTTATTTTTACACTCTCAGTCTCAGGATCCTTCAAGCCGAGCTCGGCTTCCGGCAGCATCATATTCAGCGTCGACGGTGCGTCGCCGACTATGGCTCTTACCTGCTGCCAATACTCGGGCTCGGACGTAAACTGGTCGCAGGCAACAACGCTCCAACGGTGCATATCACCGGTGGGCAGAAGTATATCTGCCGGTTTGAATATCTGCATTACAGCACCTCCAGAGCTATTTGCGTCCAAGTTTCCATGCTGTCGAAATTATCTTGCAGCTCCTGCCTTGTCATCCACAGGCCTTCGAGCTTTTCTGTCTCTTTTACAGAAACATCACCCTCCACATGCATGGTGAAGCATGCACCGAGGTGTACGCTTCCAACGGCGTTGGAATCATCGTTTATAAAGCCGCATGGCGTCAACTCGCCATGGTTTGCGACCTCGACTTCCTCGTGTATCTCGCGCCAGAGTCCACGCATGAGCAGGTCACCCTGCTCGTCGACGGGATTTATGTGCCCGCCGATGCCGATGGATATCTTTCCGTGCAGGCGAGCCTCGCCGCCCTTATTGAGCCTGCGGGTCACAAAAACCTCATCACCGCGGCGCAGGATCACATAGGGTATGATCTGCTTAAAGTCCGGACGCTCCTCGGCCTCGGGACGCGGCATGAACTCATGCTCCCTTTTGATGATATCAAAAAGCTCATCCGTGCATTCGGTTATAAGGCCGTTGCGGCCGGAGATATACTGCTCTATTTTTTTGCGCTGTACAACTAATACCTGTTCCATTATTCTTCCCACTTTGCTGCTCTTTCAACTGCACGCAGCCACTTCTTGTGCAGTGCTGCGGCTTCGCTTTCATCCATCTGCGGCGTGAAAACACGGTCGGACACACGGATATCGGCAATGTCTTTTATATCATTCCACACACCGACCGCCAGCCCTGCGAGGAACGCAGCACCGAAGGCCGTTGTCTCGACCATTTTGGGACGGTCGATCGGCTTGCGGAGAATATCCGACTGGAACTGCATCATAAAATTATTGACCGATGCGCCGCCGTCAACGCGCAGAACGGAAAGCGGTTCGCCTGCGTCCAACTCCATCGCGTCGAGCAGATCCTTGACCTGATATGCTATACCCTCGAGCGCGGCACGGGCGATATGCGCCTTAGTCGAACCGCGGGTAAGACCGACGATAGCGCCGCGGGCGTACATATCCCAGCGCGGTGCACCGAGACCCGTAAATGCTGAAACAAGATACACCCCGCCGTTATCCGGAACTGAAGTTGCAAGAGCCTCGCACTCCGAGCTTGTATTGAGAAGGCCGACCTCGTCGCGCAGCCACTGGATCGAGCTGCCGGCATTAAAGACGCTGCCCTCAAGGGCGTAGGTAGTTTTACCGCCTATGGACCACGCAACGCTCGTCACAAGTCCGCTTGCACTGCGAACGGACTGATCTCCCGTATTCAGGAGCGTGAAGCAGCCTGTTCCGTATGTATTCTTTGCCTGACCCTTTTCTATGCAGCCCTGACCGATGAGCGCCGCGGCCTGATCGCCTGCCGAACCGCATACAGGTACGCCCGCGAGCATTTCAAGGCCCGTTATTCCGGGCGCTACCTTACCGTAGATCATAGACGACGGCACAGGCGTCGGGAGCATTGACATAGGTATGCCGAGCTTATCGCACAATGTTTTATCCCACTCGAGCTTGTTTATATCAAACAGCATCGTGCGCGAGCAGTTCGAATAATCGGACACATGTGCCTTGCCTCCTGTGAGATTCCATATGAGCCAGGAATCCACATTGCCGAACAGCAGCTCGCCGCGCTCGGCCTTTTCGCGCGCACCCTCGACATTGTCAAGTATCCATTTGATCTTAGTGCCGGAGAAATACGCGTCGATAAGAAGTCCGGTCTTATCGCGGACATAGTCTCCGAGCCCTTCGGCAGCCAGCTTATCACAGATGGGAGCAGTTCTTCTGCACTGCCAGACGATCGCGTTATACACGGGCTTGCCGGTGGCCTTATCCCAGACGATGGTCGTCTCTCGTTGGTTCGTTATGCCTATGCCGGCTATATCCGTGGGAGAAAGTTCGCTCTTTTCAAAAGCCTCGGCGAGGGCACGAAACTGGGTCTCCAATATGACCATGGGATCGTGCTCGACCCAGCCGGGCTTCGGGTATATCTGCGGGAAGGGATACTGCGCTATCGTAACGGGCACACCCTTTGCATCAAAAACTATGGCTCTCGAGCTCGTCGTTCCCTGATCAAGCGCGACAACATAACCGTTCATTTGCTTACCTCCATACTGATTCTGCTAATTTCATTGCATTTTTCCGTAATTATGCTATAATATATAATAACATACACGGAGGAGATTTTCCATGCCTACTTTTAATGATTTTTATTTTAATTCAAGCACCGGCAAAAACCGAATCCATGTCCGCCGCTGTGTTCCGGACGGGGACGTAAGAGGCGTCGTTCAGATAATCCACGGCATTGCCGAGCACATCAACAGATATGACGATTTCATGGCGTTCCTCGCATCCAACGGTTTTGTCGTCGTCGGAACGGATCACCTCGGCCACGGGCAGAGCATAGAAAGTCCCGAGCAGAAGGGCTTCTTTGCCGAGAAAAACGGCTGGGACTACATCATAAAAGACGAGGAAATACTCCGCCTTGCGATGAAGCAGACCTATCCCGGAGTTCCGTTTATCCTGTTCGGCCACAGCATGGGCAGCTTCATGGCGCGCACTCATCTTATCCGCTACCCCGGCGCATTCGACGCTGCCATCATAAGCGGCACCGGCAATCAGGGCGCTGCGCTCGTTAACGGCGGTCTTTTCATGGGCAACCTCGTGACCTCGCTCAAGGGGCCGCATCACTACAGCAAGTTCCTCAACAACCTCGCGTTCGGAAGCTATAACAAGATATACGATAACCCCCGCACGGAGTATGACTGGCTCACAAGAAACACCGAGGCTGTCGATAAATACATCGCTGATCCTCTCTGCGGCTTTATCCCCTCCTGCAGCCTGTTCAGAGATATGATGACCGGCGTTAAGTTCATAACAAATGTCGATAACCTCAAGTCTATGAAAAAGGATATGCCCGTTTACTTCATGTCCGGCGATAAGGACCCCGTCGGTGAGTGCGGCAAGGGCGTCAAGCTTGCGTATGAGAATTTCAAAAAGGCCGGCATGAAGGACGTCACCATCAAGCTCTACAAGGATGGCCGCCACGAGATGCTCAACGAGATAAACAACAAGGAAGTCTACGCCGACATTCTTAATTGGATAAACAGCAAGATCTGATATTCAGACGCAAAAAACACCGCTCGACCGAGCGGTGTTTTTTATATCAGTTTCTCATTTCACGGTTGCGCAGGAAGTTCATCATACCGTCCTGCATCGTGTCGAGCTTTGTGAGAAGCTTGCCGGCGCCATGGGCCGCGCACGCGAGCGGATCATCGACGATCATGGTTCTTATATGCGTGCTGTCCTCTATCATACGGTCAATGCCGTAGAGCATGCTACCGCCGCCGGAGAGGATCATGCCGTTTACACCGAGATCACCGATGAGCTCGGGCGGAGTGCGCTCGAGCACAGCATGGACATTCTCGAGAATGAGACGTGCAGGCTCACGCAGAACATCAATGAGCTCTTCGGCCGTCACGCTCACAGTCTTGGGCAGTCCCTTTATGAGGTCACGGCCCTTGACCTCCATGCTCTCGGGCACGTCCGAGCGCGGATACACACCGCCGATGTTTATCTTCACCTCTTCGGCGGTCATTGCGCCGATGAGCATATTGTGCTTTTTCTTGATATATCGGATGATAGCCTCGTCAAAGGTACTGCCGGCGGTTTTAATAGACTCGCACTCGGCCACACCACCCATGGATACGACGGCGATCTCGGTCGTTCCTCCGCCGATGTCGACGACCATGTGTCCGTCGGGTTTTTTGATGTCTACGCCCGCGCCGATCGCCGTTGCAACGGCAGTCTCGACCAGATACACTCTGCGTGCTCCGGCCTCGATGGCAGCATCGATGACAGCGCGCTCTTCAACTCCGGTTATGCTGCTGGGCACACACATGAGTATCCTCGGCTTAAAAAGACTGAATGAGGTTATTCTGCTGACAAGCTCGCGCAGCATGAGCGCGGACATGTCGTAATCGGAGATGACACCGGCCCGTATCGGATGAATGGCGACAACGTTTGCCGGAGTGCGGCCAAGTGTTTTCTTCGCCTCCTCGCCTATTTTGAGCATCTTGTCCTTGACCTTATCGACCGCGACGACCGTGGGTTCGCGCAGAACAAGCCCCTTACCCTGAGAGAAAACAAGGGTGTTTGATGTTCCCATATCAACTGCTATATCTCTTTCGTATATGACCATACAATGCTCCGATCTGCCGCGGAGATACTTCCCGGCGATATTTTTCTATAATTCTATCCAATTATGCTAATCTTCATGCCGTGCAAGAGACGCACCGTAAACGGTTTTTGCTCCGGTCCTGCGCAGAACTCGCGCCGCCTCACTCATGGTAGATCCCGTAGTTACAACGTCGTCCACAAGCAATATACACAGGCCCGAAACATCAGTGTCTTCGCACAGGGAATACACCCCTGCAACATTCTCTCGGCGCTGCTTTGCATCCCGTGTTGACGACTGAGCACGGTTATCTTTTATCTTCCTCAGAAGCTGTCTGCACGGCAGGCCGGTGTTTTTCGCAATTTCCCCGGCAATGAGCTGCGCCTGATCATAGCCTCTGTGCCGCAGTCGCTTTTTACTGAGCGGTATCCATGATATCACATCAACACTGCCGCAATCAAGATTATTTTCGACACAGTCCGACACCATGCGCCCGTAACGCTTGCTGTAGGCCGCACATCCGCCGAATTTATACCTGTGTATCGACGAGCGGACATTATCCTTGTAATACAGCGGTGAAACGCACTTATCGACAAAGGGAAAGCGCTGAACAATACTGTCTCCCTTCGTGTACGGCAGCTTTTCCTCGCACTCGCGGCAGATATCCATATCCTTGAGCACACTGCCGCAGAAAACACATTTCCACGGATACAGCAGGTGCGAGATAAGATCAAGAATTTTCATCGGCAAGCCTTATCCTCAATGCGCTGTATCGGCGCGACTGTTTGTGGTTATCTATCATACGATGGGCAACATTATCGTCGCCTACCATTATGAGAAGCTCCTTTGCGCGCGTCACGGCCGTGTACAGCACGCCGCGTGTCAGAAGCATCTGGGCTACTGGATTGAGCGAAAGTATGACCGCACGATACTCGCTGCCCTGTGATTTGTGGACCGTAAGCGCCCACGCGTGCTCAAGCTCATTGAGCATCTCAAAGCCGTAGAGGGCTATCTTATCGTCATAGTCGACCTTCAGATACTCCGAGGCCGTGTCGATCTCGACTATCGTTCCGATATCGCCGTTATAAACGCCCATGCCGCTTTTTCCGAGCTTGTCCTTCCAGACGATATCGTAATTGTTTTTTATCTGAATGACCCTGTCGCCAACGCGGAAAACAGTTTCACCGAATAGCTTTTCCTTTTTGCTCTCATCGGGCGGATTGAGCGCCGCCTGAAGACACTTATTGAGGTTTGCCGTTCCTGTCTCGCCCTTTCGGCTTGGTGAAAGGACCTGTATCTGATTGGAGGGTATCTTCATATTCTCCGGCAGACGTTTTTTGCACAGCTCGACTATAGTCTCGACGCACGAGCCGCCCTGCATTCTGCGCAGGCGGAAGAAATCGCCGCTATTTTCGTTAAAATCGGGATGCTCTCCCCTGTTTATCATGTGCGCGTTGCGCACGATGCGGCTGTCTGCCTTTTGGCGGAATATCTCCGTAAGCCGCACTGTCGGCACAACGCCGCTTCGGATGATATCCGAAAACACGTTGCCCGGCCCGACCGACGGGAGCTGATCCGCGTCGCCCACGAGTAGGATGCGGCAATCGGACTTCAAGGCCTTGAGTATGGCATGCATAAGCGTTATGTCAACCATCGAACACTCATCTATTATCAGCGCATCGCAGGCGAGCTTATCCTCTTCGTCCTTGCCGAATACGACCGTCTCGCCATCCTCGGACATTTTTGCGCCGAGCATACGGTGAATGGTCGACGCCTCCATTCCGCACAGTTCGCCCATGCGCTTGGCAGCGCGGCCGGTCGGAGCGGCAAGGTATGTTTCGAGCTCAAGCTCATCGTACAATGCGAGCACAGCCTTGAGTATCGTTGTTTTTCCGGTGCCCGGACCTCCGGTTATGACGAGCATGCGGTTTTGTGCCGCAAGCGCTATCGCCTCGCGCTGCATTGGAGCATATTCAATATCATTTGCGCTTTCGAGACGCGAGATCAAATTTGTTATGTCAACCTTTCTCTCGTCTTTTACCCTGCACATGGCTTTAATTCTGTTTGCCGTGTAAGTTTCAGCCTCATAAAGCGGAGCGAGGTAACAGGCATCAAGTCCCGCAACTGTGCAGCAGACGATCTCACCCGTTTCTGCGAGCTTATCGACCGCGTCCTCTGCAAGGTCGGGTGAAACGCCGATGAGCTGAGAGGTCGCAGCGGTGAGTTTCACGCGCGGAATGAAGCAGTGCCCATTGCCTGAATTATGAACAAGCTCGAACACCACAGCGGCACAAACACGGTTCAGACTGTCGCCGTCAAGGCCGAGCGCCAGAGCAAGGGAGTCTGCCTCGGCAAAGCTTGCGCCGATGTGCGATGAAGAAAGTATGTACGGATTTTCGTGCACGACCTCGATAGCGGAGTTGCCGTAAAATTTGAACATGCGCAGTGCAAAAATCGGCTGGATCCCATATGAACACAGAAACTCGGTTAATCGGCGCACTCCGGCCTGCTTTTTGAAGCCGGCGCTTATGTCCTTTGCCTTGGAGCTGCTTATGCCTTTGATCTCGGCAAGCTTTTCCGGCTGCATTTCGAGAACATCCAGTGCCTTGTCGCCAAAGCGGTCTACTATCATCGCTGCCGTTGCCGGACCTATACCGCGCACCGTGCCTCCGGCAAGATATTCGTAGATCGCCTCAGCCGATGTCGGCAGCATGCGGCTGCACTGCTCGATCTTGAACTGTCTGCCGTGCTGGGCGCGAGTCATCCACGAGCCCTCGGCCGAGATCATCTCGCCCGGAGCGACATACGGCAGACAGCCGACGGCGGTCGTATTCTCGCCGTTATCGAGCTCGAGCTTCACAACGCCGTAGCCGTTTTCGTCGTTTCTGAATATGACGGCCGAGACTGTTCCGTTAATTTCGCTTAATTCCTGCATCGTCAAATAATTCCTCTGTAAAGTTTACGCATCTGTACTGCTCGGCAAATCGCCGCAGAATGCTGCGCGTTTCATCATCAATATCCTTTGAGTTGATTATGATGCCCGCACGAAGCGTTCCGTTTTCGCGCAGCCACATAAGACTGCGCAGGGTGTATTCCATCGCGGGCTCCGGACCGTGAACATTAAGAACGATTTCCGCATCCGTGCTTTTGCCGAGCCTGACCGGCGTGAGCAGCAAGCCTTTCACGGACCATATGATAAGCCACAGCACGGCCGCTGCGGCAAAGCCCACGGCGATATATAGCGTCATGCGATCCCCTCCCGTATCATTTTACGGGAGAGGGCGCGTAATTGTTAAAGTATCTTTTTAAGAAACTGCCCGGTATAGCTGTCTTCGCACACGGCACAGTCCTCTGGAGTACCCGCAAAGACGAGCGTTCCGCCGCCGTCGCCGCCTTCTGGTCCGAGGTCGATGATATAATCCGCTGTTTTTATGACATCAAGGTTGTGCTCAATTATGACGACGGTGTTTCCGGCGTCGGCGAGCTTATCGATTATGCTCAGGAGCTTATGGACATCTGCCATATGCAGACCGGTGGTGGGTTCGTCGAGGATATACACCGTCGAGCCCGTGCTGCGGCGTGAAAGCTCGGTCGCAAGCTTCACTCGCTGCGCCTCGCCGCCCGAGAGCGTCGTGCTCGACTGGCCGAGCTGAACGTAGCCGAGGCCGACCTCATAGAGCGTATCGAGCTTTGCCTTGAGCTTCGGAAGATTTTCAAAGAAGGTGCATGCCTCCTCGACCGTCATGTTGAGAACATCGCTGATGTTCTTGCCCTTGTAGCGCACCTCGAGCGTTTCGCGATTGTATCGCTTGCCCTTGCAAACGTCACAGGGTACATACACGTCCGGTAAAAAGTGCATCTCTATCTTCTGCACACCGTCGCCCTTACAGGCCTCGCACCTGCCGCCCTTGACGTTAAAGGAAAACCTTCCCGAATTATAACCGCGCAGGCGCGCATCCTCGGTCGAGGCAAAGAGCTCGCGGATGTCATTGAACAGGCCCGTATATGTCGCCGGGTTTGAGCGCGGTGTTCTGCCGATGGGGCTCTGGTCGATATCTATGACCTTGTCGATATCGTCGATGCCGCTTATGCCGGCGCATTTGCCGGGCTTCACCTTGGCGCGGTTTTTCCTTAGAGCCAAGGTTTTATAGAGTATCTCATTGACAAGGCTCGACTTGCCGCTGCCTGAGACACCGGTAACGCAGGTTATGACGCCTTTTGGTATCTCAATATCTATATTTTTAAGATTATGCTCGGCAGCGCCGTGAATAACGATAAAGCCTTTGTCCGCTGCCCGCCGCTCGGCAGGTACAGGAATCCTGCGCTTTCCGCTGAGATACTGACCGGTGAGCGATTCGGGGCAGGCGCATATATCATCGACCGTTCCTGCCGCTACGACGCTGCCGCCATGTACACCCGCTCCCGGGCCGATATCGACGATGTAATCGGCTGCCCGCATCGTGTCCTCATCGTGCTCGACAACAATGAGAGTGTTGCCGAGGTCGCGTAGATCCATAAGCGTTTTTAAAAGCTTTTCGTTATCGCGCTGATGCAGACCGATGCTCGGCTCGTCCAGGATGTACAAAACGCCCGTGAGCGATGCGCCGATCTGCGTTGCAAGGCGTATTCTCTGGCTCTCGCCGCCAGATAGGGTCGCGGCGCCGCGGGAAAGACTCAGATATTGCAGACCGACGTTTTTGAGAAAGCCGAGGCGGGCTTTTATCTCTTTTATTATCCTGTCGGCGATGATATGCTCTTTTTCGCTGAGTTCAAGACCGTCTACAAAGTCTATCGCCTCGGTAACGGACATATCGCCCATGCGCGCAATGTTTATGCCGCCGACGGTGACTGCAAGCGCTTCCTTTCTCAGACG
This sequence comes from uncultured Oscillospiraceae bacterium, assembly GCA_934636655.1. Lineage (GTDB taxonomy): Bacteria > Bacillota > Clostridia > Oscillospirales > Oscillospiraceae > F23-B02. The sequence goes on from CAKUAS010000014.1 coordinate 11,203, forward strand.
CTGGCCCCGGCACTCGGGACATGTGACCTCGGACATGCATTCTTCGATCTCGGCGCGCATGGCCGGGCTCTGTGTTTCAAAATACCGGCGCTCAAGGTTTTTGCATATGCCCTCGAACGGACGCGAGAATTTGCCCGCAAAGGAGCTGTTTTTCCTCTCTCGCTCATAGCTCAGGTCAAGCTTCTCGCCCTTGCTGCCGTAAAGCAGGATGTCCTTAACACCGGCCGGCAGATCCGCTATCGGCGTATCGAGCGTAAAACCGTATTTCTCTGCAAGGGCATTATAATACATTGCCGCAATGGAATCCGCTCCCGAGCCCCATCCGGTGGCCTTGATGGCGCCGCCGTTTATGCTCAGGCTGTCGTCGGGGATGATGAGGTCGGGGTCAACCAGAAGCTGCATACCGAGACCGTCACACTTGGGGCATGCGCCGTAAGGCGTGTTGAACGAGAACATGCGCGGCGTAAGCTCTTCAATGGATATGCCGCAGTCGGGGCAGGCATAGTTCTGCGAGAAGAGTATCTGTCGGTTTTCGCTGACTATATCGGCAATAACGAGACCACCGGCAAGCGAGGCCGCGGTTTCGACGGAATCGGCAAGGCGGCGCATGATGCCATCTTTTATGACAACACGGTCAACAACGACCTCAATGGTGTGCTTTTTGTTCTTATCGAGCTTTATTTCTTCGGAGAGCTCGTACATGCTGCCGTCAACACGCACGCGGACATAGCCCGAGCGGCGTGCATCCTCGAACACCTTGACATATTCGCCCTTGCGGGCGCGCACGACCGGCGCAAGGATCATGAGCTTTGTTCCGTCCGGCAGGAGCATGAGCTGGTCGATTATCTGATCGATCGTCTGCTGCTTTATCTCCTTGCCGCACTTGGGACAGTGGGGCTTGCCGATACGTGCCCACAGAAGGCGCATGTAATCGTATATCTCCGTTACCGTGCCGACGGTCGAGCGCGGATTGCGCGATCCTGTTTTCTGATCGATGGATATAGCCGGAGACAGACCTTGTATATAATCGAGGTCGGGCTTATCCATCTGGCCGAGAAACTGCCTCGCGTAGGACGAAAGGCTCTCGACATAGCGGCGCTGCCCTTCGGCGTATATTGTGTCGAACGCAAGGCTTGACTTGCCGCTGCCGGATACACCGGTCATTACGACAAGCTTGTTGCGCGGTATTTCTATATCAATATTTTTAAGATTGTTGGCTCTCGCACCTTTAATTTTAATATAATCAGTCATTCTCACTTACCAGATCTACAAATTTTGCGCGCACAAGTCCCGCAAGGTCGTTCGGGCGTAGTTCCACCTGATAGCCAATCTTACCGGCGCTCACCATAATAGTCGGTTTATCCTTCGCGCTTATATCTATAAAGGTCTTGTACTGTTTTTTCATCCCTATCGGTGAGCAGCCGCCTCGGACGTAGCCCGTCAGCGCATTTATCTCACTGACATGGATCATAGCTATCGACTTCTCCCCTGCCGCCTTCGCGGCCTTCTTGAGATCGAGTTCACCTGTCACTGGAACATCAAAGACATATATGTTCTTGCTCGCACCGCGCGCAACGAGGGTCTTGAATACCTGCGCCGGGTCCTGACCGCATATCTCCGCAACGGTGACGCCGTCAACGGCCTCGTCACCGTGGGGGTATTCGTGCGGCGTATAATCTATCTTTTTCTGCTCAAGCAGACGCATAACATTAGTTTTCTGCTCTTTCATTTCGCTTTCTCCTGCCATTGTGCATAATAGGATATTATACCTCGGAACGCGCCATCTTTCAACATAAAAAGGACTTCCGAACAAGTCCGGAAGTCCGAATTTTCAGTTTGTTTAATCTTTCTGGAATCTTGCCAGCAGGTTCTCGGTGCTGCCGTCAAGGATCTTGATATAGCGCTCGGTATCGTGCGCATCAAGCGGCGGCATACCAATGTCAAACCACTGGGATATCCAGCCGATAGCAGCATTGACATAGAACTCGCATACAAATTCAAGATCAGACCACTCGATATTCTTGCCCTCGGCACATATGGCCGCAAAGCTGTGTACGCAATAGTGCAGACGGCCCTTAAAATATCTCAGCAGGTAAGAGCGATTCTGCGAATTGAAAATATTAAGAACGAAGGTGCGGTTATCCTGAAGATACTGGAACCACTCGATAACGTTCTCGCGCCATTTATCGTAGAAGATCTCATGCGGAAGAGCCTTATTCGTATCCTCCTCGAACACCCACTCAAGAAGATCATAAACATCGTCAAAGTGATAGTAGAAAGTCTGGCGATTGACGCCGCACTCCTCAACGAGGTCCTTTACGGTGATCTTATCAATGGGCTTCACCGACAGCATTTTCTTTAAAGCATTTCCCAGGGCTTCTTTTGTTGAGCTCGCCATTAGAATTACCTCTTTCTGTATGGCATCTTGTATGCCATATTAATTGTTTGCTAACACTATATCACATGTTCAGAAAAAAAGATAGATAAATATTTATTTTTTTGTCGAAATGTGCTTATATATAAATACTAATCTATGCTCAGGGGTCTTGTTATGTACAAACACCAAGCTGAAACCGGCAGATTTGCTCCAAGTCCGAGCGGTCAGCTGCATATCGGAAACCTTGCATCCAGCCTTTTGGCTTGGCTAGATGCCAAAAGCGCAGGCGCAAACCTCATCTTCCGAATGGAGGATCTTGACCCTGAGCGCAGCAGCGAAGAGAGCAAAAAAAGCATCGTTCACTCGCTGAAGGCTCTCGGTCTTGACTGGGACGAAGGTTATCCCGACGAGGGGTATTCGCAGAGCGAGCGCAGCGAGAAATACGACGAGGTATTCGACATTCTTCTGCGGCGCGATCTGCTCTACCCCTGCTATTGCAGCCGCAGCGAGCGGCTTGCCGCCTCCGCTCCGCATCCGGACGAGCAAAGGCACGATCCGGGCTGCAAGTGCCGCTATCTAACCTCGTTTCAGCGTCGGGAACTCGAGCAAAGCGGGCGCAAAGCCGCATGGAAGATTAAAGTTCCGGATAAAATTATAAGCTTCCGCGACGGACATTACGGCGAATTCTCAGAAAACCTTGCCGATTCCGGCGATTTTATTATAAAGCGCTCTGACGGAGTTTATGCATATCAGCTTGCCGTTTCGTTTGACGACATGGACATGGGCATAACCCGAGTCGTGCGCGGACGCGACCTTCTATCTTCCACAGCGAAGCAGATTTGGCTGATCGGCGAGCTCGGCGGAGCCGCGCCGCAGTATTATCACGCACCGCTCATCGTCGGCTCGGACGGCCGCAAGCTTTCAAAACGCTATGGCGAGCTCGGCGCGGATGCGCTGCTTGAAAAGCACTCGCCGGAGGAGATAATCGGCTGCCTTGCAAAGCTTCTCGGTATATCGGACGGCAAACCCAAAAGTGCGGCTGAGATTTTGAACGGCTTCGATTGGGCAAAGGTCAAAAAGAGCGATATTTTGATATAGCAAAAACGGCTCTCTGCGAGAGCCGTTTTGTTATTTAAAAATCGAGAATTTTTACGCGTTTACCCATTTTCTCAAGATTCTTTGAAAGCTGCTTGAGTATCTGCATTTTGACATTGAAGTTGATCGGCAGGCCGTCGTGCGCGGGGTTTTCCGCGTGACCGATGAACATGTTTATATCCGTTGCATCCTCAAAAAGCATGCGAGCGGCAAGGGATGCGCCGTCCTTTTTATAGCACCACTGTTCAAAGCTGCGGTTATCCTTGACGTAAGCCTTGGCATAATCCAGAATGCGGTCAACGGTTATGATGCCCTCGGTGACAAGGTCAATGCCCTGGATATGTGATATGGGCGGTATATCCGGATCAGGCGAGCTATACTCGGTCTGCACCGTCGTGTGAAGATACTCCGCCGCGATCTTCGAGGTCGTGCCGCCGCAGACGATATGCTTGCCCTCTTTGGCGAAAAACAGCGCCATCATTCGGTGATTGTCGCTTACGTTTTCCGGCGGGCCGATCGCAATATTGACCGTCTGACGCTGCCGAATCTTAACAATACAAGTCGTTGCGTCGTCAAATGGCTTACCTCCGTAGAGCCTGCTGACCTCTTCCATCAGGATGTTCATAAGAACATTGGCTGTAAGTCCGGAATCACTTAGCGGTCCCATAAAGTCCGCTATCGCCTTCCTGTCCCACGCAGTGTTCAGAACACTGTTGTTACTGGCATAGAGCATACCGTCACTCAATGCAATAAACACATCTCCGTCTGCAAGCTCAATGCTTGAACGGTATATCGTTTTCTCACCTATAGTCATTGCGGAAAGCGGAAACTCGTGGAGCTGCTCCTGACGAATTAGTATTACATTTGGGTTTTCATACTGGATTATGTCCGCGTGAGCATCATTTTCAAGCTTTATTATCGTAAAGGTCGAAAACGCCGTTTTTCGCTCGGAGCATATCGGCAGCGTGTCGGCTATAGTTTCGACAGCGTCACGGATATCAAGTCCCGCTGCGAGCATAGTGGATATTATCGTTGATGTGAGCGTTGACAGGATACTGGCCTTAACACCGCTTCCGAGACCGTCTGCAAGGACAACAATAGTCGAATTATCGTTCTCGACGACCTCGACATGGTCGCCGCAGAGCTGCTCGCCGTCGTGGTTAAGGCTCATATATGCTATCTCGCTGCAAAGATTATTCTTCTTCAAGGCTCAGCGACTCCTTCAGTCTCGTCAGGGCTATCTTCGTCTCGGCCGTAGTCTCGCCGAGAAGCGAGGCGATCTCCTGAACGATGCGCATCTGATTTTCAATAACATTGTTGGTTATCTCCGCCGTCTGTTGGCTTATTGCTTTGCGGCGCATGGACTCTTCTTCTTCCTCAGTGACGTCGGAGATGATATCGATAAGTATCTTAGACGAGCGGTCGTAGACTATTGTCTGCTCAAAGTATTTCTCATAGTCGGAGAAATAGCCGCGCAGCTTTTTGACGCTCTTTCCAGTTTCGAGGCAGGTGAAAAACGGTGCGGTGTCAAGCACTCGCACAACGCTGTCGCCCAGAATGTCCGACTCATGGCCTATGTTGAGCATGCGCAGCGCCGTCCGGTTGAGCTGCTGCACCTCGAGGTCTTCGTTTACGACGACAACGCCACTGGGCATATTGTTGAGGATCTTATTACTGAAGCGCTCTGCCTTATCCATTATAAACGGCAGGCACATGCTGTAGTCCGCCGTACCGCGATAGATGGCGATAGCCTTATCACGGCAGGTATTATAACCGCATGAACCGCAGTTGAGCTCATCGCCTTTCGTATTCTTGCCGAGCTTCGAAAGTATTGAGCGTATCTCCTCCTCGCTGGGGGTCTTTTTATTGACCGGCGTTCCTATATACTGCGTCATGAGCTGCTCGGGCTCTGGCTGAGGAACATCGAAATCTTCCTTGCCGACATTACTCCAAACAGAGTAGATATGTCGTATCGGAGAGTTTATATACTTTTCCATAATGGGTCCTTCGATGCAGCTTCCGTCGCACATCGCAAGCTCAAGAAAGCACTTGTGAATATTGCCGTTCTTGAGGTCGTTGAGGGCGTTAATGCAGTTTTTCGGACCGTTTGTCGCAATGCACTGGTAGCCCGTATCGGGAATATCCATGCTCCTTATAATGCCGCCCGTTACGGGGAAGCTGCGAGCCCTGCCGGGGAAGCTTTCGCCGAACTCATGTTCGATCTCTATCCCGGCGGATATGCGCATCTGGTCAAACTCCTCGAACGTAAGAACGGCGTCCACGCATGTTCCCAGATACTCCTGCTTTTTTGCAACGCATGGGCCGATGAATACCACCTTAGCCTCCGGCATGCGGCGCTTAATGTCCATAGCGTGCGCTATCATGGGCGACACGACCGGTGCGAGATACTGCCGCAGCTCGGGAAAATGCTTTTCCACAAGCAGGTTAAGTGACGCGCAGGATGAGGTTATGATAATGTCCTGCTTTGCCTCCTTGAGCAGTCTTTCATACTCACGCTTAACGATAGTCGCACCGATAGCCGTCTCCTCGGCATCGGTGAAGCCGAGCTCTATGAGCGCCTTGCGCACTGAATTTGCGCCGCAGCTATCCCAGCAAGCGTAAAACGACGGATCGAAGCTCGCAATTACAGGCGTGGAGCTTTGCAGCATAACGTTGACGCGCTCGCGGTCATCGATTATCTCCTTTGCCTCCTGGGGGCATACAACGAAGCATTGTCCGCAAAGGATGCACTCATCGCTTATTATATGCGCCTGATGTCCTGTGAATCGGATGGATTTGACGGGGCATTTTCTTATGCATCTGTGGCAATTTTTACAGTTGGATTTTTTAAGGTTGAGCACACTGGGCACAGCAGCCACCTCCTGTTTATCTTACACTTTGTCAGTTTAGTATAACACAAACCCGCACTTGCTACAAGGGATATTAAGGTGTATAATCTGCAAAGGTGATGTAGAAATGCTTCAGGAAGCAATAATAACTAAAATTCGCGATGACGGACTTGCGGAGGTCGTCGTTGAGCGCCTCGGCATATGCGGCGGCGACTGCAACGGCTGCAATGAATGCAAATACGAGCATCTTATGAAGTCTGTCGTGCAGAATCCCATCGGTGCCCGGCGCGGCCAGCACGTCATGATTGAAACGCCGACAAAGGGCGTTGTAAAAGGTGCGCTCGCTATTTACGTTCTGCCGCTCGTGATGCTCATTTTGGGTTATCTCATAGCTGCCGCCCTATCGCTCGGCGAATCAGCGTGCATTATCGCGGCCTTTGCAGCGGCTGTTCTCGGCATAGTCATAGCCGTCATTCTGAGCCGCGCACGCCACAGCGCAGACCCTACTCCCACAAAAATAGTGAGTGTGATACAGTCCGATGCAGAATAAAATCTCTAAAATCAACAAGGCCTTTTTCCTTCTCCTCGTACTCATACTTCTCGCAGGTCTTCTGACAACGGTTTTCCTTCCCGAGGAAATAAACTATTACGAAAACCGTTATGCCAATAAGCTCTCACCTCTGACTGCGGCGGCATACGCCGACGGCAGTTTTCAGGACTCGATGGAGAACGCACTTTCAGATCAGGTGCAGTTTGCGCAGCTTGCAAAAAAGTGCTACAACTACTCACTGGCATTCTCAGCAGTACCGCTGATAGGTCTGCTTGAAAACAGTACGCACGACTATGTGTATTCAAACGGCCTTGCGTTTTACGAGGGCAAGATAGTGTATACGCAAACAGGGCTTGACTGGAGAAAAGAAAGACTGAATGCAAAGACTGAGAACCTGAATGCTGCCATCGCAGCGCATCCGGAGCTTGAATTCTATGCGTATTACATTGAAAAAGACACCGATATAAACTTCACCACCGGTCAAAAGCTCGGGGCGGCGCAGTATGTGTTCTCTATGCTCAATATACCGCAGGAACATAAGGGAATATATGAGATCAATTGTTTCGAAGATTTCGACAAGCGGTTTTATGATACGGATCACCACTGGAACTATATTGGATCATACGAAGGATATAAAGACGTTCTTTCTCTTGTAAGCGGAGATGAGCCGCTCGAGCCGACCGGTGTTTTTCACTCGGGACTTCGTTTTGCCGGCAGCAAGGCAATGTCGCTAGGGAAATTTTATACGGACGAGATGAGTATATACCTTTTTGACTATCCGCCTATGACGATCACGGTAAACGGAGAACCGTCCGATTACGGTCAGCAGGACAAGCTTGTCAGCGGTGAGCTCACACGGGTATCCTACGCCGAGGTTTACGGCGACGATAGCGGCGAGGTTGTGTTCGATACCGGCAGGGACGGAGAGAATATTCTTATCATCGGCGAATCATACGACAATGCTATCATAAAGCTTTTGGCAGGTCATTTTTCCAAGACCTGCAGCATTGATCTCCGCAATTACGAGGCTGCTTTCGGGAAAAAGTTTGACTTTGACGAATACGTCAGGCAGCATGATATAACGAAGGTGCTCCTCATAGGAAATGTCGACTATTATGTCGTCGAGGACTATATGATCTGATCGGAAAAACAGTATGCTCTTTTCAAGTCTGACATTTTTATATTTCTTTTTGCCGACGGTACTGATACTGTATTTTATCATAAACAACCGCACATGGCGCAACACGGTGCTGCTTATCGCATCGCTCGTGTTCTATTCATGGGGCGAACCGAAGTATGTATTTTTGATGCTGGCATCGACGCTTGCCGCATGGCTGTGCGGTTTGGGTATGGACAAAGCGAAAGAACGCAAGACTTTATCGCGCGCTATCTTGATCATATCGCTCGTTCTCATGCTTGGCAGTCTTGCAGTGTTCAAGTACCTCAACTTCTTTGTTGAAAATCTCAACAGGATAGACGGTATTGCTCTGAAGGTTCAAAACATTGCGCTGCCCATCGGTATAAGTTTTTACACGTTTCAGATACTTTCATATCTCATCGACCTCTATTGGGGCAAGGTCAGCGTTCAGAAAAGTTACTTTCGCTTTACACTTTACGTCAGCTTCTTTCCTCAGCTTATAGCCGGCCCCATAGTTCGTTATGAGACCGTAGAGCGTGAGATATCTCTCAGACACGAGAACTGGGACGATGCCGTAAGCGGAATGCGCAGGTTCACGCTCGGCCTTGCGAAAAAGGTCCTCATCGCAAATAATGTCGCCGCCGTCGCCGTTTATATCTACTCATCAAACAGTGCCGGAAGCGGAGCCTATTGGCTGGCCGCTGTGTGCTATACATTGCAGATATACTTCGATTTTTCGGGCTACAGCGATATGGCTATCGGCCTTGGCCGCATATTCGGTTTTCACTTTCTTGAAAACTTCAACTACCCATACATATCAAAGTCGGTCACGGAATTTTGGCGGCGTTGGCACATAAGTCTGTCGAGCTGGTTCCGCGATTATGTATATATCCCGCTCGGCGGCAATCGCGTAAAAAAGCAGCATTGGATACTGAATATCCTTATTGTATGGACTCTCACCGGATTTTGGCACGGCGCGCAATGGAACTTCATTCTATGGGGACTGTATTACGCCGTTTTGCTGCTGTGCGAAAAGCTGTTTTGGGGAAAGGCACTTGAAAAGCTGCCCGCCGCTGTTCGCTGGCTCTATACAATGTTTATCGTAACCGTCGGCTGGGTACTGTTTGACATTACTGACTTTTCTCAGCTCGGGCACGTGCTCGGCGTGATGTTCAGCTTCGCTCCCACACGCTGGTTGACTCTTTTATCGGGCGACGTGTCAAAGCTCTTTAATCTTGCATTTATCATCCCCGGCATTTTATTCTCGTTCCCGATAGCAAAGAAGATCAGCTTCGGCAAAAAAAGCGTTGCTTCGGCTATAGTGGTAAACTGCCTTTACATATTGCTCTTTGCTCTGTGCATAGCGTTTATCATAAGTTCGAGCTATAATCCTTTTATATACTTCAGATTCTGAATAATAATATAGAATCCGCACCATTTATAAATGGTACGGATTCATTTTATATATTCTTCGGCAGCTTTGCGTAGTAACAGCGCAGAGGACGCTGCTCCGCCCCCATGAGGCAGAAATTGCATCCAACGCATCTTGCCTCCTGCTGCACACCGGTGCGCAGTTTATTTACTATATTCGCCTCGCAGATGAAGGCTCTGGACATTGAGACGAAGTCGGCCTTCTCGTTCTCGATAATATCTCGTATTTCGATGTCGGAACGAATGCCGCCGCAGACGATTACAGGTACGCTAACCGCGGCTTTTATTTTTTCGGCAGCCTCGACGTTATAGGCTCTGTACGGCTGGGGGCTTGCAAAGAGCATTTTCATAAACGGGCGCAGGATGGGCCAAGTGAACTTCGGCAGAATCTCAAAGCGGAAATTATCGCGGCACATCATGGGGTAAGGAAATCCGCCTCTGCACATATTGAAGCCCTCGCTGGCTCTGCCGCATGAGACCTCGATCGCATCAACGCCGGCACGCTGCATCAGGCGCGCTATCTTCACCGCCTCGTCAACATTCAATCCGTCACGATTACGCTCGGTTGCGCTCATTTTTACGATAACAGGGAAATCCCCGACCTTTTCGCGTGTACGGCGCATGATCTCGGAGACGATACGGAATCGATTTTCCGTACTGCCGCCCCATTCATCGCGGCGCTTATTCGTGTGCGGCGATAGAAATTCATGCAGAAGATAGCCGTGCGCGCAATGAAGCTGCACTCCGTCAAAGCCAGCCTTTTTCGCGCGCAGCGCAGCATCTGCAAAGTCGTCTGCGATCTTGAGTATCTCACGGCTCGTGAGCCTGTGGGGCACTGTCTCCCAATACAGAAAATCGCGTATCGGCGAGGGTGCGACAGTACGTTTGCCGGTGACTTTTTTGCGCGTCTGCCGTCCGGAATGGGCGATCTGTGCAAATATCGGAGTGCCGAGGGCGTGCACACGCTCTGTTACGCGCTGCCATGACGGTATGAGCTCATCCGAGTCTATCATCGTCATACGATACAGCGGGCATTTGCCCTCCTGAGAGATACCCATATAGCCCGTGATGATGAGCCCAACTCCGCCTTTGGCGTAGTTTTCATAGGTTTTTATAAGCTGCTCAGACGGTACGCCGCGCTCGTCGGCCATACCCTCGTGCGTTGCCGAGCGTATGATTCTCGTCAGAAGTTCGACATTCTTGAGTCTTGCGGGTTTATACGGATCGATGGCCCTATTCATAGTATCATCCTCCTCTCGTACACACATTATATAAAAAACTTTGCTTTTGCGCAATATCTGTGATAGTATATTAAATCGTGTGAAAAATAATTTGGAGAGAAGCATATATGGCTGATATCAGAAAGGAAATCGAACGGCGCAGAACATTTGCGATCATCTCGCACCCTGACGCCGGCAAAACAACGCTTACGGAAAAGCTGCTGCTCTACGGTGGGGCGATACAGCTCGCAGGCTCTGTAAAGGGTAAGGCTACGGCGCGCCACGCCGTGTCCGACTGGATGGAGCTTGAAAAGCAGCGCGGAATATCAATAAGCTCGTCTGTCATGCAGTTTGAATATAACGGCTACTGCATCAACATCCTTGACACTCCGGGACATCAGGACTTTTCCGAGGATACCTACCGCACACTCATGGCCGCCGACAGCGCCGTCATGGTGATCGACGCGGCAAAAGGCATCGAACCGCAGACGAGAAAGCTCTTTAAGATCTGCGCAATGCGCAACATCCCCATATTCACCTTTATAAACAAGCTCGATCGCGAGGCGAGAAGCCCGTACGATCTTATGGAGGAGCTTGAGCAGGAGTTCGGCATCGGCACTTATCCGATGAACTGGCCCATCGGCTGCGGCATCGACTTCAAGGGTGTTTACGACCGCGAAAAGCGCGAGATACTCGCGTTCAACGAATTTCATCGCGGTCAGGATAAGATCAAGGCCATTGAATGCAGCCTTGACGATACCGAAACGCTCGACAGTCTGATTGGCGAAAAGCTGCGCAGAACTCTGTGCGACGATGTTGAGCTGTTGGACGGCGCGGGCTACGAATTTGATATCGAGCAGGTGCGTGACGGTAAATTGAGCCCCGTATTCTTCGGATCGGCACTCAATAACTTCGGTATTGAGCCGTTTTTGGAGAGCTTCCTTGACATGACCATGCCTCCCCTGCCACGCAAAGCGGGAGACGAGATCGTCGATCCGTTCACCGACAAGTTCTCGGCTTTCGTTTTTAAAATTCAGGCAAACATGAACAAGGCTCACCGAGACAGGATCGCGTTCATGCGCATATGCTCTGGAAAATTCGAGCGCGACAAGGAATACTTCCACGTTCAGGGCGGCAAAGCCATACGCCTCGCACAGCCGCAGCAGCTCATGGCGCAGGAGCGCGCTATCATAAATGAGGCCTACGCCGGAGACATCATCGGCGTGTTCGACCCCGGCATCTTCTCGATCGGCGACACGATATGCGACAAGTCCATGAAGGTGGAGTTTGAGGGCATACCGACCTTTGCGCCCGAGATTTTTGCAGGTGTTGAGCGTATCGACACGATGAAGCGCAAGCAGTTTGAAAAGGGCATCATGCAGATAGCGCAGGAGGGCGCGATACAGATATTCCACGAGCCGTACACCGGCGTTGAGGAGATCATCGTCGGCGTCGTCGGCATACTTCAGCTGGAGGTGCTTGAATACAGGCTGAAAAACGAGTACGGCGTTGACGTTCGCCGCCGCAGCATGCCGTATGAGGTCGTGCGCTGGATAGATAACGAGGGCATAAATCCCAACGATCTGAACCTCACGAGCGATACCAAGTGGGTCCAGGATTTCCGCGGAAATAACCTGTTGCTGTTCACCTCCGAATGGTGCGTAAACTGGGCACTGACTAAAAACCCCGGTCTTGAGCTTAGAGAATTTAATAGAGAGTAAAAAAAGCACAGCATGGATTCCATGCTGTGCTTTTTTATGCTTTTACTGTGCTCTGTAGAGGAAGGTGACTACCTGGCCGCGGGTGCAAGTATCGTTGGGTGCAAATCTGTTATTGCCGACTCCCGAGGTTATGCCGTTTGCGACTGCCCAGTTGACGGCGTTGTAGTAGAATGCCGTCGCCGGAACATCGCTAAAGCTGCTGAATGTGCTCGCGCTCGGAGAATTTGCCGCGCGGAAGAGGAAAGTCACGACCTGACCGCGGGTACAGGTCGCATTGGGTGAGAAATGCGCTGCGTCCGTACCGGCGGTTATTCCGTTTGCGACCGCCCATTTGACTGCCTCGTAGTAATAAGCGCCGGGCTGAACATCGCTGAAGCTTATGAGCGTTTTCGTGATCGGCTTGCCCGCCGCACGCCAGAGGAATGTCACGACCTGCGCGCGGGTGCACTGTCCGTTGGGATCGAAGCGGTTATTGCCCACGCCAGAGGTAATCTCATTCTCGACCGCCCACTTTACAGCGTTTGCGTAGAACGCGTCGGTGGGAACATCGACAAAGCCGGTCGGCGTGACGGGAGTCAGAGTACCGGTGGCTTTCGCGCCGCATCGGGTGCATGCACCATTAACATAGCTGTGGCCCAGCGCGTCGGTATAATTATCCTTATAGCTGCTGCCGCAGGAGCATGTGTATACAGTGTAGCCTGCCGCTGTGCAGGTCGGAGCAGTTATTGCCACGGTGTAGCTGTGCTTATGTTCTCCCTGCGCAAAGTGTATTGCAGCTCCGTCAAAACAGCCGTCTACTCCCGATATGTTCTTCCACTGCGCTTCACTGCCGGAATAATATACGTCCGTCATACTTGTGCAGTCGTAGAATGCATATTTACCGATACTCTTTACGCTGTCGGGGATCGCCACACTTTTCAAATTTGTGCATCTGGAGAATGCCGAATCGCCTATACTCGTCACGCTGTTCGGAATCGTATAAGAAGCCTCCGTTTTTCCCCCAGGATATATTGTAAGTTCTATTTTATCCTTATTAAACAAAACTCCGTTAACAGAGCAGTATGCCGTATTTGCATCCACAACATTTATACTCTTGAGACTTGTGCAGCCAGAGAATGCATTGCCACCAATACTCGTCACACTGTCAGGGATTGTAACACTCGCCAGACTTCTGCAGTAGGCGAACGCAGCATCACCGATGTTCGTCACACTATTTGGAATTGTAATATTTGTAAGGTTGCTGCATTGGGAAAATGCATGCTCCCCGATGCTCGTCACGCTATCAGGAATTCTGATGCTTGTCAGACTTGAGCAGAGTCTGAATGCTTCTTGTCCAATGCTCGTTACGCTATTGGGAATTGTAACGCTCGTCAGGCTCTCGCACCAGTCGAATGCCCAGATGCCGATGCTCGTCACGGTAACTCCGCCGATCTTCGATGGTATGTTTGCTTCTGTGACAGATGTATCGCAGTCAGTTATCGTCCCTGTTGCTTTGTCAAAGGTGATATTGCCGCCTGTTACGGCATAAGTTACAGGGCCGGTGGGATTGCACTCGGGGCAGCTGGCAAGTTTTTCGGTTTCACCTGTATAGTAGAATTCGCCGCACGCGCACTTTTTATAGTATTTGTGAGGGTGTGCCGCTTCATAATTATATTCAGCAGTGTATTGGTGCCTCAAAGATACACTCATGGCTGAAGAATCATACTCAAACCAAAGCGTTTTAGGCGGCGTATCGCCGGACACCCACTTATATCGTACTGTGCCATTTGAAAGCACAACTTTTTCAGAACATGATAATGAATAAGCGTTATCCTTCTTTAGTACATAGTTTTTGCTCTCTGCATTCGTATCAAGTTCTGAGGTGTAATTCTTCAGAAGATAGTTTGCGGATATTTTTACACTGTAGCCGTGCGTAACTCTCTCTTTTACAGAAGTTGGATGGCACTCACTGCAGCTGTCTAATAATCTGCTTGAATTTGTATCGGCCCATACTTTGCCGCATATAGAGCATTTATAGCAGTCATGGTGAGGATGATCTGCTTCGTAAAACATAAATTGGCCTTTGTCATGGGTATGCGGACCAGCCGATTTTACAGAGAAATAGATAATTCCGTTTATACTTCCGTAACGAGACAAGCTTGTGCTTTCGGAACCGGGATCCATTATAACTATATTGTCAGTGCTATTTGCTGTTTCTACAGCCACATAGTGACCATACCCATTAACAGCGACAACACAGGCATACCCATTATTATATAGAGACACCAATGTCGACGCAGAATATGTCGTCGAACCGGCATAAACGAAACCGGGATAGGCCTTGCTTATATTACCTGCCACCATATCAGCGGCAGCATCCAATGCACCGACTTTTCCGAGTTCAGTGTTACAGATCCAAGGGTTGAAATTGTTAACATTAGAATCCGTGACAACATTATAGTGCCTGAGAAGCATCGCTATCGATGTTACATAGCACCCGGCCTGACGCATCCACCGCATTGTAGCATACGGATATTGTGATTCCGGCCATGCTTCTGATTGATTCCATTCCGAATCATACTGTTTCCACTTAGTGTAGTCATTTGATGCCGTAGCCAGCGCTGCGGTCGGCACCAATGACACCATCATAAGCAGCACGAGCAGCAGACTTAGTATTCGTTTTTTCATTATTTCTCTCCTTTGAATATATTAACCGATATTAGTTAATATCAGTATATACTGTTTTCGGTTAACATTCAAGTAGAAAGTGAGGCTTGGGTGTTATGATCTCTTACGAACCGCTTTGGGAAACGATGAAGCGCAAGGGTGTCACACAGTATATGCTGATAAAAAAGCACGGGGTCAGCCCCGCGCAGATAACGCGCCTGAAGCGCAACGAAAGCGTCAGCACGCACACGATAGATGTCTTTTGCAGCATCCTCGACTGCCGGGTCGAGGATATTATGCGCTTTGAAAAAACGTAAAAGCACCGCATGAAATTCACGCGGTGTTTTTTTCGCAAAAAGCTCCCGTCCGAGGACGGGAGCTTTTGATGTATAGTTTCTACGCTTCGAGTTTCCAGTTTTGGCTCTGGGTCTGAAGATCGAGCATGCGGGTAAAGATCCCGTTTTGCTTATAAAGCGCTTCGGGCGCGCCCTGCTCGGCGACATGTCCGTCCTTGAGGACGACGATTTTGTCCGCACCGGAGACCGTGCGCATGCGGTGGGCGATGATGAGCACCGTTTTGTCCTTTATAAGGCGCGAGAGCGCGGTCTGGATGGCCGTCTCGTTTTCGACGTCGAGGCTCGCGGTGGCCTCATCGAGCAGAATGATAGGCGCATCCTTGAGGAAGGCGCGCGCGATGGATATGCGCTGGCGCTCGCCGCCGGAGAGCTCGCAGCCGTTCTCGCCGATGTTGGAGTTCCACTTATCTGGCAGCTTCTCGACAAATTCGGTGACGTTTGCAAGGCGCGCGGCGGCCATGACTTCCTCGTCCGTCGCATCCTTTTTGCCGAGGCGGATGTTCTCCATGACGGTGTTATCAAACAGCGTTACGTCCTGGAACACAATCGAGTACAGGCTCATGAGCGTTTCGGGATCTATCTTAGATACGTCCATGCCGCCGACGGTGATCTTTCCCTTATTGACATCCCAGAAGCGCGCGGCCAGACGCGAAACTGTCGTCTTGCCGCCGCCGGACGGGCCGACGAGCGCGGTGACCTCGCCCTGCTTTGCGGTGAAGGATACGTCGCCGAGTACGGTCTCGCCGCCGTCGTATGCAAAGCCGACGTGGTCAAAGACGATATCGCAGCCGGAGTTTGTGAGCTTATCATCACCCTCCTGAACGGGATGATCAAGGATCTCATTCATGCGCTCTATATTCGTGTTGGTCGATATGATCGCCGCGAGGTTCTGAAGCGAGCCCTCAAGAGGATCATACAGGCGAGATACAACGAGCAGGAACATGAAGAACGTGATGATATCGAGCTCGCCTTTTATGAGAAGATACGAGCCTACAAGCGCCGTTGTCGCTATGCCGAGACGCAGGATGAGGCTTGCGGTCACGACGAAGATCGCCGTGCCGAGCTCAGTCTTTATAAGCTGGCTTTCAAACTTGCGCAGCTTGGCGTGCAGGCCGGCAAGATAGCGCTTCTCGGCGTTATTCGCGCGCAGGTCGGGCATTGCCTCCATGCACTCCTGAATGCCGTCCTCACAGGCAAGGCGCGCGGCCATCGATTTTTTCGACAAGCCCTTCTGCACCTTTGCCGCAAGACCTACGACAAGAAACGCGACCGGAAGAACCCAGATCGACGCTATTGCCATGCGCCAGTTGAAAGCAAACAGCGATATTGAGATGAGCGTCGTCGATATCATCGCGCCCAGCAGCGGGCAGATCTGATGCGACTGGCTCGTTTCGAGCACGGCGCAGTCGTTCATGATCGCCGAGGTCAGATCCGCGAGATCCTTCTTGCCGAAGAACGAAAGCGGGATCTTGCGCAGCTTCTCGGCAAGGCTTATTCTGCGCACACCGGTCTCAACGTATGTTGCAAGGAATGTGCCGTTATATTGAAGATATGTACACACGAGGATGATCACGGCACACAGCACCGAGCCGATCGCATAAAACGGAATGCGCGAGGAGCTGAGCGTTCCGCCGAGCATGTCTATAACAAGATAATACAGCAACGCTACCGGTAGCATGAAGGATATGTTTTGCAGCGCGGACATAAGGCTGCCCTTTATCGTGTCTACCGCGCCCTTGTGAGAGAGCGCAAAACGTCTTTGAAGTTTTTTGACCATTATCTTACGCCTCCTTTGCGACTTTCCACTGCACGGACTGCTGATAATCGCCCCACATCTCAGCAAACAGACTGCCCTTATCGCGCAGATCGTCAAACTTGCCGTCCTCTACTATCTTGCCGTCGCGCAGTACAAAAATACGGTCGGCATTCGTGACGGTGGACAGACGGTGGGCTATCATGATTACGGTCTTGCCGCGGGCAAGCTCAGTCATCGCCTGCTGTACCTTGACTTCATTATCGGGGTCGGCAAAGGCCGTGGCCTCGTCGAGGATCAGTACCGGCGCGTTTTTGAGCATTGCACGGGCAATTGCTATACGCTGAGTTTCGCCGCCGGAGAGGTAGACCCCATCGCTTCCGATGACGGTATTTACTCCCTGTGGGAACTTTTCGATTATATCCATGCACTGGGCGGCTTTGAGCGCCGCCATAACCTCTTTTTCGCTTGCCTCGGGTTTGCTGAGGCGCACATTGTCGAGAATGCTGCCCTTAATAAGGTGGCTGTTTTGGAACACGAAAGACACAGTGTCCATAAGCTCGTCCTTGGCAATATTCTTTACGTCCACGCCGCCTATCTTCACGCAGCCGGACTGAGGATCGAAGAATCTTGCAGTGATGCTCGCGAGGGTCGATTTGCCGCCGCCGGACGGGCCGACGAACGCGACGGTCTGACCGTCAGCTATCTTGAGCGAAACATTGTCAACGGCGTTCTTTGTGCCGTCATAGGAAAATGTAACATTCTCAAGCTCGACGGAGTGATCCTTAGGCTGCTGCGGCTTATCCGACTCGCTGAGCGCGGAGAGATTGAGCACACCGTCGACACGCGCTATAGCGTCGGCAACGATCATGTTGTTCTCGCTTGCGTACATGAGGCTCGTCATCGTTACCGTTATGGCCGGAGTTATGATAATGTAAAACAGCAC
The DNA here is from genome assembly GCA_934636655.1 of uncultured Oscillospiraceae bacterium. Taxonomy (GTDB): domain Bacteria; phylum Bacillota; class Clostridia; order Oscillospirales; family Oscillospiraceae; genus F23-B02. The sequence continues at coordinate 29,285 of CAKUAS010000014.1, forward strand.
ATCCAGCAGCAACGCCGGAGTTACCGTTCCGTGAGAGAACCAGAACGCGCCGATAATGAGAAAAGCAAAAACGAAGTTTATCGAAAGCGTGTAGAACATCATCGGCTTGCGCATATCGAGGGTATACGCCGTCGTCCACTTTTCATAGTTATCGATCGTGCCCTTGAACTTTTTGAACGAATATACAGTCTGGCCGAAGGTCTTGACGACCGGGATACCGCGAACGTACTCGACCGCTTCGTTGGACATATCCGCAAGAGAATTCTGATACTCGGTCATCTTGCGCTGCATCTCTTTGCCGGTCATGCCGCTCATGCATAAAAACGCGAGCACTACGGGAACAAGGCTCAAAAGGCCGAGACGCCAATCAAAAACTACAAGAAGCGCTAGCATGCCGACGATATTCGCCATTGCCTTTGCCTTATCCGGAAGCTGGTGGGCCAGATAGGTCTCGGTCGCTCCGGTAGTCTCGGATATGGTACGGCGCAGTTTGCCGCTGCCGAACTGCTCGATGACGCCGAGCGGGAGCTTGGAAATATGCTCTGTCATCTCGATACGCATATTCGTTGCTATGCGGAAAGCCGCCATGTGCGAGCACATAAGGCCTGTGATATACACAAGCACCGCAATGACCGCAAACAGCACCGCCATCCAGCCGTAATGCGTTATGTTAACTGCTTCTTTAAAATTCGGTGCGACTTCTATGACTTCTTTGAGTATGCGCCATATATACCAGAACGGCACAAGCGCTATAAGAGCACTCACCGCGGCAAGCACCCACGAAAGATACGTAAGTATCTTTTTGTCCCCGGCATATGTGAGCAGCCGGTCAAGACTTGATTGTTTCTTCTGCTTTTCCAAAAGGACTTCCTCCTTACTCGATATATATGATACAGAAGGTCGGGCCTTCGGGTATCTTCGTTGTTTAGTTAGCCTCCGCTAACTCGGGTGCAAAAAATAATGAGCTTTATTGTCCCATTATTTTAAGCTGACGGAAGCCGAACCCCTGTCGCCTGCCATTTTTGGAGGCGCATTGACGCACCTACCTATACATATATTGCGGTAGCCCGGTGCTGCACCTGCTGACTAAACCGTAAAACCGCCGCTTACCGTGGGTGCGGTGCATATATTGCGTCAGCCCAGTATCGAGGATGCCGTAAAATTGCCTGCTGACAGGTGCTTTGCAGTTTTGGCAGAGCTGATTTTTGCTCAGGCAAGGCAAAGCCCGCAGGGAATACTGACGTATTTTCAAGGGTTTTAACGAAGCATGAGTGAAAATCAGCCTGACAAAACCGGCAGGTGTTCGACTCCCATCAGCTTCAGCCATCCCGCCGTGTAAAAATCGTTGAGCTCTTCAAGGTATCTGCGCGCATCGTCATGCGGCATGTCATGGACTATCATTTCAAAATACGCGTTCATCATGCCTGTGACGAGGATGTGCTCAAGGCGTTCGTCAATATAAGGCACGGTGTTTCCGAGCTTGCGGAGCACTTCGTAATATTTATGTGTGCCGTCTACCTCGAGTTCGACCATCTCGTCGACCATCCCGGCATATTTCGTCCCCTCGGAGCGCTGAAGAATGAGAAACAGCGCATCGCGGTGACCGTAGGAATATTCGAGCATTCTTTTCATGCAGTCACGCCCGGCATTACCCATCTGCTCGGGCTTGCGTTCTGCGGGGAGCTCTTCAAAAGCATTGAGCGCCTTTTTATATTCGCTCAGTATATACTCATATTCCCCGTCGACAAGCGCGGCAAAAAGCTCCTGCTTGCTGGCGTAGTAGCCGTAGAACGCGCCCGTTGTTACTCCGGCGGCCTTCACTATACTGCGCAGAGAGGCCGAGCGATATCCCTTTTCCATAAACTCGGCTTTTGCGGCATTGTGTATGCGCTCAAGCGTGGACATATCGTCAATGGGCATATTCGTCTCTCCTTTCATATAGCAGCGTTATATAACGATGTTATATTAATATTCTTATCCTATTTTGTCAATAGGATAAGAATATTTTTTTGCACAAAAATGCCCGAACACTTTAATGTTCGGGCAGCTTCAATTTAATATGCGTTTTTCATAACCACGGTTTCAAGGTAGTTTTTGAATCTATCGTACTCAGCCTGTGTCAAGACTCTCTGTGTGCTCATTACTACGAGCTCGTGTCCTTTGTTTCCCGCATGATATTCCGGATGCACATGCTTATACGGATTTTCAACGAAGCCGCAGCGTTCATAGAAGCCCTTTCTCCTAACGGAAAGCTCGTCAACGGGTGGGTCTATCTCAAGGATAAGCGGAGTTTCACTATACTCAGCAAGTATGCGCTGCCCGTAACGCCGGTTGCGAAGCTCCGGATCCACGCAAAAATGCTCTATATATAAAAAGCCGCCTATATCCCAATATAATATCTCGCCTACAAATTGTCCGCTGTCGCATATAACATCAAAATGATATCCGTTCTGATTCATGATCCGCTCTTGAGATAAAGCTTCACGTTGTTCATGCAGCGGAAAGCTGATACTGTACAGAGCAATTGCTTTTTTATAAAGTTCATCATTTGTCTGTGTGATTCTTATGATTTCCATATAAAAAACTCCATATATACAATGACAATTACGGCCACAGCAGAACAAGCTGCTGTGGCCGTCGGACTCATTATGAGCGCTTTACATCATTACGGGAAGCTTTAGTACAAAGCTGTTGCAATAGCGCGAGAGCATGGCCGCGACCTGCGCGCGCGTTGCAGTTCCCTGCGGGGTGAGCGTAGTGCTGCTCGTACCGCTTACGATGCCCGCACCGATGCCCCATTGGAACGCCTGAGTCATACCTCTTGATATTTTCATAACATCCGAGTATCTGAGTATATTCGTCGTATCGTACTTTGCCACATCGTCTCCGGCGTAGTTCTTCGCATATCGGAAAAGCATAGTAATCAGCTGCTCACGGGTTATCTGTACGTTGGGGCCGAATCGCGTTGCAGAGAAACCGCTGATAACACCGTTTTCAACGCCCCAGCGCACAGCCTCATAATAGTAGCTGCTGCTTGAAACGTCATTAAACTGGCAGCCGCTTCCCGGAACGACCGGAGAGCCGGACATACGCCATAGTATGGCTATAAACTGAGAACGAGTTGTAGGCGTGTTGGGTGAGAACGTCGTATCCGTTGTGCCGTACATCATGCCCATTGTATACACAAAGCGAACATTATTATAGCACCAGTCACCGGGCTTCACGTCGGTAAATTGGTTTACATAACTGTTATATCCGTTGTTGGCGTTCTTCGCAAACAGAGCGGTGATGGTGTGATCCTCGCCGACGCTTACGAACTGATACGCGCTTTCATCATCAAGCGTTACACTCTTGCCGTCAACGAGGACATTCTTTATGTAGTAGCCCTCGGAGGCTTCAACGGTGAATTTGAGAGTTTCGCCGCGCGCAACATTCATAGTCTCGGGGCTTATCTTGCCGCCCTCGGACTGTACGACATAGATTTTGAAATCATAGGTGACCTCACCGTCTGTATAGCTGTCATCGCCGGGATACGGGTCCATCCTGTCACCTATCGCCCATGTTGCGGTAAAGGTTGTTTCCGTAGGAACGTCGACAGTACTTCCGGCAGCATACAGCTCATCATTTGCTGTCCAGCCGCGGAGATGATATCCGTCGTAGTAGATAAACGGCAGGCTTACCTTTCCGCTTTTATCCTCAAGAACACCGACGATACGACTGCCCTTATTGCGGTCAAGCGTCGCGTTGCCGATTTTTATCGTGCCGTAATCGTAGATCTCGGCACCGCCGGTCGTTCTGATACGGGCATTGTGCTCAACATTGAGCGTTGCGCGCTCTTTTATCGTCAGCTTGCTGCCGCCGGGGATCTTGTGCGGATTACCGGAGTCGAGTGCCGCGTTGACAATAAATTCGCCGCTGTAAAACGTCAGGTCATACGCCGCGGGGTCTTCGGTCTTTACCGTTTGGATAGTGAGGCTTTCCTTAGAGTAGAATTCGCTGTTGCACGAATCGTCTGCTTTGGAATGAGAATATAGGAACTTCGTACCGTCAAGGTTTATCGTACCTCCACTTTTCACAATGAACGTACCGAGGAGCTGATTCATGCTCTTGACAGAGACTTCTGACATGATAATAAGCGAGAAATCAGCGGTGTTGAGAGTGACATCATCGTCAAAGGCGATATCCTCGCGGTTTTTGAGCTGAGCATTTACGAGCAGCGTTACAACGCCGCCCCCCTCAGCCGTGTTTGCATCCTTCAAAGCAGTCAGGACCGAGTAGTATTTCTTATCCTTAAACTGAGCCTGATACTGCTTATAGTCGTGGTCACCCTTGGTGTCGGACGCCGAGATGAGCACGGGGAAGCCCGTGACACCCTGGAGGTAATACTCCTCCGAATCGCCGATACTCCAGTAGCAGTAGTTTACCTCGGGGTGAGCATCGACATACATTTTAAGCGCCGAGGACGCGTTTTTAGTGCGCGTACCCTCAACATTTACATACTCTGCGAGAACGCATACTGCACCCGTGCCGTTAAAGCTCTGCACTGTGGGATACAGAACACCCTTATCGGTCGGGTAGCCCTGCTGGCAGGAGCCGTAGAGGTAATAGCAGTATTTCAGCTGCGTGCCGACAGGTGCGCCGGCTATTGCGCCGTAGGTCGATGCACCGTTTACAACACCGTAGCTCGTGCAGTTTACGACGGTGCCCATATTTCCGCCGCCGATAATGCCGCCGGAGTTTGCCGCGCCCGCAACGGTGCAGCTCGACCAGCAGTTTGCGATCGTGCCGAAGTTGAAGTCCGCGCAGATGGCGGCAGAATTTACGCCCTTGGACGTTACAGAGCCGCTTATGCCGAGGTTCTTGACAACTGCGTTATTGCCCGTAACATGACCGAAGAAGCCCTGGTCATCGGCATTGCTGTTAATATACAGGAATTTTAGCGTATAGCCCTGACCGTCGAATATGCCCTTGAACGGCTCTTTTGCCGTACCGACCGGCGTCCATGAAGTTCCGCTCGCGGCCGAATACTGGACGGACATATCGATATCATGGGTCATGAAGAAGATGATCTTGCTTGTCTTATAGCCCTCGTTTACGTACTTTCTGAACGCTACGAGATCGTCCATATTGCTTATGCTGTAGCAGCCGCCCTCAACGCCGTCGGAGCGTGTGCTGTACAGTGCACTCATGGTGTTTGTCGCCTCGTAATCGCCGCAGTAGCCGTCGTCGCCGCCCGTGCCGCTCATCTGAGGATTGACCAGCACCGGGAAGTAACCGTTCGCGCCGGGTATCTCGTTTATGGACGAGGCGGTGTGCCACGAGCAGTAAAGCTCGTTATTCTGCATATATACCCACGCATTGAGAGCCTCGAGCATATCGTCGCCGGTGTAGCTGTCAACGGTGATGGCGGTTTTGAGGGTGCACTTCTGGGTACCGTCTACGTCGTACTTGAAGTACATGCAGTTATTAAACACACTGTCCTTATCGGTTTTGTTGTAGAAATCGTCAATAAGGCCGTAGAGATAATAGCAGTTATTGAAGGTCGAGCCGTTGGATCTTCCGACAAAGCCGGACTTCTCGCCCTCGTCGCTGGTGGTGTACAGCGGTCCGTAGGCCGCGCAGTTTGAAATCGTGGAATTGTGCGCATAGCCGACAATACCGCCGACCTCGGTCGAGGCCTGGATTATTACAGACGACCAGCAGTTTTCGATGATACAGTCGTTTGCTCTGCCGACGATGCCGCCGACCTCATCGTCTCCGAGTACCTCGCCGGCAACGCCGAGGTTTCTTATGGTGCTTCCCCAGCACTGTCCGAAGAGGCCCGCCATGTCGATAAAGTCGGAGACGAAGTAAAGTCCCGTGACCGTATATCCGCAGCCGTCAAAGTTTCCGCGGAAATAGGTGATCGTGGATATGCCCTGGTGGTTATTGAGCGTTGTTCCGATGGGAACCCAGCCCGCGCCCTCCGTGTCAAGTCCCTGAGTTGTTATGTTTACGTTGTCCGTAAGATAGAAGTTTGCCTTCCTGGTCGAATAGCCCTCCTGGACATATTTTGACAGAAGTCCAAGCTCGTCGCCGGTGGATATGCTGTAGTTTCCGCCGGGCAGAGCGTCGGCCTTGCTCTCGTAAAGCTCGGTCATCGTGGCCGTGCACTTGTAAGTGACATTATACGGGTTGTCGCTGCGGTCGGTCTCACCGGGCTGCTCGCTTATGTACTCAAGCGGGGAGGGATCGTTAAAATAAATATGTGCCGGGAAGCTGCCGCGCAGACGTGCAATACTGGCAGCCGATTTATCCTGCTTCCAGTGACGCATGTTCTGCCCCTTGCCGAGGGTATCGACCCAATAGTTGAGGGCGTTGAGCACCTTGACCGTCTTCTGACCGTTTATATTGACACTTCTCGTCAGGTTATATTCGCCGCTTACGACCTTAAAGGCCAGGGTGAGGCTGTATGTTCCGGCATTGGGCGTTCCCGAAACGTCGGAGTTGTCGTTGCTGTAGTAGCAGTACTGCACGGTGCTGTTTACGGTCGACTCACCGACTATGCCGCCGTATTTGTGGTTATCGGTCGCCGTGCCGTACATGGTGCAGTTATATATCTTTGCGTTATCCATGTAGCCCGCGATGCCGCCGGTGGCTTTATCGCCGTTTACGTTCATGCTCACCCAGCAGTTTTCGACCGTGCCCGCTCTCAGGAAGCCGACGATGCCGCCAGCGTAGTCGTTTGCGGTTATGCCGCCGCCGACGCCGACGTTTTTGATGACCGCCTTAGTGCTGTTTACATAGCCGAAAAGTCCGGTCGGATCGTTGCTCTTATTGATGATGAGCTCGTTTATGACAAAGCCCTGGCCGTCAAAAACGCCCTTGAAGCTGTTGGTCTCGCTGCTGCCGATAGGCACCCAGCTCTCGCCCTTATAGAACGAGCCGTTTACCACGATGCTGAGGTCAGCCGTAAGGAAGAAAGTCGCGTCCTCGGTATTATGTCCCTCGTTTACGAACTTTGCGAGCATTTCAAGCTCTTTTACATCGCTTATGCTGTAGCAGATACCGGACTGCGCGTCGGTGCCGGATTCGTAGAGCGTCTCCATGGGGACGCTGTCTTTATAAACGGGAGTTTCCGAAGTATAACCGGGGTATGCCTGCATTGGGTACTTACCGCCGACACGGTCGATACTGTCGGCATCGGTGTTAAACACCCACTTGCGCCATCTCGTGCCGCTGTCGGCCGAGATCCATGCGTTGAGCAGCTCAAGAAGATCACTGCTCGTGACATTTCCAACGGTCTTTTCGGCTTCGGTCGGGCACATCGTGGGGCTTGATGCAAATCGCATCGTATCAATGCTGCTTGCCGAGTCCTTACTGCCGATATCGCTATCAGCGCTGTAATAGGTATAGTATGCACAGCTTATTTCGGCGCCCATGACTTTTGCGGCTATAGCACCGACATTGCCCGTGCCGCTGACATTACCGTAGTTTGCGCTGTTTATGATCTTGCCGCCGTTTACGATAGCCGCAAGACCGCCGTTATTGCCGGTACCGTTTACGCGAACGGCACTCCAACAGTTTACGATCTTGCCGGACAGAGTCGATGCGATACCGGCAGCGTCTGCGCCGTTAGAAACGCCGTTTACGCCGAGGTTCATTATGACCGCATTTGAGCCTGCGTTCTTGAACAGATATGTTATCAGCCCGACAACAGCATAGCCGCAGCCGTCGAGCGTACCTTCAAAGGCGTACTGCGACGTACCGATGCCGTTCCATGTGTTGCGCCGCATGTCGACATCCGCTTTCAGATAGAAAGTGACGCCCTTCGTATTTCTGCCGGCGGCAACATAGTCTGCAAGAGCTATGATATCGTCGTTATTGACGATGCGATAGTTTTGCCCCGCGACCGCATCGGTACTGCCTTTTAAAAGCTGCTCGACAGAACCTGTGCATTCATAGCCGCTGCTGTCAAGTGCCGAAGCTTCCGGAACGAAGCAAAACAGTCCCAGCACCATAGTCAGGCACAGGAACATGCTCAGCACTCTTTTAAAGCTGTTTTTCATGCTCTTTTCCTCCTTGAGGATATTCTAAATGGATAAAGCGCGTAGAAATCCATAGTCATTACAATGACCCATAGTTACATTACGCCATAATTATTATAAATTAATTAGAGAGCATTGACAATATATTTTTTCACAAATAAAATAGTGGAAAACGGGAGGAGAAATGATATGAGAACACTTGTCGTTGAAGATGAAAGGCACCTTAACAGAATGATATCCGAGGCGATACTCGACGAGGGATACAGCGTAGATTCCTGCTTCAACGGACTTGAGGCGCTGGAGCTTTGCGAGTGCGCGGAATATGACGTTATAGTGCTCGATATAATGATGCCGAAGATGGACGGCTTTGAATTTGTCCGCAGGATACGTGAAAACGGCTGCAAAACGCCGGTCGTGTACCTCACATCGCGCGACAGCGTGTCGGACAAAGTGCGCGGTCTCGAATCCGGCGGCGACTACTACATGGTAAAGCCCTTTGATTTCCGTGAGCTCATCGCGGTTATACACGTCATGGCCCGCAAAAGCGGCGATAACCGCTCGAACGTGTACGAGCTTGCAGACCTCAGGGTCGATATCTCAGCAAAGCAGGTCACTCGCGGCGGCAGGAATATTGACCTCACAGCTAAGGAGTACTCCCTGCTTGAGTACATGATCCGCAACAAGGGCATGGTGCTCTCTCGCGAGCAAATCGAAAACAACCTCTGGAACTACAAGTACGAGGGCGGATCGAACGTCGTAAACGTTTATATAGGCTATCTTCGCAAAAAGATCGACGACGGCTATGCCAAAAAGCTCATCCATACCGTCTGGGGCATAGGCTGGGTACTCAGGGAGGATTGAGGATGTCCGCCAAGCTCAGACTTACGGTTTGGATCGCCGTCATGATGCTGCTCTTGTCGATCGTCATGGTCGTTTTTATCCTCTGGGTCGACGAGAAAGGACTCATTGACGATTCGCCCGATCGGCTCATCGAAACTGTCATGAACAACGAGCACAGGTTTGAGACCGAACGCAGTGAAATCGCATGGGATGATGTCGACTTCTACATTCGCGGCGTCTACTGCGCGTTTTATAACGAGAGCGGCTCCCTCCTGCGCGGCATAACGGTCGACGGACTGAATCCATCGGATATCCCGTTTGATGAATACAAGGTGCAGACTATCTCTCTTGACGGCGACGAGTTTTACGTATACGACGCACAGCTTGAGACTTTTGACGGCCAACCGGTCTGGATACGCGGCATAGTTCCGGAAAACGACGATTCCGGCACGGCGCACACAATAATGGTTATGACCCTTATGCTGCTGCCGGTCATGCTTATAGTCAGTATCCTCGGCGGATGGATGATATCAAAGCGCGCGTTCGATCCCGTAGAGAAAATAACGCAAACGGCAAACTCGATAAACGACGGGAACGATCTTTCCCAGCGCATAGCTCTGCGCAGTGGCCCTTCGGAGATGACAGCATTGTCGGATACCTTTGACGGCATGTTCGACAGGCTTGAGCGCTCGTTTTCCGCGGAAAAGCAGTTTACCTCCGATGCGTCGCACGAGCTGCGCACGCCAATAACCGTCATAAAAGCAAGCTGCGGCCGCGCAAGGCGTAAGGATTTTACGCGCGAGGAGTTTCTCGAAACGCTTGATGTAATTGACGAGCAGGCCGACAACATGTCCTCGCTGGTCAGCCACCTGCTCAGCCTGACGCGGCTGCAGCAGGGTACGGAGCGCTATCCACTCGCCGAGGGCGATCTGTCCGAGCTCGTGCGAGAGGTCTGCGAGGACTATATGCCCGAGGACAGGCGCGGCATAAGTCTGCACACAGATATAGCCGATGGAATAAAAGCGCGCTTTAATACACAGCTTTTTGCAAGCCTTGTTCAAAATCTGCTGCAAAACGCCTATCGCTACGGCAAGGAGGGCGGCGGAATCTGGCTCACACTGCACAGCGTAAACGGCAAGACGGAGCTCAGTGTGCGCGATGATGGCATCGGCATGACGACCGAGGAGCAGGAAAAAGCGTGGCAGCGCTTCTGGCAGGCAGACGCTTCGCGAAGCGAAAATGCCGGCAGCGGACTCGGACTTCCGCTCGTAAAAGAGATCGCCGAGTTGCACGGCGGCACTGTGAGTGTAGCCTCCTCCCCCGGCATCGGCAGCTGCTTCACCGTTGTAATTTGATATGAAAAGCCCCGCATGGATTCCATGCGGGGCGGTGTATTTTATTGAGTTCAACTTCACCCTTCCCTTATAGCCTATCGGCTGTGTTATGATAGATCCACTTGCTCACGCCTTAAATTCACAGTTAACTCAAACATGCGCATAAGTTTTCGTAAGTTTTTCATAACACTGCCAATTTGCAAGCATACAGACTGCGTGCCGGGTCGTTTACCCCTGCGGCATGTTTGCGTATCTGAAAGCAAATCATCTCAATCAATTCTCTCTAATTTCGGCTTTGCAGTGCGGCTGTTCTCTTGGGCTATAATGGATATAATCTCAGTAACCTTAGCCTCGCACTCGGACGGAAGCTCATCCAATCGGCGAAAAACTTCTCCATACAAGCTTCTTATAACAATTTCGCAGTACTTTTCATATAGCTGTCTGCCGTAATCGGAAACCCTTACGATGATTTCTTTTTTATTATCGCTCATGTGATATTTTTCAATAAGCCCTTTGTCCACCATTTTCTTTATATTTTTAGAAAATGTACTTTTGGGGATTCCCATTTGAGCGGCAATTTTCGCCATTTTAAGATACTTATCCTCGCTGTTCATAACACATTCCATCATCTGAACCTCAGATGCTGAAAGTTTCACATCAAGTCCAAGGTCTCTTTCAGTATTATAGTTAAGCGCATAAGCGTTGCCGAAGCGCATAAGTTCAGATATAAATTCTTTATGTGTTCCAAGCCATTCCAGCGACATTGCATTCTCCCTGATACATACTTTTTATTCAGTTTAGCAAATACGCCGAAAAAAAGCAAGTACCCCACCCTGTCCGTCAAAGCGCATCAGGGTGAGGTAGTAACTGAGCTTTAATTGTTAGAATGCCAGCAGAGTCGCCGTATTTGCTACGCTGATCATAACGATTATAAATGTATTGACCAGCGCTCCCAGCCAAACCTTGCCCGTGGCTTTAAAAAAGCCTCTGTTGACATATGCGGCAACAAACAGGAGCAGTATAAGTGGGATAGCCGCCATCGGATAAAGGCGTGTATCAACATACATCGCCACTCCGGTGCTAAACAGCTTAACATACTGGATAATATTTACCATAAGTACACCAAGGCAATTTCCAAGACCACACAGGAGCACATTCAGTTTTTCATTCTGTCCAGAAATTCGGTTCACACTGTTAGTAAGAATAGCGTTGGCTGCAAAGAATATAAAGAAAAACGGGATATATTCCAAGGCCACAAGAAGCTTATCCGGGGTAAATCCGCAGATGGCAATAGTGTAGAATCTGTAGTCTGTGTCAAAGAAATACCTTGCAACGAATACAAATGCATAGAAACCGATAAAGATGCAGCACGCAAGAGCCAGCGTCTTTACAAATTCCTTGAAATTCGTTTTAATTCCCAGTTGTTTAACTGTTACGCCGTTCTTTTTACCGTTAAGCCTGTAAGATAGTATGAAGAGAATTATTCCGACAATTCCGTTGAACACAGCCCAAATCATAATATTATTCTGCGTCTGCTGAGGGAAGATGCTAGTGGTCTGCATAGACGCTGTCGCAGTAAACAGCTTTGTATCCAAAGTGGTTAACGGCATAAATGTCAACCAGGAGATCAACCAGGACAGTACCCAGCCTCCCCAGAAGAAAGCCTTACCCTTTGCTGTTCTCGGAGTCGGAAGAGCTTCTACCGCTTCGCATTTGAGACTTTCAAATGCTTTAGTCCCGAGAAGCAGAGTACCTATAGGAACAATGGCTATAAAGCAGGCAATAAGTCCAACAGCGTTGAATACTTCCTTGAGCAGCCATATCTGATCTGCAGAATCGATAGCATTATTGATACCAAATGATTTCGTGAAGAAATCTATGTCCTGAGCGATCGCTGTTTTTGAAAAATGCTGTGTCTCGTGAGTTACTTTTGGATTATAAACCACGCGAAGAGTGCCTTCTTCGGCTGCTCCATAGTATTCCCCTGTTTTTACGTCGTTTATTTTCTCCCCGTCATTGAATATTGAATTGATTAACGCAAGAGACTCTTCCCGGTCTCCGCTCATGTCTCCGGAAACAGCATTTCCTTCATCGTAATAAGAGTAATTGATGCCGAAATTACAATTAAGAGCTGAACACATCTGCTCATTCGAGAGCGCTATGAATCCGGAGGCAAGACCAGCACTGACCTTGCTTAGTGACTCGGCTGCTGCTATTTCCTCCTCCGTTATTTCTTCACCGCCATCGGATGTCGGCTCCATGGCCGCCGCCAGCGCTTCATAGTACTGAGTACCATAATTGATGCAGGTCATCCAAACGTTCATGCCTCCCATGGAATGGCCAAATACACCAATCCTGCTCTTGTCAACATAGTCAAGACAATTGTATGCATATTCTACCATAGGTATCATTCCGGTCCCGTCAGCCATGCAGGAATTTATAACATCTGTATCTGTTCCGCTTGAATCACCATGGAAATATGCATCCATGGATATCACACTTATACCTCGCCTTGCAAGTTCAATAGAAATTCCACCCAGCATTTCGCTATTATTCAGATATCCATGGCAGGCAATGACCATAGGTGCAGGATTTTCCGATGTTGCGGTAAGAGGTCGGTACAAAGTTCCTGTTATCCATTTACCATCATCACAGGAGATTTTAATCTCACTGACCTCAACCTTACCAAAGTCCGTTTGCAGCGCGGATGCTCCTATGCAGCTTATCAATGCAAGTATGATCGCTACGCACAATAGTTTTACCGTTTTTTCTCTTTTCATTGTTTCTTTTCCTTTATATCATTCTCATTTTGTTTCGTTTGGAAACGATTTATACATAAATGATACAAAATCGAAAGTAACATTTCAACTGTGATATTACACGAAAAATGCTTGACTATTTTGTGAAATAATACTAGGCTTCATTTTTCAAGTTGCCTCATACTACCTAGTGAAAAAGCCCCCGTCCGAGGACGGGGGCTTTACTTTTTATTCGTCTTTTTTGTCGTCAGGCTCGTCGGCCATACCGGCTGAGGCATCCTGTGTGGGGGGATCGTCAAAACGGGCGATCTTGCGCGCCGGACGCTCTATCGTATCGTCCTGCATGGCAGGCGCGGGCTTCGGCTCAGGGAAAGTTCCGTGCTCGCAGTAGTAATCGAAGGTCTCTCGATCCATCGACTCATTCTCAAGCAGATACTCGGCAACACCGATAAGCGTATCACGGTGCTCGGTGAGTATCTTCTCGCACAGTGCCGCGGCTTCGTCGAAAATGCGCTTGACTTCTTCGTCGATAAGAGCAGCAGTCTCTTCCGAGTAGCTCTTGGTCTGGCCGAAATCGCGGCCGATGAAAATGCTGTGGTCGGAGCTGTCATACTGGATGGGGCCGAGCTTTTCGCTCATGCCGTAGCGCGTTACCATATTGCGGGCGATGCTCGTCGCCTGCTGGATATCGCCGGACGCGCCGGTCGAAATATCGTCAAGGAACAGCTTCTCTGCCATTCTGCCGCCAAGGCAGGAAACGATACGCTCAAACATCTGAGCCTTGGAGGTGAAGTCCTCCGCATCCTCGTCGGGGCGGTACAGCGTGAAGCCTCCGGCCATGCCGCGCGGGATGATGGTTATATAGTGTACAGGATCCGTGTGCAGCAGGAACTTCGAGGCTATCGCGTGGCCGGACTCATGGTAGGCGGTCAGGCGCTTTGCCTTGTCCGACATCTTGCGGCTCTTCTTCTCGGGGCCCATCTCGACCTTGAGTATAGCCTCGTCGCAGTCGGACATGGTAATGAAGCGATGCTTGCGGCGAACTGCCAGCAGCGCCGCCTCATTCATGAGGTTTTCAAGGTCAGCGCCGGAGAAGCCGGGCGTGCCCTTGGCAAGCGACTTAAGGTCAACATCGTCGCCCAGGGGCTTGCCGCGCGCGTGGATCTTGAGTATCGCCTCCCTGCCCTTTATATCGGGCATGCCGACATAGACCTGACGGTCAAAGCGGCCGGGACGCAGAAGTGCATTATCGAGGATATCCGCGCGGTTTGTAGCCGCCATGACGATGACACCCTCGTTGTTGCCGAAGCCGTCCATCTCAACAAGCAGCTGGTTGAGGGTCTGCTCGCGCTCGTCGTGTCCGCCGCCGAGGCCGGAGCCGCGCTGACGGCCGACAGCGTCGATCTCATCAATGAATATGATAGCCGGAGCTACCTTCTTTGCCTGGTCAAACAGATCGCGCACACGCGATGCGCCGACGCCGACATACAGCTCGACAAAGTCCGAGCCGGAAATGGACAGGAACTGCACGCCCGCCTCACCGGCGACAGCCTTTGCCAGCAGGGTCTTACCGGTTCCCGGAGGGCCTACGAGCAGAACGCCCTTGGGTATTCTCGCACCCATCTTCGTAAACGATTTCGGATCTTTTAGGAACTCAACAAGCTCCTGAAGCTCTGCCTTTTCCTCATCGGCACCCGCAACGTCGTTAAACGTCTTGCGGTTTTTCTCCTCGCTGCCGAGGCGCGTTCTGGCCTTGCCGAACTTCATCGCGCCGCCTGCGCCCCCGCCGCCCTGAGCACGCTGCATCATGACGATCCAGAACACCATGAAGCCGATGAACAGGACATACGGGATAAGCTGCAGCCACCAGGTCGACTGTACGGGCTCGATCTGATAATCCTTGATGATGCCCTTGTCGTACTGCTGGTCTATAAGCTCGCCGAACTCTTCATAAAACAGCGAGAAGCTGTACATCTTATAATAAACGGTTTTAGTGCCCCCTTGGGCGCTTGAATCCCGGACTTTCATCTCAAGGATATTCTTCGAACCGTTATAGGTGAATTCCTGAACCTTTTCCTCCTTGAAAAGATCCTTGACCTGAGCATAGCTGAGTTCGTTCTCAGGTTCCTGATTGAGCAGAGTGAACAGAGTGCATGCAAGCAGCACCAGTATCAGAACATAAAAGCCTATATCTCTCGCTCTGTTGCGCTGAGGTTTCAATTAATCACGTCCTTTTAGACAGGAAGCATTTCATCCGTGCCTGAATTATTTCGTATATATCTCGGGCTTGAGCACGCCGATAAAGGGCAGATTGCGGTATAGCTCGTCATAATCGAGACCATAGCCGACAACGAATTCATCGGGCACTTCAAAGCATGAATACTTTGCATAAACGGGAGCAACTCTGCGAGAGGGCTTATCCATAAGCGTTGCGATGGTTATGGAAGCGGGCTTCCTCGTCATGAGATAGCTCTGTAAATAGTTAAGAGTGTTGCCGCTGTCGAGGATATCCTCGATGATTATGATGTGACGGCCTTCGATATTCTGGCCGAGATCTTTCTGGATCTCGACAGCACCCGTCGAGCTCGTGCCGCCCTTATAGGACGAAACGGCCATGAAATCCATCGAGCACGGTATGCTGACATGGCGCATGAGGTCGGCCATGAAAACAAAGCAGCCCTTCAAAACGCCGACAAACAGCGGGTTTTTACCCTCGAAGTCTTTGGATATCTGCTCGCCGAGAGCGGCGACCTTTTCTTCGATCTCCTCTGCCGTGAAGAACACTCTCTCTATATCGTTTCTCATCTTTCAATTGTCCCCCGTACGGTTGGTTTTATTTATTGTTACCCGAATGACCTTATCTCCGGGTCGTGCAATACATCTTTCAGCGGCGCCGAAACCGTAAACGGCTATGACGCCTTTTGCGTCGCGAAGTACCGGTGTCCGATCGCGTTCGGCTGAACAGAGCTTTGCCTCAGAGAAAAGATCCTTGAGGCTTTTTGTGCACCCTCTGCCGAAAATGCGTATTTTATCGCCCGGTCTTCGTGACGTAAGGGATATGCTACCACAAATACTGTCGTAATTAAAGTACAAAATATTAAATGATCTGAAAATTTCGCTGCAAAATTCAATTATCTCGCTTTTTACCTCAAATTCACCATCGCAAATGAGCTGAGACGAACCTATCGTGAGCTGCACAGGATCGATAGCAGAGCTCTCATCTCTGCCGAAATACAGAATGCCTCTATCGCAGACAACGCGCATACCGCTTATATCGGTGCGCTTAAACTCTGTCGACGATGCTATATTATACACCGCCTGCGCGTGGGTAAAGTTCAGTGATCTGCCGCAGATAAGACGCAGGACACGCATCGCCACCGGTTTAGGGAGCGAAAGGAGCACATCCGCCGGAAATGCGCCGGACCTGTAGTGCGTATCATACGCTTTTTGCGCCATCCCCCCAAGGCACGCCTCATCTTCCCTGAGAAGCTGCACTGTACGCGAACAGGCTTCAAAAAATGCGGGATTTATGCTCTCGAGCACCGGCGTTACATGGTGGCGGATAACATTGCGCGTGTAATCATCACTGAAATTCGTTTTATCGCTTACATATTCGATGTCGTGCGCCGTGTTGTACTCTTCGATCTCGCTACGGGTCGTTCCGAGCAGCGGGCGGACTATATTGCCGCGCCTGGGCGGTATTCCGCACAGACCCTTCAGGCCGCCGCCGCGAGTGAGGTTAAGCAGCAGCGTCTCGGCGTTATCGTTTGCGTTATGCGCTGTCGCAATCACATTGCAGCCGAGCTTTTTCGCAGTATCATCTAAAAACTCATATCTGAGGGAACGCGCCGCTTCCTCCTCGCTCAGGCCGCCGCTTTTTGCGCAGGCTCTGACATCGCCGCTGCCGGTCAGACACTCTATGCCGTGCTCTTTACACCATTCGGCGACAAAGCGGCAATCGGAGGCCGAATCCTCACCGCGCAGCATATGGTCAAAGCTCGCGGCGCACACGGTGATGCCGAGCTTTGCTGCATTCTCCGTCAGATAGTGCAGCATACACATGGAATCCGCTCCGCCGGAGACGGCGCACAGGACACGGTCGCCTGGCGACAGCAGCGCATTTTCTTTTACAAAATCAATAATCGTCATCGGTTTTTGCCGAGCGGTTGCCGAAGCTCGTAAACTCGGGCAGCCACTGCAGATACACGGTGCCGGTCTGTCCCTTGCGGTTTTTGAGGACTATTGCCTCTGCAAGGTACGGGTCGGAGCTTTCCTGATCGTAATAGCCCTCACGGTGCAGGCCGATGACAACGTCTGCATCCTGCTCGATGGCGCCGGAATCACGCAGGTCGTTAAGCATGGGACGCTTATCGCTTCTGCCGACGGCGGCACGGTTTAGCTGGCTTAAGCATATGACGGGAACATTGAGTTCCTTCGCCATGATCTTTAGCATACGGCTTATATCGCTGACCGCCTGCTGGCGGTTTTCATTATAACTGCTCTTGCCGCCGGCCGACTGCATGAGCTGCAAATAGTCGATGACGACAAGGCCGAGATTGGATAATCTGCGGCACTGGGCATTCATATCGGCAACGGTAAGCATGGAGTTATCGTCAATGCGCATATCGGTCGCGCTGACCATCTGAGCTGCGGAGGCAAGGCGGCGCCACTCGTCGGGGCTAAGCTGCCCTGTCAGCATATTCTGCGACGGAACGGATGCCTCGCGCGCGAGAAGGCGGCTTACAAGCTGCTCGCGGCTCATCTCCAGTGAGAATACAGCAACGGTCTTGTCCGAATTTTTCGCAACGTCCATCGCGATATTAAGGGCAATACTTGTTTTACCCATCGCGGGACGCGCGGCAATGAGGATAAGCTCGCCCTTATTCAGGCCCAGGATAAACTTATCAAGATCCTTCAGTCCCGTGGAAAGGCCGGGTATGGTCTTGCCGCTGGACGCGGCTTCGGATATATTCTCGTACACGGTCTGAACGACGGTGGATATCGGCAGAAGTCCGCCGATATTGCGTCCCTGACGCAGAGCGTATATCTTGCTCTCCGCCGCTTCGAGGATATTCTCCGCCTCGCCCGAACCCTCGTAGACAAGATTATTTATCTCGTCTGCCGCAGACGCGAGGTTTCTGAGCAGCGCCCTGTCGCGCACGATTGCGGCGTATTCGAGAACATTTGCCGCCGTCGGCGTTATGCGCATGAGTTCGGCAATATACTCGGTGCTCGCCTCGCTGTACACTCCGCGCACCTTCATCTGGTCGAGGACCGTGACGGGGTCTATGGTCTGTCCGTAGGAGAACATGGCGTAGATAGTTTCAAATATATCTCTGTTCTGCTTTATATAGAACTCCGCGCCGCGCAGACGTTCAATAACGTCCGGGATACACCGCGTGTCTATCAGCATCGAGCCTATGACCGCCTGCTCGGCCGTTGCCGAGTGCGGCGCCTGTCTGCCCAATAATTCTTCCATGCTTTAACTCCTGCCGCTTACTAAAATACTCTTCTTATGCTTCGATGACGAGCACGTTTATCGTGCCGGATATCTCATAACCGAGCTTTGCTTTGACCTGGAACGAGCCGAAGGTCTTTATGGGCTCGGGCTGAACGATCTTGTTTTTCTCGATCTCGATGCCGTGCTGCTGCTTGAGAGCGTCGCTTATCTCCTGTGAGGTGACGGAGCCGAAGAGCTTGCCCTTGTCGCCGGCCTTCGCGCGCACCGTAACGGTGATCTCACCGAGCTTCTTTGCGTTTGCCTCGGCCTCGGCCTTTTCGCGTGCCATCTGAGCGGCCTTTGCTTTTTCCTTGAGCTTGAGAGCGTTTATATTGTCGGTCGTCGCTTCGCTTGCGAGCTTACGCGGCAGAAGGTAATTGCGCGCATAACCGTCGGAGACTTCCTTCAGTTCGCCCTTCTTGCCCTGACCTCTTACATCAACATTGAATATGACTTTCATAACTTATTCCTTTCCCGTGAACGAATCACGAATCAATATACTCGTCTATGGCGGCATACAGCTTTTTGACCGCCTGATCCAGCGTCAGCCCGTTTATCTGAGCCGCGGCAGCCGCGCGGTTTCCGCCGCCGCCGAGTTTTTCCATTATGAGCTGAACGTTCACCTCGCCGATAGAGCGCGCAGAGACGAACACGCCGCCGTCCTCGGTCGGATACATGACCATGGACGCGTCAACTCCGGCGACGTTAAGAAGCTCGTCCGCCGCCTGAGCGGCAACGATCCTGTTCTGCGGCGTTTCCGGCACGGCAATGGCCGTGATGCTGCGGTAAAGTTTCGCACGTTGGAGTATCTTATATTTTGCAACAGTCTGCTCCATGCCGTTCTGCATGAGCTTTTTAACGGCCACGGTATCCGCTCCCGCGCGGCGCAGATATGCGGCCGCATCGAATGTACGGTCGCCCGTGCGCATGGTGAAGCTTTTCGTATCAAGGACGATGCCGGCCAATATGGCTTCGGCCTCGCAGCGCAGGAGCTTGGGCTCATCGCTGCACATTTCGAGTATCTCCGTCATAAGCTCGCACACAGACGAGGCGTAGGGCTCTATAAAGCTCAGGTCTGCCCTGTCTATGTAAGTAGCGGCGCGGCGGTGATGATCAATGACCGCAACATGGTTGCACGACTGCAAAAGACGCAGATCCTCGACCTGTTCGGGACGGTTGGTATCGACAACGACCAGCAGCGTCTTGCCGTCGGCTATCATGATAGCCTCCTGGGCGCTTATAAACGCCTCCTTGTACTCGGGGCTTTCTCGCAGAAGCTTTATAAGCGGCTTTGCCGAGCTTTTTTCCGTATCGGCAACGATCAGCGCGCTCTTGCCGTTTTTGCGTGCAAGGCTGCACACGCCGACGGCGCCTCCGATGCTGTCCATATCGCTGAACTTGTGTCCCATGACGAGGACGCGCGACGCATCCTTTATAAGCGATTCCAACGCATTTGCCATAACGCGTGAGCGAACCTTGTTGCTCGACTCTACCTCGCCGGCCTTGCCGCCGATGAAATCAAAGCTGAATTTGTTCTTTATAACAGCCTGATCGCCGCCGCGAGAGAGCGCCATTTCAACAGCCAAAGAAGCAAACTGAAGCGCCTCACTGAGGTTCTCACCGTTTCGGCCGATGCCTATGGACAGCGTCGCATGTATGCCGCTCGGGCTTACGACCTGATGCACCTCGTTTAAGATATCGCACTTTTTTTCGAGGATGCCCTGCATATAGCGCTCTTCAAACAGGAAGAGATAACGGTCGCGGTCAAAGCGGATTATGATACCGTTCGTATCCGCGCCCCACTGGTCGAGCTTATCGCCGACAGCGTCGCGCAGATCGTTTCTGACTCGCTCTGGCTGGTTTTTCATAAGCTCTTCGTAGTTGTCTATCGTCAGTATCGCGGCAACCGGCTTAGAAAGTTCGTGCTCATCGCGAATATTTTCATACTCGGTAACGTCGATCCAATAGGCTATCGCCATAAAGTGCTGGTCGCCGTCTCCGCCTCCGCCGGAGCGTACAATATTGCCGCAAATCTGATATTTTCTGCCCTTGAGTTCAAAAAGATCGGGGCTTTTCGTCTTGCCCTCCATGAGCCACTTGCCGGAAAACTCGGGAATGAGCTCCGCAAGGCTTATATCCGTTCTTGAACCGGACAGGCCGCTTATGGAAAAGAACATCTCGTTGCCCCAGATGATGCGCGAGTCATCCAGTCTGAAAACGACGATGGGAAGAGGGAAATTCAAAAGGGTATTGTTCTTGGCCGTTTCCGCATCGTATGTGACAGACTCGATATACGCAAGCAGCGCCTTTCTTCTGCGCGAGCGTGTGATCAACGAGTAGATGATAAGGCCGAGGATAACTACTCCCTCTGCCGCGGCAAGATAGTAATTTTTAAGTACCAGCGTCGCCACCGCGAACACGATCAGGAAAAACACGAACGGTCTTGTATTCGGTTCAAAAAGTCTCTGTGAATTTTTCATCTTTCGCTTCCGTTCTGAAGTATAAATACTTATAGATATTAAATTATAACAAAGTATCAGCCCGATTACAACTCTAAAATTGTTTTTGCAGGTATTCTTTCAAATCGTTGTAATAGTCCTGCATCTATGATATAATTTTTAATTACTATCGTTCAAGGAGATGCGCCGTGAGACTTTATTTTTACGGACATGATTATAAATACGCAGCCGAGCAGATGCTGCTCTCGCTCTACCCGACAGAGCGCCCTGAATACCCTGAAGGTAAGCCCGAGGGCGACAGAGTCGAGCTGCGGCTGTCGCATGGCAAAACGTACACGACGGCAAGCTGCCGTCTTATTTTAAACGGCAAAGAATTCAAGGCGAAAAGCTCCGTGAAAACCGAGCTTATGACAGACGATATCGCACGCGACAAGCTTTGCAGCCGCATAATAAAAACCGCGTTTTACCGCGCCGCCCGACGGGCGGGACACAAGCGTCCGGCATGGGGCATGCTAACGGGCGTACGACCCGGAAAGCTTTTCCGCGAGGAGCTTGACGGAAAGAGCGCGGACTCTGCGCTCAAAAAATTCATTGCCGACTATGATGTCACCGAGCCGAGAGCCGTGCTCTGCCGCGACACGGCGCTCGTAACGGAAAGCGTCATAGAAAGCCTCGGTGAGCGAGATATATGTCTGTACGTCGGTATACCGTTTTGCCCTACAAGGTGCTCGTATTGCAGCTTTGTCAGTCAGTCGGTCGAAAAAAGCATGAAGCTCATACCCCCGTTTATGGATGCGCTCATGCAGGAGATAGATGCCGCGGCCGAGTCTGTAAATAAGCTGGGCCTTTCGGTCATATCGATTTATATGGGCGGAGGAACGCCAACGACACTGAGCGCCGAGCAGCTTGACAGGCTGTGTTCAAGCATAGAGGCGTGCTTTGGCCTTTCCCAGCTGCGCGAATACACCGTTGAGGCCGGACGGCCGGACACGATAACGGAAGATAAGCTGCGCACCCTGCGGGCGCACGGCGTTGACAGGATAAGCGTAAATCCCCAGACGATGAGCGACGAAGTTTTGAACGTTATAGGCCGCAAACATTCGGCGCAGGACATAATCGACGCGCTCGAGGCGGTGCGCAGGGTCGGCGGCATGGCAGTAAACATGGATCTCATAGCCGGACTTCCGGCCGACAGCGCCGAGGGCTTCGAGAAAACGCTCGACACAGTTATAGACCTCGAGCCTGAGAACATAACAGTTCACACGCTGTCGCTAAAAAAAGGCTCACGCATAACATTGGAGGGCAGCGCGATACCAAACGAGGCCGAGGTCGGTAAAATGCTTGACACGGCAGTCGAAAGGCTTCGGCATGGAGGATGGGCGCCGTATTATCTTTACAGGCAGAAATTCATGTCCGGCGGCTTTGAAAATGTCGGCTGGGCAAAGCCTGGCAGCGAGAATATCTACAACATATGCATAATGGAGGAGCTGTGCTCCATCGTCGCACTCGGCGGCGGAGGCTCTACAAAGCTCATCTCCCCCACCGGCGGCCGCAACATTCGCTTTTTCGCGCCCAAGTACCCTTCGGAATACATATCCGGTATACAAAAGACCTGCGATGATAAGCAGGGTATAATAGACTTCTACAATAAGGAGAGCAAGAATAATGGCATTTGACCTGAAAGAAATCAATTTCCGCACGGTGGCCGACCCCAAAGGCTTCATTGAAGAGTGCGACGAGGTGTACGCAAACCGCGTCAAAGACGCGGCGGATAAGATCATCGAAAACAGCCGCCGCAGCCCCATCGTTCTGATGTCCGGTCCCTCCGGTTCGGGCAAGACGACGACCGCACGCAAGATAAGCGAGGAGCTTGAGCGCCGCGGCGTCCATGCGCACTATGTCGGCATGGACGATTATTTTAAATCCGTTGACCCCGTTACAGCGCCGAGAACGCCCGAGGGCGACATTGACCTCGAATCCCCCCTGTGCCTCGACATGGAGCTGTTAAACGAACATTTTACCATGCTCGCCGAAGGCAAGCGCATATTCGTTCCCAAGTACGAATTTTCGCGTCAGATGCGCGTGCTTGAGCCGTCGAAGTCCATAAAGCTCAAAAAGGACGAGATAGTTGTTTTCGAGGGCATACACGCGCTCAATGATATGATAACGGAAAAACACCCGGATGCGTTTAAGCTGTACATATCCGCACGCAGTAATGTTGTATTTAACGGCGAGGTCTGCTTCAAAGGAACGTGGTTCAGACTCGTGCGCCGCACTGTACGCGACTATAACTTCCGCGGCGCGGATCCTTCGCAGACACTTAAAATGTGGGCAAATGTACGAAGAGGAGAAAAGTCCTACATTTCACCGTTCAAAAACAAGGCGAACTTCATGTTCGACTCGGCATTCCCCTACGAGATGGCCGTAATGAACGAAACCGCGACCGATCTTTTCTCCTCGATCCCCGAGGGCATCGAGCGATATGATGAGCTGCGCACGGTCCTTCCGGCGCTTCAGCTCTTCGGCGTTATAGACGAGAAATATGTTGCCCCCGACGCGCTTATACGCGAGTTCATCGGCGGCGGCGACTACGAATAAGAGATAAATTTAAAACAGGAGGATGAAGATGAAAGGTAAAAGAACACTCGCGCTCATATTGGCGCTCGTCATGGTATTCAGCCTGTGCGCCTGCACGGGCAATGACGATGTCAAGGGCAAAACAGAGCCAAAGGTAACTCAGACGGCCGCTCCCGAAAAGGAGCTTGAGCTCGGCAGCGTCAGCGGCGGCAGGTACGAAAACAGCTACTTCGGCTTCGGTTGTGAGCTTGGCGAGCTGTGGACCTACGCCACCGAGGATCAGCTTCTGAGTATGGTGCAGGCCACGGCCGATCTCGTAGACGATGAAAACTTAAAGGATGAGCTTCTGAAGGCCGACATGTTCTATGACATGATGACTTATTTCTACGACGGCGTCACAAACATGAACGTCATAGTTCAGAACATCGGCGCGGCGTACGGCGCACTGCTCGATGAGGACGCGATAGCCGAGCAGACCGCAGAGGTCATGCCGGAGCAGCTCGCGGCGGCTTCCATGGACGTTCAGTCCTGCGAGCAGGTAGTCGTCGAGTTTGCCGGGGCGGATCACGCCGGCATACTCATCCACAGCACGATAAACGGCAGCGATGTGTATCAGCTTCAGGCCTTCGTCAAGGCCGGCAAATATGTAGCCATAATCACCATGTCCTCCCCGCTTGAGGATAACATCGACGCGATGCTCGGATTCTTCTATGCGGTATAAGCAAAACAGCTCAGACCGTTTGGTCTGAGCTGTTTTAATGCTTTTTACAGCGGCTGCTTTTTTATCTGCGCCCATTTGCGCGGGTATTTCGGGTGCGTGGGCTTTGTTTTTTCTATTACAACGGCGGCGTGGCTTATATCTGTTCCCGGTATCGAATAGTGCACCGTTTCCTTAAGCCTGCCTCCGAGAAGGTGCATGGCGTTTTCGGCCTCCTTGACCTCCTGTGCACAGTCGGGACCCTTCATGGCTATAAACAGTCCCCCGACGCGCAGATACGGCAGGCACAGCTCACAGAGCGTGCCGAGGCGCGCAACGGCGCGTGATACGGCTATATCATATGCGGCTCGCCGCTCCTCGGGTATCTCTTCTGCGCGCGCGTGGACGCACTGCACGCCATCGAGCGTAAGCTTATCGCAGGTCTCACTAAGAAAATCAATACGCTTATTGAGGCTGTCCAGCAGCGTGATATCCATGCTCGGCTGCACGATTTTAAGTACCATTCCCGGAAACCCGGCGCCCGTTCCAACATCTATGACCTTTTTATCGTCAAAATCGCCGGCCTTTAGCAGCGCCGCACAATCGAGAAAATGCAGCCGTGCAACATCTTCCATGCCGCTTATGGCGGTAAGGTTCATGACGCGGTTGCGTTCCTCGAGATATTCATAATATGTCTTAAGCCTTTCGATCGCTCTGTCATCAGGCGTGATGCCCAGCGCCTCGAAGCCGTCGTGTAAAATCTTCTCCATATGTTCTCCAAGAAAAAATGAGTTGGGTCGCTGCCCAACTCATTTTAGCATATTAGTTTTCGTTTATCAATCAGATAAAGAAATTGTGGTCTCCGATCTGGCCGAGCCACGTAGTCTCGATCATACCGCTGCCCCAGTATCGTCCGACCTGGAAAAACAGCGCATCGCCGACTGTGTTATAGCCCTCGTATACAAGCTTTGCGCAAACAACGCTTATCTCATAAGGCTCGCCGTATATAGCGCCAGCGGATACGACGCTGAACTGACCCGGCTGGAAAATGACGTCCTTTACCGTTTCGCCGAATCTCGCATCGCCTGCGCGGTTGAGGATAACGTTTCCGACGCCGATCTGGCCCGCAACGGGCTGGTTACCGGACTCCCATGTGATGATCCTGCTCATCCAGTAGATATCATCCTCATTGTAATACTCATCCCCGCTCTGGAGGATCTGTTCGTCTGCCGTGCTGAAATTGACAGCGCCGAGCTCATCATCCCGCGAAACATCCAACGTGAATATCTTCGCCAGAGCCTCGCTCGGGATTATGAAAGTGCCGTCAACTTCCATATAGCCGTCGGGAAGATAGAGGTATCTGCCGTTTGCGCACAGATACTCGTCCTCAAATCCGGCTTCGATCGTTATGCCGGCGACCTCGACGGTCAGTTTATTTATCTCTTTGTCATAGTTCACATCGGCATCATAACCGAGGACCGCACAGGCGGCTTCAAGTGAGACATAAGAGTCGTCGCCGATCATATAGCCGCGGCAGGAAAGCAGTCCGTCGACATATACCGGAGTTTCGGTATAGCTGACACCGTTGTCAGTTTCCTCGGCCAGCGCAGAGCCGCAGAGGAAAACGCACAGCAGACAGATAACGAACACGAGTGAAAAACTATACTTTTTCAGTTTACTCATATA